>CASEQJ010000014.1 GCA_949290055.1 uncultured Olsenella sp. | reverse complement strand
GTAACGCTCAACGGTCACAAGGTCAAAGCCTCGCAGGATACGCTCTGCGGCACGCTCTCCTCTCTCGTAGATCTGGTCTGCGATACCGACATATTGCAAAAGCTGTCCTCGCTGACAGGCGGCGGTCAGCCGGCTGCGGCCGGCGCCGCGCCCCGTCTCTCCTCGGGGCAGCGCTCGGCGCTGGCGGACGTGCTGTATTCTCTGCTCACGGCCGACCTCTCCTCGGCGGTCGCGTGCGTGACTTCGGGCGGCGTGACCAACGCCGTGGTCGACCTCGACGCAATAGCGTCCGCGCTCGGCCTTTCTGTAGGCTCGCTCGGCACGGCGCAGTGCAGGATAGACCATGCAAATCATTCCGTCTCGTCGCACGCTCTGGCTCCCGGGCAGACGTCGCCGTGGCTCACGCTCTCTTCGCAGAGGATGACCGAAAGTCAGATAACCGACTTCAACTACGCCCTCCGCGATCTGGATACCGCCGCTGCCCAGGGCAACGAGCGGGCGAAGCTCGCCATCGAGATGTACGTCTACCGCGTGCCGCTCGCGGCGCGCGACCACGCATAGCGCCTCCCCGCGCGCGAAGGGCGGGGCCGCTACGCTTGCGCCAGCTCCTCCTCTGTCATGAGGGGGACGGCTGCCTCGCCGCACTGCCCGCAGTTGGCGCAGCCGTTGCAGATGAGACGCTGGCCGCACGTCTCGCAGCGCTCGCGGAAATGAGGCCGATAGAACTCCTCGGCGGGAATCGGCAGACCGAGCGGGTCGTGCAGGTGCCACTCGATCGAACGGCCCGCGCGGCTCACGCCGGACTTGTACGCCTGCTCGCTCTGCAGCCGGTGGTCGCGCAGGCGGTAGGTCTTCCCGTCCTTCACAAACGCCGTGCCCGTCTCGGTGAACGCGAACGTCACGTCGTGCGCGCGACACTGCGCCGCCAGCAGCCGAACCCAGTCGAAGTCGCACGACCGCGCGCCCTCGTAGTTCTCGCCGCCGAGCCCCGCAGTTTTGCACCCCATACCACTTGCGCCCGCGCCCGAACCGTATCGCATCGGATGGACGACCGATACTCGGTTCTAGATCTTCTCAGCAAGTGCGGCGGCCTGGGCGCAGCCGTCGGTCTTCTCGATGTCGTCCTTGTTGAGCACACCCGGCACCAACACCTCGCCGACCATATCCCACTTGTTGAGGGCGCAGTTGCGCTCCATGGGCACGCGCACGCCGTCGAGCACCGTCGGATCCTCCTCCTCGCAGCAGGCGATGAGCGCGCACTCCTTGCCGGCGCTGTAGCAGGTCTCGCACGCGTGACATCCGCCGATCTTCATGAACGCGGCGTCGAAGCGCGTGACCTCGTGACCGAGCTTCTCGGCGGCATCCACGAATGCGTCCACCATCGCGAAGCTGTTGCCGCCCTTGCGCGGGCTGCCAGTGATGACAACGACCTTCTTGCCCATGATTGCTCCTCTCCTCTTTTGGCGGCCCCTCGCCTTCCGGACATAATCGTAGGAGAATGCTTGTGCAATAATAAGTACGCATAGCAAAGTTTAGTACTTACCTTAAGTAAAGTGAGGAAGCATGAACTGCCACATCTCGGAGGCACAACTGGGCGAGACGGGCTTCTCGTACACGCTCTCGCTCATCAGCGGCAAGTACAAGATGACGATCCTCTACGCGCTCATGGAGTTCGGCGTGGTGCGCTTCAACGAGCTGCAGCGCTACATCGGCACCATCTCGTACAAGACGCTCTCCTCCACGCTCAAGCAGCTCGAGGCGGACGGGCTCGTCCACCGCGAGGAGTACCCGCAGATCCCGCCCAAGGTGGAGTACAGCCTCACCGAGCGCGGCCGCTCACTCGTGCCGGTGCTCGACCTCATGTGCGAGTGGGGCGAGCAGCACCGCCGGTAGCCGCGGCGCCCGGGCGCTAACCCCAAAGACAGTACTGGCACGCGCGGCGGGCGAGCCGTATGCTGCGGGTAACGCAAGGTCCCGTGAAAGGAGCGCACCATGAAGAGGAGCCTGGGCAACGCGGGCGAGCTGTTCCCGCAGTCGGTGTTCATCATCGCGAGCTACGACGAGAACGGCGTGCCCAACGCCATGAACGCCGCGTGGGCCGGCGAGTGCACCCGCCACGAGATCTGCTTCAACATCGGCGACCACAAGACCACGGCCAACATCGTGAAGAAGGGCGCCTTCACCGTAGCGCCCGCCGACAGGGCCAACGTGGTCAGCGCCGACTACTTCGGCATCGCCACGGGCAACAAGGTCAACAAGGCCGAGAGGAGCGGGCTCACGTTCACGCGCTCCGAGCACGTGGACGCCCCGGTGATCGAGGAGTACCCGCTCACCATGGAGTGCGAGGTCACGAGCGTGGACGGCGACGAGCACGGCGCGCGCATCGTCGGGCGCATCGTGAACACGCTGGTGGACGAGAGGATCCTCGGCGAAGACGGCAAGGTCGACTTCTCCGCGTGGCGCCCGCTCGTCTACGACGCCTCCCACATGACCTACCGCGTGGTCGGCGAGGAGGTCGGTGGCGCCTGGAACGTGGGCAAGCCGCTCGTGTAAGCCGCGCGGGCGGAAGGGCGCCTAGTACCAGTCGTGCTTCTCGCCGCGGTCGAGCGCGTCGATGCGGCCCACCTCCTCCTCGTTGCCGTAGGCCGAGGCGGTGTCGAAGAGCCGCACCCCGGCATCGATGGCGGCGCGCACCGAGGAGACGCACTCCTCGCCGTGCAGGCTGTAGGTGCCAAGGCCGTTCAGCGGCAGCGCGTAGCCGCTGTTGAGCATGACCGTCCTGGTGTCGAAGTTGAAGACGCCCACGTCGGAGCCTCCTTGCGTCGTAGGTGTGGTCGCGGCGGACTCCGTCACGGCCTTTAGGCCAGGTACTGGGAGAAGAAGCCCTCCAGCTTGTCCCAGGGGATGGCGCCCTTCTCGCCCCCGTCGTAGAGGTCGGTGTGCGTGGCGCCGGGGATGACGAGCAGCTCCTTGTTCTCCGGCACGGGGTTGCCCTCCATGAGGTGCTCGAAGGCCTCCTTGCCGAAGTAGAAGGAGTGCGCGGCGTCGCCGTGCATGACGAGGACCGCGGAGCGGATCTCGTTTGCGTAGCGCAGGATGGGCTGGTTCATGAAGGACATGCAGCCGATCACGTTCCAGCCGCCGTTGGAGTTCAGCGAGCGCGCGTGGTAGCCGCGCGACGTCTTGTAGTAGTCGAAGTAGTCCCTCACGTAGAAGGGGGCGTCCTCCGGCAGCGGGTCCACCACGCCGCCGCCGAGCGCGTAGGTGCCCGCCTCATAGTCCGCGAGGCGCTGGGCGTTCAGGGCGACGCGCTTGGCGTGGCGGGCCTCCTCGGAGTCCTCGGCGTCGAAGTAGCCGTTGGCGTTCACGCGCGTCATGTCGTACATGGTGGAGGCGACGGTCGCCCTCACGCGCGTGTCGAGGGCCGCCGCGTTAAGCGCCAGGCCGCCCCAGCCGCAGATGCCCAGGATGCCGATGCGCTCGGCGTCGACGTCCTCGCGGCAGGAGAGGTAGTCCACCGCTGCCTGGAAGTCCTCGGTGTTGATGTCCGGCGAGGCCATGTAGCGTGGCTCGCCCGAGCTCTCCCCCGTGAAGCTGGGGTCGAAGGCGATGGTCAAGAAGCCGCGCTCGGCCAGCGTCTGGGCGTAGAGGCCCGCGCACTGCTCCTTCACCGCGCCGAACGGTCCGCACAGCGCGATTGCGGGAAGCGTTCCGTCCTCGCCGGCGCGCGAACGGTCGCGCGGCACGTAGACGTCCGCCGCCAGCGTGAAGCCGTAGCGGGTGCGAAACTCCGTCTTGCCGTGCTCGACCCTGTCGCTTGCCGGGAACGTCTTGTCCCACTCGCTCGTCATGCTCAGCGTCTGCTCTGCCATGGTGTTGCCCCTTTCCTTGAGCGCCTACGTCCGTTCTTCCTCCATGCGTCTGATCAGGTAGTCGAGGCAGTCGACGCGCGCCTGGCTCTCGTGAAGGGCGTCCATCAGGTCGCACCGGTGCCTCCGGAGCGCCCTGACCGCGTCGTCGACCCGACGGCTCTCGCAGAGCCGGCGGACCGCCTCCGACGTCCCCTCGTCGCACCCCGCGTCCCTGAGCGTCTGCGCCAGATCGTCCATGTTGCCTCTCACCTCCCTGTCCGACTTCGTTATACGTCGGTCGAGAGGGGGCGCGCTAATGGCTATTCTGTATATCGTGATATGAAGAAACGGAATGTCATGAGCGGGGGTCCCATGGAGCTGAGAACGATGCGCTACTTCCTGGCCGTCGCGCGCGAGGAGAACATGACCCGCGCCGCCGAGCAGCTCCACGTGACCCAGCCGACCCTCTCCAAGCAGCTGAAGTCGCTGGAGCGGGAGCTCGGCAAGAAGCTGTTCGTCCGCCGCAGCTTCTCCATTCGCCTCACCGAGGAGGGGATGCTCCTGCGCAAGCGCGCGGAGGACCTCGTGAGCATGGCCGACAAGATCGCCGAGGAGTTCCACGGGCTCGACGAGGTGCTCGGCGGCGACATCTACCTTGGGCTCGCGGAGTCCTACCAGATCCGCCGCCTGGCCGCGGTCATCAAGTCGCTCAAGGCCCTGTACCCCAACCTGCGCTACCACATCACGAGCGGCGACACCGAGCAGGTGACCGAGAAGCTCGACCGCGGCGTCATCGACTTCGCCGTGCTCGCCCAGGAGCCGGACGCCGCCAAGTACCACGCCCTGCCGCTCCCCGAGCCGGACGTGTGGGGCCTGGTCGTGCCCGCCGGCCACCCGCTGGCGTCGAGGGACGCCGTCACCTTCGACGACCTCGTGGGCCTGCCGCTGTTCTGCTCGGAGCAGGGCTGGGACGACGACATCGCGCGCTGGTGCGGCGAGGGCCGCGACCGCCTGCGCCTGGAGGGGTCCTTCCGCCTGTCCTACAACGGGTCGCTCTTCGTGAGGGAGGGCCTCGGCTACCTGCTCACCTTCGACCACCTCGTGGACACGAGCCCCGGAAGCGGGCTGGCCTTCCTGCCCCTCGCACCGCGCCTGGAGACGCGGATCCAGCTCATCTGGAAACGCTACCAGGTGTTCAGCCCCATCGCCGAGCGGTTCTTGGAGGCGGCGCGCGAGGCGTTCACGGGCGACGCCGACCAGGCCCGGTAGCGGGCGCGCCGTCCGCGCTCACCGGGCGCTGTCCGGAAGGCCGGCGATGCGGTCGAACAGCCAGTTGAAGGCAAAGGTGAACAGGAGCAGGAACGCCAGAACCGAGATCTCCGTCGCAAGCGCCTCGAGAAGCGTGATGCCGAACCACCACGCCATGACCGGAATGACGATAGACGAGGCGGCGTACCGCGCTGCTCGTAATCACGGTACAATCCTTCCGATTCGCATCTGGGTCGACCGATGGGTGCCGAGGGGCTGAATCGTCCCCTTCCGGCACGCATGCGCCGCTACGTTGGAAGGACATAGGGGTGCTCGGGCACCTGACTCCGATGGAGATTGCGAAAGAAGCGGCGGCGAAGCGCCGAGTCTAGGTAGTCTCTCCCCGCCGTCACGGCGAGCGCCGTGACCACGACCGTCTTGGGCAAGACGTGCGATGTTAACAAGCCCACGATCAAAGGCCATCGAACATGATGCACGCTATGCAAGCAAGGCCGTTCTATTGGAAGAGCGGGACCCTTCCCAGAAGGAAGTCCTCCACGGGGAACTCGTCCGAGCCGATAACGAGGGCATAGGTCCCCGGGAACCTCTGGACGAACTCGCCAAGCCCCTTGAGGCTCTTGACGCGGCCGCTCTTGACCTCGATGACCGTCCTCTTCCTGCCTTGCGTCACCACGAAGTCCACCTCTGCCGAGCCGTCCCTCCACCAGTTGACCGAGAAGTGCTCCATCTTCGATCGTGCGAGGAGATAGGTGCCAACCGCAGTCTCCACAAGGTGACCGCGGCGATCGCTGTCCTCGAGCAGCCTTGCTCTGCCCTCACCGGAGGCGACCACCATGAGCGAGGTGTCGTGTACGAGCAGCCTCGGCGAGCTGCCGCGCTCCTTGGTGATCTTCTCGTCGTACTTCCTGAGGCCGCTCATGAGTCCCGCATTCGAGAGCAGCTCCAGGTAGTGGGCGATGGTGTCCGTATTGCCCCGGTCGTCGAGCTGGCCGAGGAGCTTGCGGTAGGAGATCTCCTGGGCAGAATATGCGGCGCCCACCTCAAACAGCGCGCGGAGCAGCGCCGGCTTGCGAACCGTCTCCATCTCGAGGATGTCCTGCGTCAGCGTGGGCTCGATGATGGCATCGCGCACATACGCGCCCCATCGGGGCTCGTCGTCGCGGAGCTGAACCGCGCCGGGGTATCCACCAAAGTAGAGATACTCATCCAGCGTGCACCCAAAGGCCTCTCGACACTCGCCGTAGGTCCACTGGGTCGAGGGAATGAGCTCGTAGCGCCCCTTGAGGGACTCGGACATGCCTCGCTGCAGGGTGAGTGTGGAGGATCCCGTGAGGACGACCTTGACGCCGCGTCCGGACCTCGTGTCCTCGTCCCAGAGGTACTTCACCGTCGGAGCCCAGTCGGGGACCTTCTGCACCTCATCGAGGGAGAGAATGACATCATTCCCGTCCACGGCGGCCTCGCGTGCGGACTCCCAGACCTCCTCCAGCTTGCGAGCGCGCCGATCCCGCGGGCGGTCAAAGGCAAACTCGACGCGGGGAGTCCCCACATGAGAGAGCGCCTGGCTCACAGCGGTGCTCTTGCCCGTCTGTCGCGAGCCGACCACGATCTGAATGAAGCGCCGTGGCTCGCTGAGGCGCTCCGCCAGCAGGCCCACACAAGCTCGTTCGTACATAAGGCCCCCTTATCCGGTCACGCTTCGTAACTCATGACGCGGTAAATATCCTAGCATTTTCTCATATAGCTAGTTTTACTAGGATATCCTAGCAAAAGTAAATTTTTTGCAATTTGCTAGGTTAAAATAAACAAGGGCAAATAACCGGATAAGAAAGGGCACACGTCCTATTAGGACCAGGACACGACCCTCAGGCATATCACACGCACGCGTGAATCGCGTCGCGCAGGAACTGCGCAGCACCCGGGGCCACCTTTTCGTAGTAGGCGCGGAACCGCTCGTCGGAGACGTAACCGTCGGCCAGGCTCTTGTGGGCCTCGGGCGTGTAGAGCCCGTCCGGCCAGTACATGCGCAGCCAGTGACCGTGCATCGCCACGAGCTTGCGCGCCTCCGGGCCGGCAGGGTCACCCGCCTCCATTGCGCGGCGCAGCTGCTCGTTGATGGCGAGCGCCAGCTCCTCAGCCTGCAGGTGCGCCGCCTCGCCCATCGCCACGTACTTCTCGTTAGCGGCGTCGATCACCTCGTCGCCGTAGGCGGCACGGACCTCCTCGCCGTAGGCCTCCTCGTTCTCGGCAACCTCGCGCCAGCGCTTGAGGTGCGGCAGCAGCGTGGCCATGAGCGAGACCGCCTCGTCGAGAGAGACGCCAAGCGCCTTGGCCTCCATGGGAGCCGTCGCCTCGATAAACTCGTCCATCGTCATGCCCTTGGCGGTGAAGTCACCGTGGTCGTAGCAGAACTTGCAGAAGTCCGCGCTCTTGGAGCCGTCGGCCTCGGTGCCGTGCATCTCCTCGTCGGGGATGGGCATGCTACAGCACTGGCAGTAGTAGCTCATGGGCATGTCGAAGAAGCGCTCGAGCGGCACGCCGAAGGTGACGCAGATGAGCTTTACCATGTCGATCCCGGGGGTCGTCTCAGCCTGCTCCCAGCGAGACACCGCCTGCCGCGTCACGTAGAGCCTGCGCGCCATCTCCTCCTGCGTGATGCCCGCCTCCTTGCGGATGGCGGTGATGACGTCCTTGATGGCCATGGGGTTCCTCCTTGCTCGGGTCTCTCGCTAAGGCCATTGTCACCGGGCGCCCAACGTTGCACAAGAAACAGCCCGTTGCGCAGCCCGGTTCCTCCTACTCCCTCGCAAGAACGAGAGCCTATTCCCAACTTCCCAGCGCAGGATTCCATGCCTTGCCTTCGGCGGAGCCTTCAAGCACCGGATCGAACAGGGCGGCAGCAAGCGCAGCAGCATCGGAAATGTCCCCCACGTCGAAGGCGAGAGGCACCTGCCGGCACAACTTCCTGAATCTAGTTTCTCCTGCGCCAAACCACTCCGCAGGAATCTCGAAATGATTGGGCAAGAGCATTCTTCTCGCAAGGCATTCCAGCCTTAGTCGCCGAGAGAGCTTCGTTCCGTCAATCGCGCAGCTTCGGGCGAACACCACAACGTCAACCAGATCCTTCTGTCTCGAAGAGGGCCTGTCGTGGTGCCGTTCCACGATGCCGCAGAGCTTATCGGCAAGCGAGCTCTCCACGGCATACACGCGGTAGGAGCATGTCGGAAGGTCTCGCACAGTAATCCGATCGACAGGCATGACGGTGTCGAAATCCTCTTGAGGAATGTCATCGACCACAAGGTCGATAGAGATATCCTGGAGCCTCTTGTTCCCCAGCCGGACCTGGAACCTCACGTTCATGCCAGATCGATACTCGTCCTCCGCCTTGATGGGAGCCATTCCCGCAAATGAGAACGTGACGAAGTCCCCTAGGTCGACGGAAGCCAGACGCTTCAGCTCCTCAACGGCTTCCTCGAGATCGTCGCCCGTTGACAGGAGATCTATGTCGCGCGTCGCACGGGCATCAATCGTACATGCGAGCATGCTCAGTCCTCCTTTGAGCAGAAAGCGAGAGTCAGGATCGCTGAAAACTCGACAGAGGAGCCGATGGAAGAAGAATCCCGCATAAGCCCTGCCGGTATCCATCGGCGATGCCTGCGCCGCAGCCTTGATCGCCTTATCAAGACCCTCTGAAGTCTTATATCTCATGGAGATCGCACTCCTCGAAAGCCCGGCGCACCTTGCGAGCCT
The DNA here is from genome assembly GCA_949290055.1 of uncultured Olsenella sp. GTDB lineage: Bacteria > Actinomycetota > Coriobacteriia > Coriobacteriales > Atopobiaceae > Thermophilibacter. The sequence goes on along the minus strand of CASEQJ010000014.1, from coordinate 37,933 downwards.
TCCCAGGCGCGAGCCGCCTTACGATGGCGCGCAGCTTCTCAAGGTCAAGCCCCTTCTCCAGAGCGTCATCGTAAGCATCCCGCACAAGCGAGAGCTCTTCGTCATCGAGCACAAGGTCGATGACGGTGCGCTCCGGCCTCGTTACGGCAAACCCATGTTCGAAATCTACGTCTTCCCAAGAGATCTGTCGGACAGAGAAGCGCACATCGGGGTTTCTGGTCTTGAGCCGTCTGGGAGCATACACACAGATGGGGGTCAGGAAGAAGTCGCCGATGCTGATGAGGGACGCCGCCGTAGTTCCTCCAACAGCAATACCGTCCCAAGCGCCATACGCCATTCGCTCATGAAGCATCTTCTCGGGGGCAGTCAGCTTCCAAGCAGCGGCGATTTCGTCGGCAGGAGAAGATGTTACCGCAGCCGAGCGATACGCTCCGTGCGCGAGCCTCACGAGCCGCCCGGCGGAGCAGGCCTTTGCGAGAGCGCTGCGAGATATGCCGAGGCGCTCCGCCTGAGCGGTCGTGAACACGCCTTCGGAAGCTGAAAGCGAGTCGATGAACGGAGCCTGTCTTTGTCTAATCATGTCCCAATTGTATCCTATTAGGATACTTTTACGGCACATTTTCTATATCCTTGAAACCCAACCTCACGCCAGCTTCGCCTCGCTTTCCGGCAGCCATTCGATCTTGTCGCCAAAGGCGTCCATGTCCTCGTCGCGCACGTGCATGAAGTCGAGAATGGTCCCATAGCTCTTGGGGAACATGCCCTCGCAGTACACGGGAATGACGTCCCGAGGGACCACGCCTATGAGGTCCTCTCCCTTGAAGCGAGCGAGAATCGTACGTGCGTCTCTCAGAACAACAGGAAGCCCCGCGCGCTTGAGCGCAACATAGAAATGTACGGCTTCGACCGCCCGGCTCCATGCCTTACCGGCCACCACATAGTAGTAACCCCATGATTGCTCGGAAGCCCTGAACTCCTCATCAGAGAGCTCTCCGACGCGATGTCGAAACTCCGCCATCCGTCTATCGTGGCAAACAGCAAGGCTCACATGGGTGGAGTTGCCGCCTCGGCATACCTCCCACGGGTGCCCGCCGCTGCGAGTTCGGTCGAAATACCACGCATCCCACGCCTCGGGACTGGCAAGGTCGATGCCTGGTCCGGAACAAAGTCCCGCCCCCTTTCCGGTCAATCCCTCGTCACGCCCGTCCGCATAGCGGAGGTAGAGATCGTCAAGTGGCAGGCGCCTGCCGTCCCTTCCGCAAACCTCGTACCCACACGCCCCGTAGCCGAGAGCACAGGCGGCAAGGAAGTCATTTCCCGTCATTGAGGTCAGGCGACCAATCGCGTCCTCATCCTCCGCATCTGCGGCAGCATATTCGCAGAACGCGCGATATGTGTCCTCGTCCATCCCATCGAAGATGGCATCCCGCGCTTCCGGATGTGCAGCCCAAACGGCATCTCGCGCGACCACCCCGGTACGTAAGTAGTACGGAAGCTGCTTGGCGACGACTGCGTTATACGACCCCTCCCGCAGCGCACGCATGCTTTCGCATGCAGAACGAGCCAGCAAATCGAGCAGAGTGGTCGCGTGTTCTTCGAGCCAATCGAAGTCAATAGGCCCTTGCTCCGAGTCGGCGCAGAGCACCATCACGTTGCCGACCGACACCGCACGACAGCGCTCGTTCTCTACCGCAACGAGCTCGTACCACGAATAGTCGTCGGGGTATTCGCTTTCCCACAGCTCGACATATTCCTCGTGCGAAGAAACCTCCCCCTCGGCAAGTAGCTCTTCGTAATCGCCGAAGTCATCTAAGCTCCCGCGCGGTATTTTGAGCCAGATGGATTTCACCTCATGGTTGTCCACCAAAGGCTTAAGGTCAGCAAGCACTTCGAAGAGCCGGTCAAGCGCATCGAGCACCTTTCTCGTCTGAGCGGCGGGGTTTTTATATCCCCTTCCGAAGGCCCTAAGAAGCCTATCGATACCGGGAGCAACGAGCTTCCATTCCATACGCGCCTCCAATTCACACGGTTCTTCTGACAGATCAGAGACCCATAAGTGAATCGCGAGCTGCAGCACAAAGACCGAGAGCCTTGCGAACGGACACGCAAACTCGCTCGTCGTTCTTCTCGTCAAACTGCTTGATGGACCTCTCGGCCATAGCTGAGCCCCCGTTTCACTCACGGCAAATTAACCTGCACAGACTGTGAGCCCCGGACTTTTGGGGTGCCGGAGGACGGGGGCGCGTACCCGCCCGGGAGCTTCAAGTATGACCAGTCCCTGCTATCCCTGATCACCCGCCGACACGTACCATTGGGGGTCTCCGTGCCGCTCTTGTCGCTCCCGTACCTTGTGGAGAGTATAGCACAAGAAGGAACATTTGTTCGTTCAATTTGATAGTCTGCTGTGGCTCTTTCCAAGCAGCCCGTTCTTCTCGCCCAGAACTCTGAACTGCGAGAATGCGAGAAGAACCGTCGGTCAAGGGACGCTCACAACGTAACCTCCCGCACCTGTGCTAAGATTCGCCCGACCCAACGGGTCTCTGACGAGGGCAGCCGTACCAGAATCGCAAAGACGGCGCATAATCTGGGAGGTTGCCATGGATTGGGTCATTTTGGTCGTGTCGGGCGCGATGGAGGCCGTGTGGGCCCAGGCCCTCGACCGCTCCGAGGGCTTCACGCAGCCCGTCCCCTCTATCGTGTTTCTCGTCGCGCTCGCTGCGAGCATGCTCGGCCTGAGCCACGCCGTCCGCACGATCCCGCTGGGCACCGCCTACGCCGTCTGGGTGGGCATCGGCGCCGCGCTCACGGTGGCGTGGGGCGTTGCCTCCGGCGCGGAGTCGTTCTCGTGGGCAAAGGTACTGCTCATCACGGGTCTCGTGGCATGCGTCGTCGGCCTCAAGCTGGTGGGCGAGGCGCACTAGGCTCTCGCGGCGCCACGAGCCACGTGCCGACCACCATGAGGACGAGCGCGAGGACAAACGTCGGCGCGAGCGGCGTGCGGAACAGCACGAACGCCAGCGCACTGCCAATGAAGGGGTTCACCGCGTAAAAGGCACTTGTTCGCGCTGCCCCCAGGTCGCGCTGGGCACGCACGTAGCAGGCAATCGACAGCCCGTATGAGACAAACCCGAGCAGGAGTGCAAGCCCCGCATCGGCGAGCGCCGGCAGGGCGTCGCCCGCGCAGAGTGCCACGAGGAGCGCGCCGGCACCCGAGCCCCACCCCTTGATGACGACAACCCGGACCGGGTCGCAATCCGACAACCTGTTCGTGCAGTTGTTCTCGATGCCCCAGCACAGGCATGCTGCAAGCGTGAGAAGCGAGCCAGCGGAGAATCCCCACGCCCCTGCGTCCCAGGACAAGAGGACGCATGCCAGGGAGATGACGCCGATGCCCGTCGCCGTACGCATTCCCACCCGCTCACCAAATATGAGGCGGGCGATAAGGGCGGTCGCCACGATCTCAAAGTTGTTCAACAGAGACACGCTCTCTGCCGACGAGAGGGAGAGCCCGGCCATGAGCAGCAGAGGCGCCGCTACGTCGAGCGCGACCATCGCGGCCACGTAGGGGGCGTCCGCGCGCTCAAGAGGGCGTCCGCGAACCTCGCCCGCGCCTCCACGTGCACCGCTCGCGAGCGAAAGTACCGTCATGCCGGCGCCCGCGCCGAGATACAGCAGCGCCGCCATCATGTTCGGCGCGATATCAGCAAGCAGCACTTTGGAAAACGGTGTGCTCAGCGCATAGAGCGCCGCCGCAGCGAGCGCGAAGGCAATGCTTCGCCCCGTTCGACCGGACAACGCGCAACGCCTCCTCGACTCCGAACGACTCGCTCAACCTGTTTCAACAGTAAAGCAGACAATACAACACCGCAAACTGCCAAGAGAAACAAGAAGGCGCGCATAAGCTCCCGTCACAGATCTCGCAATCGCAGAGCATTCGCAAGTACGTCCTGATAGCGTGGATCGTCGCCCGCGAGCTCACGCCACTCGGAGGACGCGACGCGCTCGACGAGCGCCTGACGCATGAGCGATGCCACCTCGTCCGCCTGGCGGGCCTTGTGAGCTGCCCACGTCTCGCCGGCTTGGGCGGAATCGAGGTGGACACCCACACGGTCCCAGAGCGGAAAGCCGGACGGGGCCGGGTGCGCCGGGACCGCGCGTATGGCGTCGGCGGCGCGAACAAGGGCATCGAGCGCCTCGAAGACCGCTTCGGCGGCGTTGCCAGCCGCGAGCGCAAATGCCGCATCGTCCCGCATCCCCACCTCCTGCATGAGTGACGAGAGAACGAAGCTCGCCGCGCGCAGGCGCTCCGCCTGCAGAAGGTCGAGGGCTTCGTCGTCGCGGCCGAGCTTGCGGTAGGCAGAGGCGAGAAGCATCGTCGGGGCGCTCGCGTCCTGACGGCGCACGAGCGACTCCAAGAGCGTCGCGGCCTCCTGCGTAACGCCCACGCGGCGGCGCTCCCGCACGATCGTGCGGCCAATGTTGATGCTCTCACCCATGGCTCCCCTTAATGCTGCGACCAACTGCCACCTCCAGTATGTGGTCGAACGTCACCGGAACCAAAGGATCCCTGGTTGACGTTTCTCGCACGCGGTCAACCGAGGCTCGACGCCGCGCCCTAAAGCCGCACGAACATGCGGCGAGAATCACTCGCTAGGCGCTGGAACCCAAAGTGAGCGTAGAAGCCCTCCGCGTGTTCGTCAGCCGGGTCGACGACAAGCGCCCTCGACGCAACGATGCGCGACGCCGCGGCCGCGCGGCGAATGGCGTCCCGCAGCAGTCGAGCACCCGCCGACTCCCCCTGATAGCGCTCGTCGACGGCGAGCTGGCCAAGCAGCGTGCAGGGAATCGGGTTCGGGGCGTTTCGACGCAACGCGCCGGCAAGCGTCCCAACGCGCGCGACCGCATGGGTACTCAGGGCATAGAAGCCGCAAACCTCGCCCGTAGCGAGGGGCAGGACGTACACCCGTGCCGTCCCGTCGCGCATCGCTCGCTGCGCACGCTCCTTGAGCCAGGCGTCGTTGTCGCCGTTGCCGGAGCTAAACCCGCTCACGTCGTCATCGTCGAGAAGCGGGCGGATGCGACGAAACGCTAGTCCTCCCATGAGAACTCGCGATTGAGCAGCTCACGGGTGGCCACGGGGACGGCGGAGTCGAGGGCATTCGCAAAGCGCCCGTAGTCATCCGCAGAGAGGTAGGTCGTGCTCTCGTCGCTCACCTGCCGGCGAACCTCAAACGGGAAGCCGCCGCACTCGTTGAACATGTGGACGAAGACCTTGATGGCAGCGGACGGCGTCAGGCCCAGGGCAGCGGTGTTCCTGACGAAGGCGTCCTTCTCCTCGACGCTCAGCTTGGTGTTGAGCGACGTCATTGTTGTTGCCATGGGACCTCCTTCATCAACCGTCCGGTTTACGCCGTTTGATTCATTTTATACCACGTTAGACCATTTTGTAGTCTGATTGACAGCATAGTACGCGTGCGCACTCGCGGACGCAGAGCAGGTAGTACAGGGCGAGAAGCCCGAGCGTGCCCACGACCGAGCAGATCGCGATGACGAGAAACACCTCGTCCGGCACGCCGCGCGCGAGCTGGCGCACTAGGAGAAGCCCAAAGCAGTCGTGCGCCACCGCGAGCGCCGCGGGCAGCGCGAAGGCAACGCCCACCTGCGCCCGCACGGCACCGCGCGCCTCCCGATCGTCCGTTCCGAGCGCCATGAGTGTGGCGTAGGCGCGCCTGCCGTCCGCAGCCTGGCTCACCTGCTGCAGCGCGAGCACCGCTGCAGCCGCCACGAGAAACGCCTCCCCGTAGAAGATTCCCACGTAGCCGATCGGCGCGAGCGACGCCTCCACCAGCGCTCCCGGGTCCGCGAGCCCGGCCGCGCGCTGCCCCACCGAGAACAGGAGCCCCGCGCAGATCATGCAGACCGCGCAGGCCACGAGCACACAGGTACACGAGAGCGCCTGGCACCCTGTGGACACGTGGCCCTCCACCTGCCGCAGCGTGAAGGCGCGCAGGCCCTCCCAGTAGCGGGAGCCGCGGCGCACGCGCCCGGGCACGCCCACGGCCACCAGCCGAAAGACGAGCGAGGTTGCCACGTAGGCCGCCCAGCCCATTGGCAGGATCGCGAGCACAAAGAGCCCGGGCTGGACCACGCACGTGCCCCACACCACGGCGAGAAGGACCGCGGCCAGCACCGCCTGCGCACGCGTCACGCCGCGACGCTCCGCAAAGGCAAGCCGCTCCGGCGCGCGGTCACGCTCGAGGAGCTCCACGAGCGGTCGGCGCAGCACGTCAACCACGGAAAGCGCGATCGCCAGCCCCTCGATTCCGGCGAACCACGCGCACGCGTCGAGCGCAGCCTCAGGCGAGAAGGACCAGGCAAGCTGCCACGGCACGCCAAAGACGAATGCCGCCACCGCGCCGAAGGCCGGCGACGCTGCCACGCCGAGCGCAAGCCCCGCCGCCAGCGCCGCGAGCCCCACGAGCGCGCCCTCCGCCGCGAGAATCGCCGCGAGCGCCGGCGCGCGCATGCCGAGCAGCGCGTACGTCCCGAACTCCCGCGAGCGCCGCCGCACGATGAAGCGCGTGGCGTAGGCCACGAGCACGGCAAAGACCAGCACCACAAAGACCGAGAAGGCACCCGTAATGTCGCGCGCCTTATGGATTACCTCGAGCTGCGGGCCCGTGAGCGGCATTGCCAGGAGGTAGTCGCCCGAGGCGTTGAACGAGTAGAGCAGGCACGTGGCAAAGGCAAGCGTGACGAGGTAGACCGAGTAGTCGCGCGCGCAGCGCGAGACGTTGCCGAGCGCGACGCGCAGGGTGACGGGCATGGCGGCTCCTTCCGGCAGGCGTCAGTGACAAGGCCATCGTCCTTCTCGCCCGCCCGGCGTGCCATCGCCCGGGCTTATGCTCCCCTAACGGTTTTGCAAGGTTACCTGCCGTAAACTGACACTCTACCAACGGTCGAGCCAACTCAACTGGCGGTCGGTTGAGCGCGGGGCGGCGTCGCGTGACGATGGCCCTGCCAGACGGATCCCAGCGAAAGGACCATCATGACCAAGCAGACCTTCGGCGCCACCATCTCCGCCCTGCGCAAGGAGAAGGGCCTGACGCAGCTCGAGCTTGCCCAACAGATGGGCGTCACGGACAAGGCCGTGAGCAAGTGGGAGCGCAACCTCTCGTTTCCGGACGTGGCGTCGCTGCCCAAGCTGGCCGAGGTGCTCGGCACCTCGGTGGACGAGCTGCTCGAAGTGAAGACGGCAGCGCAGGAGGAGCCGGCGGGGTCCCGCGTCCCCGCGCTTGTGGAGCTCGTCCTCAAGGCGGTCGCGCTGGCCATGGGCGTGGGTGTGACCGCGCTCACCGTCATGGACGAGGTGGAGCCGAGAAACGCGCTCGGGCTTCTCGGCATCGGCGTCGCGTGCCTCGCGCTCACCCAGCTCATGCACAGCCCCGAGCAGGAGTAAGCTGGAAGCGTGGAAAAGGGACCGTCACTTTTCCACGCTTCGAGGGAGGTCCCATGGCGCGCAAGAAGATCGCGGAGATGTCGTTCTCGCAGGTCTATCCCCTGCTCGTGCAGAAGGCCGAGCGCAAAGGGCGCAGGCGCGCGGAGGTTGACGCTGCGTGCTGCTGGCTCACCGGCTACGACGAGGCGGGTCTCGCCCGGCAGCTGGAGCGCGGCGTCACCTACCGTGAGTTCTTCGACGAGGCGCCGGCGATGAACCCCAATCGCGCGCTCATCACGGGCAAGATCTGCGGCGTTGACGTGACCGCCATCGAGGACCCGGTGGAGCAGAACGCCCGCTACCTGGACAAGCTCGTCGACGAGCTCGCCCGCGGACGCGCACTGGAGAAGATCCTGCGGAGCTAGCGCCGAGCGGCTCACGCGTTATCAGCCGCGGTAGCGCCACATGTGGTCCACGGGACCGGAGCCGCGCCCCAAGTCCAGACCGGAGGAAAGCGCGCCGGTGAGGTAGTCCTTCGCACGCGACACCGCCTCGGGCAGCGCGAGGCCCTCCGCCAGGCCGCAGGCGATGGCGCTCGAGAGCGTGCAGCCCGTGCCATGGGTGTTCCCGGTCTCCACGCGCGGGGCGCGCAGCCACGTCACGCGCGGGGAACCCTCGTCATCGACGGCCGACTCCACCAGCACGTCATTGGCGTCAGCCACACCATGCCCGCCCTTGACGAGCACGGCACAGCCCAGGCGCTCGGCAAGCGCGAGCGCGGCGCGCTCCTGCTCGTCCTCGTTGCACACCGACTCGCCGAGAAGCGCCTCCGCCTCGGGGATGTTGGGCGTGATCACGCGCGCAAGCGGCAGCAGGCGCCCCACGAGCGCCCCCGCTGCGCCGTCGTCTATGAGGCGCGCGCCCGAGGTGGCCACCATCACCGGGTCCACGACCACGTTCTCGGCGCCCCAGTGCTCGAGCCGCTCCGCTATGGCTTCGACGATCGCCGCGGAGGACACCATGCCCACCTTGACCGCGGCGGGCGGGATGTCCTCGAAGACGGCGTCGATCTGCTCGGCCACCATCTGGGGCGTGGCCTCCATGACGTCGCGCACGCCACAGGTGTTCTGCGCCGTGAGCGCGGTTATCGCGGTCTCGGCAAAAAGCCCGTGCGCGGCGATGGTCTTGATGTCCGCTTGGATGCCCGCACCGCCGCTCGAGTCCGAGCCGGCGATCGCGAGCACCGCGGGAACGCTCCAGCTCCCCATGTCCATGAGACCCCCTATCTCGACTCCACGGCACCCTCGGCAAGGCGGCGCAGCTCGCGCGTCGCGGCCTCGATGTCCTCGGCGGCAAAGATCGCCGAGACCACCGCCGCCCCGTCGACGCCCGTCCCCGCGAGCGAGGGCAGCGTGCGCGTGCTCACGCCCCCGATGGCCGTCACCGGGATGTCCACGGCGGCGCAGATGCGCGCGAGTCCCCCGAGGGACACGGCCACTGTGTCGGACTTGGTGGACGTTCCAAACAGCGCCCCCACGCCCAGGTAGTCCGCTCCGGCAGCCTGTGCGGCGAGCGCCTCCTCCACCGTGTGGGTCGAGACCCCCACGATGGCGTCCGGCCCGAGCGCCTCGCGCGCGGCGGCACACGCCGTGTCAGACTGCCCCACGTGCACGCCGTCCGCGCCACTACGTCGGGCTGCCTCCACGTCGTCGTCAATCACGAGGGGCACGCCGGCCGCGCGGCAGAGGGGCAGGAGCTGGCGCGCCTCCGCCACAATCTCGTCCGTCGAGAGGCCCTTCTCGCGGAGCTGTACGAAGGTGGCTCCGCCCGCAACCGCCGCGCGGACGCAGTCCACGAGCGAACGCCCCCTGAGCCAGGAGCGATCCGTCACCGCGTAGAGCAGCATGCCGCGGCGGATGTCGGCGGGCGAGAAGGACCCACGGAAGACGGGTCCCACTTTTATGTGATTGGCGTCCATGAGGGGCGTCTCCTTTCCTGGGCTCACGCCATTGCGTCGGACATGCGAACGGCACCGGCGGCACCGGCGGCGCGGACGGCAGGCTCGGTGGCGTCGGTGATGCCGCCGAGGGCGAGCACCGGCACGTGGGCCGCAGCGATGACCTGCTCGAGAAACGCGACCCCGCGGCCCGGGAGTGGCTTGCACGACGGCGCAAAGACGGGGCTCGCCACAAGGTAGTCGGCGCCGAGCCCCTCGGCAACCGCCACCTCGTCCACCTCGTGCACGTTGGTGCCGACGAGGGCGAACCCCTCCGGGCGCCCAACGCGCCCAAGCGCGGGCAGCGGCAGGTGCAGGCGCGACGCGCCGGCCTCACGGGCGGCGAGCACGTGGCCGTGGGCGATAAAGGCGACGCCCGCGCGGTCGCAGGCCGCCATGACCTCGCGGGCAAGCGCAGCGTACGCACCGTCGTCCAGGTCCTTCTCGCGCATGATGAGCGCGTCGTAGGCACCGGCGACCCGCGCCACCTGCTCGGGCAGCGGCCGCGCGCAGCGGCGCCGGTCCGTCATGGCAACGCGCAGGAAGCCTCCGTTAAAGAGCGAGCCCATAGGCGCCCTCACACCAGAACATGGTCGTTCATGACCGGCTCGAGCCCCATGTCTCGCATGGCGGTGCACATCTCGGCCAGGCTGCGGCTGTCGTCGATCTCAAACTGGTCGTCGCCCTCCTCAGCCTGGTGCGTATGCTCGCCGATGCCCGTGGACACGCCGGCCGAGACCTTGGTGGCCGTGATCGTGGCCACGTGGTCGCGGAAGCGCGCCGACTCGCGCGACGAGACCGTGACGCCGGCAAAGGGCATGAACAGGCGGTAGGCGCAGATGACCTGCAGGAGCTGCGCCTCGCTCACGTGCGGCCCGTTGGGCGTGACGGCGCCCGCGGCGGGACGCAGGCGCGGGCACGAGAAGGAGATTTCCGCGTGCGGGTAGGCCCGGCTCACGTAGTAGGCGTGCAGCGCGCAGGCGAGCGCGTCACGGCGAAACTCCGAGAGGCCCAGCAGCGGAGCGAAGGCCACGCCGCGCATGCCGCCCCTGAGCGCGCGCTCCTGCGCCTCGAAGCGGTAGGGCATGATGCGCTTGCGGCCGCGAACGTGGAGCTTGGCGTAGCGCGCCGGGTCATAGGTCTCCTGGAACACGGTCACGAAGTCCGCGCCAGCCTCGTGCAGGCGCGCGTAGTCGGCCACGTTGGCGGGGTACACCTCGACGCCAACGTTCCTGAAGCGCGCGGCCGCGAGCTCGCAGGCGCGTGCGATGTAGTCCACGTCCGACGTCACCGGGTCCTCGCCGGTGAGCAGCAAGATCTCCTCCTGGCCCGTGGCGGCGATGGCGTCGAGCTCGGCGATGGTCTGCCCCTCGTCCAGGCGGGCGCGACGGATGCCGCTCTCGCAGTTGAAGCCGCAGTACACGCAGCGGTTCTCGCAGTAGTTTGCCAGGTAGAGCGGCGTGAAGAACTGGATGTTGGTGCCAAACCAGCGCACGCGCTCGGCCCGGGCCCGCTCGGCCATCTCCTCGAGGAAGGGCTCGGCCGCGGGCGACACGAGCACGCCGAAGTCGGCGGGCTCCACCACGTCGGCGTCGAGCACGCGGCGCACGTCGGCGGCGGTCACGGCGTCGGGATCGTAGGCCTCCACGGCGTCGAGCACGCGGTCGAACATGCCGTTGTCCAGGACGTCCATGTCGGGCAGGAAGGTCATGGGGTCCAGGCCGTAGTCGGTGTGGATGGCGTGCGCCATGTCCTTCTCGTCCATGGAGACGATGCGCCGGCAGCGCTTGCCCACGGGTACGGTCTCAGGCCCCTCTACCTGCACGTTCTTCTCGTCCGCGCTCATCTGGCCTCCTCCCCCAGAAATCCGGTGAGCGGGCTCGAGGCCTCGCCCGCGCCGGCGAGCACGCGACCGGGACCCGCAAGGAACGCCGCGCGACCGGCCCGCACCGCGTCGCCAAAGGCGCGCGCCATGAGCGGGATGTTGCCGGCGGTGGCCACGGCCGTGTTGGCCATGACGGCAGCCGCGCCCATCTCCATGGCCTCGCACGCCTGCGACGGGCGCCCGATGCCCGCGTCCACGATCACCGGCAGGTCAATCTCCTCTATGAGGATGCGGATGAAGTCCCGCGTCACCAAGCCGCGGTTGGAGCCGATGGGCGCGCCGAGCGGCATGACGGCGGCCGCGCCCGCGCTCACCAGGTCGCGCGCGACGTTGAGGTCGGGGTACATGTACGGCAGCACCGTGAAGCCCTCGCTCGCCAGCATGTCGGTGGCGCGGACGGTCTCTGCGTTGTCGGGCAGGAGGTAGCGCGCGTCGCGGATGACCTCGACCTTGACGAAGTCGCCGCAGCCGAGCTCACGCGCGAGGCGGGCGATGCGCACGGCCTCCTCCGCCGTGCGGGCGCCCGAGGTGTTGGGCAGAAGCGTCACGCCCTCGGGCACGGCATCGAGGATGCTCCCCTCCTGATTGGTGTTGGCGCGGCGAACAGCAAGGGTCACGATCTGCGCGCCCGCGTCCTCCACGGCCGCCCTGACCACGTCGAGCCTGAACTTACCCGACCCCAGGATGAAGCGCGACGCAAACTCCTTGCCGCCGAGAGTCCAGGTGTCCGCGCTGGGCGCGACGGCGCCCGATGCGATGTGCTCTGTCATGGTGCTTCCTTTCGTTGATGGGCGTCGCGGGCGCTGGGCCCCGCAAAACAGGTCGGCCCGCGGCGCGCTTGGTTGCCAGATAACCGGGGACGTCAGGGGCCCTCGAGCCCCAGGACGATTCTCACGGCGAGAAGAGCCTGCTGGGCGGCGCAGAGCGCGACGCGCGGGGCGAGAAGCGCCCCGGTCGCCCCGACGTCCGACGCGCCGTCGCCGCAGACGTAGAAGCGCCGGCTCACCCGCCTCGTGACGATCTCGCTCGCCGGGCCCGCGCCCGCCATGCCGTTGCCAGCGACGAGCACGGGACCCTCGGGCAGGGTGAGGAGCTCCTCAGCGAGAAGCGCCTTGGCCTCGGGGTCGTCGAAGGCCTCGCAGACGATGTCGCACCCCTCGAAGATCCCCCGGGCGTTCTCGGGCGTGACGCGGGTGCGCAGCGCACGCACGCGCGTGCCCGAGCCGATGGCGAGGAGCTGCTCGGCGAGCGCCTCGACCTTGGGACGGCCCAGATGCTCGCGGAAGTAGTGCTGACGGTTGAGGTTGCCCTCGTCAACCACGTCATAGTCGGCGACAACGAGCTCGCCCACCCCGCTGCGCGCAAGCATGACGGCGATGTTGGAACCGAGCCCGCCCGCCCCTGCGATCCCGATGCGCGCCGCGCGCAGGCGCTCCCGCGCCTCGTGCCCGATACGGCGCTCGAGGGCGTCGGGGAGAGCGTCCCCCACGACGGCACCGCCCCTCTCGACGTCCCTCTCCCCCGCCATCAGCCGCCTCCCACGAAGCGGACGACCTCGAGCGCGTCCTCGGCCGTCAGCCGGCGGACATCGAACTCGGCGCGGGGAAGAATCTCCCCGTTGAGCTCGCACGCCACGCGGGCACGCTCGTATCCCATCTGCTCCAGCACCTCGGCGACGGTCCGGCCGTCGGCCTCGGGCGCGGTCCTGCCGTTTATCTGTGCCATGGCAGCCCCCTATTCCAGGTCGAGGTCGATCGTGGTGCCCTCGAAGACCTTGTTCACCGTGCGGACGGCGCACATCTTGCCGCACATGGTGCAGGTCCCCTCCGTCGAGGCGGGCGAGGCCTCGTGGCGCGCACGGGCCGTGTCCGGGTCGAGCGCATAGTCCCACATCTCGCCCCAGGCCAGGCGCCGCCGGGCGTCGCCCATGCGGTCGTCCGCCTCGCGCGCGCCGGGCACGCCCTTGGCGATGTCCGCCGCGTGCGCGGCAATCCGGGTGGCGATAAGACCGTCGAGCACGTCCTTTGCGTCGGGCAGGCAGAGGTGCTCGGCCGGCGTCACGTAGCAGAGGAAGTCTGCCCCGGCGCTCGCCGAGATGGCCCCGCCGATGGCCGCCGTGATGTGGTCGTAGCCCACGCCCACGTCCGTCACGAGCGGGCCGAGCACGTAGTACGGCGCGCCGTGGCAGAGGCGCTTCTCCATCGTCACGTTGGCGGCGATCTCGTTGATGGCCATGTGGCCCGGGCCCTCGATCATGACCTGCACGCCCGCGTCCCAGGCGCGCTTCGTGAGCTTGCCGAGCTCGATCATCTCGGCCGTCTCGGCGGCGTCGTTGGCGTCGAAGAGGCAGCCCGGCCGGCACGAGTCGCCCAGCGAGATGGTCACGTCGTACTCGTGACAGATCTCGAGCACCTCGTCGTAGTGCTCGTAGAAGGGGTTCTCGTTGCCCGTGACCTCCATCCAGCCAAACAGCAGCGACCCGCCGCGGCTGACGATGTTCATGAGGCGGCCGGTCTCCTTGAAGGTCTCGATCACGCGACGGTTGATGCCGCAGTGGATGGTGAGGAAGTCCACGCCGTCCTCCGCATGAGCGCGGACCGTGGCGAGAAGGTCCTCGGCGGTGAGCTCCACGAGCGGCTTCTCCATGTAGCCGATGGCGTCGTACATGGGGACGGTGCCCACCATGAGCGGCGTGCGCTCCACGAGCTGCTGCCGGAAGAAGCGGGTCTTGCCGGAGTTGGAAAGGTCCATGATGGCATCCGCGCCGTACTTCTCGGCCGTCCCGACCTTCTCCCACTCCATGCTGGCGTCCGCCACGTCCCCGGAGATGCCGAGGTTGACGTTGACCTTGGTGGAGAGGCCCGCGCCCACGCCGCGTGGCACGAGGCCCTTCTCGAGATGGCGAACGTTGGCCGGGATGGCGATGCGCCCCGCCGCCACACCTGCGCGGACGAACTCCGGGTCTCGGCGCTCCGCCTCCGCCACGGCGCGCATCTCGGGCGTGATCTGCCCGGCGCGGGCATAGTCGAGCTGCGTGACGAGGTTCTTCTCGCCGCGCGGTGTCTGTCCGCCCAATTTCTCTACAGCTGTGCTCATGCGCAAAACTCCCTCCGTTGGCATTACCCATGTCAGGTTCCTCGGGTCGGGGCGGGCGCGCCCCCTCTCAGCCTGCCGTCCTGCAAGCTCCCCGCGCTATGCGATTGTTCCGACGGCGCGAAGTCCGCCTGCGGCAAGTATAGCGCTCCCCCAGGACGTGCGCTCGCGCAGACAAAAGGTGGCCGCAGCGGGGCAAACGGCGTGTCGAGAAAAACTTTGGCCTTCTCGCTTGCACTGTGTATAGGTGTGTATATACTGTACTTACCGAGTATACACGGTGGGCTCGCGGGAGACGTCCTGGCGGGCCAGCAAGGAAGGACGACGGCTTGGACATCATCATCTCAACCTCGAGCGGCAGGCCCATCTACGAGCAGATAACCGACCAGATAAAGTCGGCGATCGTGACGGGCCAGCTCGCGGAGGGCGAGCAGCTCCCCTCGATCCGGGCACTCGCCAACAGCCTGCGCGTGAGCGCGATCACCACCAAGCGCGCCTACGCGGACCTGGAGGCGGCGGGCCTGATCGAGACGGTGCAGGGCAAGGGCACCTACGTCGCCGGCGGAAACGCCGAGCTCATCCGCGAGGAGCAGCTGCGGGAGGTCGAGGGGCTTCTCGCCAAGGCCGTGGAGCGCGGACGCGGCGTCGGCCTCACCGACGACGAGCTGTCCGAGATGTTCGCCCTGGTACTTGAGTAACGCGCGAGAAGGACCTCGCGCAGAAAGGACGTCACATGAGCACGGGCAACGCCAGCGGAACTCTCATCGAGGCCCGCGGGCTCACCAAGCACTACAGCGGGTTCTCGCTGGAAGGCGTGGACCTCACCGTGAACGAGGGCGAGGTCGTGGGCTTCATCGGCCAGAACGGCGCCGGCAAGTCCACCACCATAAAGGCGCTTCTCGGCCTCTTCCCCACCGACGGCGGCGCCTCGAGCGTGCTCGGCGTTCCCAGCGACGAGCTCTCCCGCGCGTCGGGCGCGGCAACCAAGGAGCAGGTCGGCGTCGTCTTTGACGCGATCTCGCTGCCGGAGCACCTCAAGGTCGCCGACGTGGGGCGCATCTACCAGCGCACCTACGCCACCTGGGACGCCCACCGCTTCGAGCGCCTGGTCGGCGAGTTTGGGCTGGACGCCAAGAAGACCGTGAAGAGCCTCTCGCGCGGCATGGGCATGAAGCTCTCCCTGGCCTGCGCGCTCGCGCACGACGCGCGCCTGCTCATTCTCGACGAGGCCACGGCCGGCCTGGACCCGATGGCGCGCGACGAGGTGCTCGACCTCCTGCGCGACTTCGTCGCCGAGCCCGGCCGCGCCATCCTCATGAGCAGCCATATCACGAGCGACCTCGAGCGCATCGCAGACCGCATCGTGTGCATCGACGCCGGGCGCATCGTCTTCGACCTGCCCAAGGACGTCATCACCGACGAGATGGGCGTCGCGCGCTGCCGCGTGGCGGACCTCGAGAAGATCGCGGACGCGGGCGTCGTCCCGGACGCCGAGCTGCGCTACCTGCGCCACGACTACGGCATCGACGTGCTCGTCCCCGACCGCTTTGCCTTTGCGGAGAGCTTCCCGGATATCCCGGTCGACCGCATGACCATAGACGACTACATGACCCTCACCCTGAAGGGCGGTGTCCGATAATGAAGCGCGCATTCCTCCTCGAGATGACGATCTTTCGCGACTACGCACGACAGCTCGTGGGCCTGGGGCTACTCGTCTCCCTGTGCATTGGCCTCGGCATGCAGACGCCACTTGCCATGCCGGCTACCCTCACCTGCATGTTCTTCATGATGAGCGCGATGGGCCTGGCCGCCTACGACCAGCTCAACCACTGGGAGCTCTTCCGGCTCACGCTGCCGCTCTCCCGGCGCGACGTCGTGCTCGGCCGCTATGCCGCCATCGTGACGTTCGGTCTGCTCGGGATGGTCGTGGGGCTCGTAGCAGCACTGGTGGCGACTGTCGTCGTCTCAGCGGTGGGCCTGCCCGGCGAGATTGGCGAGGCGTTCGCCTTTGACCCGGGCATGCTTGGTGTCATGGCCGTCACCACCTGCTTCACGCTGCTCATCGGCTCCGTGGTGGCAAGCGTGGTGACGCCGCTCTACTTCCGTCTGGGTCAGACGCGCGCCACGCAGATCCTGCCGACGGCGATTGTGCTGCTGTTCGTGGTGCCCGTGGTCGTCCTCGGCAACAGCGGCATGCTCGACGGCGGCATCCCGGGCATGGAGCTCCTCTCCGCCGCGCTCGAGGCGCTCGACACCCCTGCCGGCATGGCCGTGGGCTGCGTGGTTCTTATCGCCCTGTCCGCCGTGGCGCTCGCGATCTCCGCCGCCGTCTCGCTCAAGCTCTACGAGAGGCGCGAGCTCTAGAGCTGGCGAGAAGAACGGGCGTCCCAAGGTACGGGCTTCGTAAGCATCGCCCCGGCTGCCCTCGGCACGCCGGGGCGCGTCCTACACTGAGGGCGTTGTCGCTAATCGGACTGGAGCGCGCATGCCCTTCTCGCCAGCAGACATCCTGGAAACCGCACGCCCATGGATCGTCGCATGGGGCGTGCCCGTTGCCTACCTTGTCCTGTGCGTCGCAATGAACCGCGTGAGCAAACGGCTTAGGCCGCCGATTCCCGGCGAGGTTCCCGCGACCGCCGACGTCCCCGAGCTGCACCCGGTGCTGCTCGGCGCGCTGCGCTGCCACGAGGAGAGCGAACTCTCCAACCAGAGAAACGCCTACGAAGTCGCCCTCGCAGCAATCGTCCGCATGCTGGGGCACGGAGCCGCGACCTTCACGGCGCGCGGACACGCAGCGGGCATTGTTGCAACGTCTGACGAGGACGAGGGGCCCATTGTCACGAAAAAGCGCCACGAAGACCAACGCAACCTCAAGGAAAGGCTGATTCACTCATACGGCGCTCACCTGCGCCTTGCCGTGAAGACGGCTGGCCTGAGCCGCTACGACCTTGACGCACTCAAGCTCGTCATGCCCCCGGACGCCGCGAACTCAAGCGTGGGGGAGCTCTGCAGACACGCGAGAAGCGCCGATCAGTACCGTCGGCTCGGGCGTTTCCTCAAGGATTACGTTGGCGAGCTCTGCTCGGCTGGGCTCGCTCATAGGCCGAACCCACTTGTCTACCTTGTATTCAACCCTCTCGTCAGCATACTCGCCTGCCTCTGGTGCGTGTTCGGGCCGGCCGCCGCGCTCACCGACCCAAGCCCCGCAATCGCAGGCGTGTCGGTTGCGCTGATCGTTGCGGTCATGATCTTTCGTGTGGCCTTCGTTGACCTGGGGCTGAGGCTCACGCCGGCGGGCTGCCAGGTGCTCGCCCATGCGTCAGCGAACGTCAGCTGGGCCGCGACGGCGCGCAACGGCGACGCGTCCTTGGTACGGGAGCTCGCTGACGAGCAAGTTGCCGACCTGCTTGCGGTCCTTCTCGCCATGGGTCGCCGAGACCTGGCAGGCGACCTGGCCGATCAGCTCGTTTACGTGAAGGGGGAGGGCGATCCGGACGCGCGCGGCACGTCCATGGCAGCGAGCTTCTGCGCGCGGCGGCGCTACATAGACGCCTCAACTATGAGGCAGGACCTCTCCCCTGTCGACCTGCTGATCAAACAGACTGACGATATGGTCGAAAGCATGAGCTAGGCCGTGGCGTCAGCGCGCGAGCGCCGCACGGCCACGGGGCGTGGCGACGAGCACGTGCTCGAGTGCGCCGGAGCCGTGGAGCGGGGCGCCGCAGGTCACGACCTTGCGGGCGAGCGCGACGTCGGCGACCACGCTGCCGGCGACGAGGTCCGCGCCCGCGTCCAGCACCGGCGCGCAGATCGTGGCCGAGGGGCCCACCACACAGGTGAGCGCGTCGCGCGCAAGCTCCAGCAGACGCGGCATGGTCTTGTTGGCAAGCGTCATGCCCGTCATGACGACGAGGTCCGCATCCGGCAGCAGGTACTCGCAGGCGGTGTCCGGCAGGTCCGTGTCCGCGTGGGCGGCGCGCTCGAGCACGGCGACGTCCGCGTGCTCGGCGATTGCCGCGAGGTGCGGGAAGTGACCGACCACCACCGCGCGGGGTCGCGAGCCGTCGTCCTTCTCGGCCGCCATGCCCGCGGCTACCGGGGCGAGAAACACGAACGGGTCCGTGCTCTCCACGTCTGTGACCAGCCCCAGAGCGGCTAGGCGCTCGTACTGGTTGTGCCAGGCGTTGAGCGCCGCGACGCCCACCGACGCCACCTCGAAGTCCCACGACTTTGCGCAGGTCGCGAGCTCGCGCAGAGGACGCCCCACCCAGTCTCGCTCCATGCGCAGGCGCGCACCGCCGCGATGGAGCGCCGCCACGCCCGTCCCGCACTCCGCCTCGACGAGACAGTGGTGTGCGCCCATGACCACCTGCCGCACAAGCGCGTCGTCGGGAATCTGGGCGATCATTCGGTCGTAGAGCGACCACGCTTCTGTCATCATTTCCTCCAGGTTGGGCTATCGGGGGGGCGGCATGCTGTTCATTCTCACCGGAGACATTCGGTCGGGCAAGACCACGTGGCTCGAGGCGGGTGTGCGCGAGCTCGAGGCGGCTGGCGTGCCCGTGCGCGGCGTGCTTGCGCCGGGCGTGTGGCGCGACGGCAAGAAGGTCGGGATTGCGAACGTGCTCTTGCCCTCGCACGAGCGCGTCCTTCTCGCCACGCCTGTAAATTGGGGACAGTCCCCAATTAACAGATGTGCGGACAGCCTGGGCTGGGACTTTGACGCGAACGCGCTTGCGCGCGTGAACGCGCACCTTACCGAGCTAGCAGCGACCTCGGGCGACATGCGGCCCGGCCTTCTCGTGATCGACGAGATCGGCCCGCTCGAGCTGCGCCGCGGCGAGGGGCTCACCGCGGCGCTCGAGCTGCTGGACGCCGGGCCCACGCCCGCCTGGCCGCATGTCCTCGTGGTCGTGCGCGCGACGCTCGCCGAGGACGCTCGCACGCGCTTTGCCCAAAGCTGGCGCTCCGTCGAGCTCCTCTCCCCCGACGAGTCGGGCGTCCGCTGGCTGCATGAGGCCCTTCTCTGACGCCTCCCGAAAAGGTTGGGTACTTTTTTGCTCACCCCCAAAGTAGCCGACAAATGTAGCAAACGTTTGAGCTGCTAAAACGTCAAGGACGTGCGCGCTTGTACTCTGGACATGCGCAAAAAAGTACCCAACCTTTTGCAACCGTGCGAGGGCCCCGCAAAACCGCAGGAAAGCGGTTGACAAACAGGCACCGCGGCTCCCCAACTCATTGTCTGGGTACTTTTTCTCGAGCACTCAAAGTAGTCAGGACAGCAGACAATGAGTTTGCGCAGCTCAGACCGCTATCGCTTCACAGCGATACTTGAGGGTAGGGCGAAAAAGTACCCAGACAATGAGATCTACTCCCGCACGGCGCCGCGCATCAGCGCGTCGTACCCCTCGCCCGTGAGGTCGTGGCCGTAGAAGAGCTGGTAGTACTCCCCCACCACGTCGCGCAGGTCGTCGTCGAAGCGGTCCGGGTAGCACAGGCGCGCGTACCACTGCAGGCCGATGATCTGGTTGACCGAGGCAGGCATGGAGATCCAGTTGTAAGGCTCGCTCGGCGCGCGGAAGTAGTTGCCGGACTTGATGGCGCTGAGCTCGGCCCAAGCCGGCTCGTCGCCCACGGTGTCATAAATCGAGTCGCCCACGAAGACGATGAGCTCGGGGTCCCAGAGCGCGATCTGCTCGAGGCCGATCTCGTTGCCCTTGCCGCTGGACGACGGGTCGTCCACCACCACAACGTTCTCGGAGCACATGTCAATGATCCCGGACTGGAAGCCGCCGCGCGCCATAGCATTGGTGCCCGTGTCGCCGAGCAGGTACGCCGCGCGCGGACGCTCGTCCTCGGGGACCTCCGCGACCACGGCCTCGACCTCAGCCACCGCGTCACGGCAGTAGTCGGCGAGCTCGGCGGCCTTCTCGGAGCCAAGAATCTCCGCGAGCTGGTCGTAGAGGTCGGCGTAGCTGTGGAGGTCGGTCGAGTCTATGTGCACGCACGGAATGCCGAGCTGCTCCTGCAGCGTGTCCAGCTCCTCGACGAGCGAGTCCTTGTTCTCGCCGACGTCGATAATCAACTGCGGGTCCGCGGCGGCGACGGCCTCGCGGTTGAAGTCGCCCTTGCCGCCGTAGATCTGACCAAAGACGGGCAGGTCGGCCAGGTCCTCGCCGAGGTAGGCGAGCTGCTCGTCCGTAAGCTCGCCGGAGAGGCCGACCATGCGCTCGGGCGCCACCGTGAGCAGCACCTGCTGGGCCACGGGGCCGGACGCCGCAATCCGCTCGACCTCGGCCGGGATCTCCACCTCGCGCCCGAGCGAGTCCGTGACCACGCGCGTTGAGGCCTCGTCGGCAGGGGCGGACTCCGTAGCCGGCGCGCCTCCGCACGCCCCGAGCGACACCGCCACCGCAAGCGCCGCGACCGCCGATAAGAACGTCCTTCTCCTCACTTCTTCTCCCTTCCGCCTGTAAATTGGGGACAGTCCCCAATTCACATAAAACTTTTGTGCGAATTGGGGACTGTCCCCAATTCGCAGGCCGGCACGCAGGCGCGCGCCCGATCGTTGTGGAGCGAGCTGACCTCGACGGGCAGGCCGTAGAGCTCGCTCAGGAGCGGCCCGGTAATCACGTCCGCCGGAGCGCCGCACGCGCGGACGCGCCCGCCGTCGAGGGCGAGTACCGTGTCCGCGTAGAGGTAGGCCAGGTCGGGCGCGTGCGTGGACGCAATGACCGAGAGCCCCTCGCTCGCGAGCCGCCGCACCACCGCCATCACGCGCACCGTGTTGCCAAAGTCGAGCGCGCTCGTGGGCTCGTCCATGACGATCGAGCGCGCGTCCTGCGCAATGGCGCGGGCGATAAGGACGAGCTGCCGCTCCCCGCCCGAGACCTGCATGAAGCTCCGGTGCGCGAGGTGCGCCACGCCCACGCGCTCGAGCGCCTCCTCGGCGCGGGCACGGTCGGACGCGGCGGGCGCGCGCAGCGGCCCCAGGCGCGACGCCGCGCTCATGAGCACGACGTCGAATACGTCGTAGTCAAAGACCTGCGCGTGGCTCTGCGGGACGAAGGCCATCTCGCGGGCGCGCTCGGCAATCGTGAGCTCGTCGAGCGGCCGGCCGTTCACGAGGATGGTCCCCGCGCGCGGGCGCTCGAGGCCGAGAATGCAGCGGAAGAGCGTCGTCTTGCCCACGCCGTTGGGCCCGAGCACGCACGCGAGCTCGCCGTCCGCGACGGAGAGGTCCACGCCCTCGAGCACCGCGTGGTCGCCGTAGGAGAAGCTGAGTCCGGTAATCTCAAAGCTCATGTCAGCCGCGCCCCCTCTTCACGATGAGCCACAGGAAGAACGGCGCGCCCACCACGGACGTGAGAATGCCGATGGGGATCTCCGCCGTGAGCGCGAGACGCGCGATGTCGTCCACCACCAGGAGAAACGTCGCCCCCGCGAGCATGCTGGCCGGCAGGAGGTGCCGGTAGTCGCTGCCCACGAGGCCGCGCGCGAGGTGTGGCACCACGAGCCCCACCCAGCCTATAAGCCCGGAGACCGCCACGCTCGCCGCGGTCACGAGCGCCGAGAAGAGCACGGCCACGGCGCGCACGCGCGGGGCGTTCACGCCCATGGAGAGCGCCTCGTCGTCGGACATCGTGAGGACGTTGAGGCGCCAGCGCATGGCCATGAGGCCGGCGAGGCCAACGGCGATGGGCCCCGTGGCCAGCGCGAGGTCGGCCACCTTGGCACCGTTGAACGAGCCGAGCAGCCAGAACGTGATCGCCTGCAGCTGGTTGGACGGGTCGGCCACGAGCTTGGTGTAGGAGACGCCCGCCTCGAAGAGCGACTTCACCATGATGCCGGCGAGCACGGTCACGAGGATCCGGTTGCCGCGCGCCCGGCTGCTCACCAGCAGCACGATTCCCACCGCAGCGAGCGAGACGGCAAAGGCCGAGCCTGAGATCACAAGCGAAGTGCCGCCCGCGAGAATGGCCCAGCACGCGCCAAAGGCCGCGCCCTGCGACGCGCCGAGGAAGTCGGGCGAGACGAGCGGATTCTGGAAGATTCCCTGGAAGGCGGCGCCTGCGGCCGAGAGGCTCGCGCCCACGAGAATCACCAGCAGGATGCGTGGCAGCCGCACGTTGAAGAAGAGCGTCTCCTGCTGCGCGGAGAAGTCGCCGAGGCCGGGCGCCACGCGGGAGGCCAGGAGCTCGAGCGCGTCGGCCGGGCCGATGGGATAGCGGCCGAGCGCCAGCGACACGAGGACCGTGGCCACGAGCAGCGCGCCGAGAAGGGCGATGACGCGTCCGGGGTGCCTGCGTCTGTTAATTGGGGACAGTCCCCAATTTACAGACATGAGCGTTCACCCTTCCCCGGACCCTCGCCGCGACGCTCGGCGCGACGGCGGACGAGCTGCGCGGTAATGGCGAGGGCGATCTCGGCGGGCGTGACGGCGCCAATGGCGAGGCCGATCGGCATGGCCACGGCGTCGACGCGCTCGGCCGGCACGCCGGCGGCGACGAGGTGCTCGCGCGCGAAGGCGGCCTTGCGGGCGCTGCCGATGCAGCCCACGTAGGCGGGCTGGACGTCACGCGAGAGCACGGCGAGAAGGACCGTCTCGTCGTGGGCGTGCCCATGTGTGAGCACGACGACGGAGTCACGGGGGCCGATGGCGGCGCTGGCGGCGAGCTCAGCGAATGCGCCGCAGGTCACCGTGGCTGCCTGCGGCAGGCGCTCGCGCGTGGCGAGCTCCGGTCGGTCGTCGTAGACGTGGGCCTCGAAGCCCGCCGCGGCGGCCAGGCCCACGAGCGCGGCGCCCACGTGCCCGGCGCCAAAGACGTGCAGCCGGCTCGGCGCGGCGACGGGCTCTCGGTAGGTGGCGCGCGCGTCGTCCCAGGTCGGGACGACCAGGCGCGCGGTCGGGCCAACCTCGATCGTGGGCGCGGTGGCGTCAGCCCAGCGCTCCGTCACGCAGACGGGCTCGTCGCTCAGGAGCGCGTCGCGCACGGCGAGAAGGACGGGCAGGTCGTCGGCCGTAAGCGAACGCACGGCGAGCAGCGCGTCGCCGCCGCAGGCCATGGCGTCGCCCGTGTGATACCACTCCAGGCTCGGCACGCCGCCGGAGCGCGCCGTGCGGGCCCGCTCAATGGCCAGCTGCTCGATGGCGCCACCGCCGACGGTACCGACGAGCTCGCCGTTTGCGAGGACCGCAAGGCGCGCGCCCTCGTGGCGCGGCATCGAGCCGGTCGTGGCGAGCAGGCTCGCCAGCCCCACGCGCCGCCCGGCGGCGAGCTCCGCCACGAGCGCGGAGACGAAGCCCTCGTCGGAGAGGGAGCCGTTGACAGGGTGCGCGTTCTTCTCGGCCCGCGCGTCCTTCTCGCCCGAGAGCGCCAGAATCGCCTCGAGCACGCCGCCGCCCACGGCCAGCGCCTTGTCCGAGGCGCTCTCGATGTACTCCGTGTGGCAGCGCGGGTCCACGTCGCCGCACTTCATGCCCTTGTGCACGGGGACGTCCGCCTGCAGGAGCCCCCGCACCACGCCGTCGATCGTCGCGCGCATGGGCTCGCCGGCCACCGTGGCGCAAACGTCGCCGGCCGCGACCTGCGCGCCGATCTCCACGCACGGCTCGAAGACGCCGTCCGTCGGCGCGCGCATCACGCGCTCGCCCGCGTAGCCGCCGATGAGCCCGGGCACCGCCGTGTTGGGGATCGGCGAGCCCTCGTAGTAGACGCGCCCCAGGTAGTGGCCGCGCATCGTCTCCACGGCGGCGTCGCAGTCCTCGCGCGCGGTGAAGCCGGGGCCCACGCCGATCACGACGGGCGCCAGGTCGCGCGTGGTGCCGAGGTTGCGCTTGGCGAGAATGGCGTCGACCAGCGCGTCGGGCGCGAGCTCGCGCACGCAGGCGGCCTCGGGGTCAACGAGCACGGCGACGTCGCCCGCCTCCGCGGCCGCACGCGCCGCCGCTGCGTCCGCGCACAGCACGCCGCGCACGTCCTCCACGCTCGTCTCGCCCAGGCGGATGGCCTCCGAGAAGCACACAGTGCGCCGGATGGACGTGGGAACCGCGAGGTCGCACATCACGACCTGCATGCCCGCGCGGTGCAGCCGCAGCGCGATGCCCGACGCGATGTCCCCCGCCCCGCGAATCACGACCAGCATGTCCGGATAACCTCCTCGTCAGCGTTATATTTTCAAAAACATAACGCTCTGCGCGACGCCTACTTCCAACAAGTAAGTCTACCTCACAAAATGTTTGCCCCACCGCCCAACGTCGCGAACGGCCGATCTTCTCACCCGGACGGCTCCCAAAACGGGACGTGTTTACAGGCTGCGGATGGCGGACGCGGCAATGTCAATCTCGTCCTCGGTGTTGAACCAGCCACAGCTCAGGCGGACAATGCCCTGACGCTCCGTCCCCAGCGCGCGGTGCATGATCGGCGCGCAGTGGGCGCCGGCGCGGCACGCGATCCCCCAGCCGGAGGACAGCGCGTCGGCCACCTCCGCCGAGTCCAGCCCGTCCACGTTGAGCGCCACGATGCCACCGCAGCGCTCGGGAGCCGCGGACCAGCCGCCGTACACCGTCACGCCCGGCACGTCGCGCACGCCCTCGTAGAGCCGACGCGCCAGCGCGTGCTCGCGCGCACCCACTGCCGCGGGCCCGCCGTTCTTCTCGACAAACGCAATGCCCGCCGCAAGGCCTGCCAGGCCGTGCGCGTTCAGCGTCCCCGCCTCCAGCCGCGTGGGCCACTCCAGCGGGTGCCGACGCTCGAAGGAGTGCACGCCGGAGCCGCCCTCGGCCCACGGCCGCACGTCGACGCCCTCGGCCACCGCCATGCCGCCCGTGCCCTGCGGGCCCATGAGACCCTTGTGCCCGGTGAAGCACACCACGTCAAGACCCATGGCCGCCATGTCCAGCGGCACCGCGCCCGCCGTCTGCGACGCGTCCACCAGGCAGAGCGCGCCCGCGGCGTGCACGATCTCCGCCACGCGGGCCACGTCCACGAGGTTGCCCGTCACGTTGGAGCCGTGCGTCACCGCAACGAGGCGCGTGCCCGGCGTGACCAGCCGCTCGAGCTCGTCCAGGTCGAGAAACCCGTGCGCGTCGCAGCCGGCGTAGGCCACCTCAACACCCCGCTCGTCCGCCAGGCGCGCAAGCGGACGCAGCACGGAGTTGTGCTCCAGCACCGTGGTCACCACGCGCTCCCCCGGCCCCACCAGGCCGGACAGTGCGGCGTTGAGCGCCGCCGTCGCGTTGGCCGAGAAGCACACGTGGTCGGCGCGCGGGCAGCCCAAGAGCGACGCCACCGCCTCGCGGGCGCGGAGCACCACGCGACCGGCGTCGAGCGCGCCCGCGGACGCGCCGCGCCCCGCGTTGCCGAGCGAGCCCATCGCCGCCACGACGGCGTCCACGACCTCCTGCGGCTTACGCATCGTCGTCGCCGCGTTGTCCAGGTAGATCATCGGCCCTCACGTCCCTCTGTTAATTGGGGACAGTCCCCAATTAACAGAACTCCAGCAGTTCGATCACCGTCATGGCCTCGACGGGGACGCCGTCGGCGGCGAGCGCGGCCGCGAGCTCCTCGCGCGCCTCCGGCGCCGTCTTCCACGCCAGGCCGCAGCCGGCCGCGACCTCGCCGGGCACTGGGATCATCCGCCCGCCCAGGCCGCGCCGCTCGCAGCACTCCTCGCACGACATCGCCGCCGCCGTGGTGGGAAACGTCACCACCAGGGACGGCACCCGCACGCGCGCCATCGCCCACCACCGGCGCTACGGCCGCACCACGAGGCTCGCGCCGGTCAGGCGCTGCGCGATCACGTACATGTTGGTGACCTCGCCCACGGCCAGCGTGTCCGCGATGCCGTAGTGATCGAGGCAGGTCCCGCAGGTGAGCACCTCCACACCGGAGGCCGCAAGGCCGCGCAGGTCCTCGAGCGCCGCCGAGCCCTCGCAGCTGAGGTGCGCGCCGCCGTTGTAGAGCAGCACGGTCGCCGGCAGCTCGTCGAGCTGCGTGAGCGAGTATACGAAGCTCCCCATGAGCTTCCGTCCCAGCACGTCGTCGCCGGTGCCCATGCACTCGGAGGTGATCGCCACCACCACGCGGCGCGGCGCGGACGAGAAGGACGCCGCGCCCGGCGCCGGCACCTCGCAGGTCGCCGACTCCGCCTCCGCGTCGCTCACGCCGAGCGCCACGGACGTGGTCACGGTCACGCGCCACTCCTTCTCGCCCAGACGCTCGCTCGCCACCGTGCAGCCCTTGCCCTCACCCATGCGCGTGAGGTTTGCCACCGCGATCTCGTTGTCCACGAGGGTTTCCACGCTGCCCGGGCCCGCAAGCGCCGCGAGCGCCTTGAGGGTCCGCACCACGGGAATGGGGCACGCCTCGCCCCGCGCGTCGATCGTGAGCACCGTCTCTGCCATGTCGTCTCCTCGATCGTTTGCCGAAAATCCGTCTGCTTGCCAGAAAAATTGTAATAGGGCGTTATAGTTTGAGAACTACAATGCGGCAGACGGTAGGATCGCGTCGAGGAGGTGGGGCATGAGGCTGGCAGAGGCTCTGGACGTGAGGCCCGGCGTGACCTCGGTCGTCGGCAGCGGCGGCAAAACGTCGCTTCTGGCGGCGCTCGCGCGCGAGCTGCCGGGCACGGTCGTGCTCACCACCACGACGCACATCCTGCCGTTCCCGGACGCGCCGCTCGTGACCTCGGCCGACGCCTGTGACGCGCGCGCCGCGCTCGCGGAGTCGCGCGTCGTCTGCGTGGGATCGCAGGCCGAGAAGAACGGCAAGCTCGTGACCCCCGAGCTGGGCATCGACGCGCTGGCGTCCCTCGCGGACTACGTCCTCGTGGAGGCCGACGGCGCCCGGCGCCTCCCCCTCAAGGCCCACGCCCCCTGGGAGCCCGTCGTCCCCGCGTGCTCGGGCCGCACGATCCTCGTGCTCGGCGCGTCCGGCCTCGGCCGTCCCGTGCGCGAGAAGGTCCACCGCCCGGAGCTCTTCTGCGAGCTCACCGGCTGCACGCCGGACGACCCCGCCACGCCCGAGCTGGTCGCCCGCGCCGCCAACGCCGAGGCCCTCGCCGACGTCGCCCTCGTCAACCAGGCCGACGTCGCCCCCGAGCGCGCCCGCGAGCTCGCCGTCCTTCTCGCCACCCCGGCGCTTGTGGGCAGCGTGCGCGTCGGCACGGTTACGGCACCCTGATAAAACCTCACAGGTGGCGTTTATCTTTTTTAATTTCTTAACGCCTAGTTTGTTTTCTACAATATATTCATGCGAAAAGAACCAACACCTGTGAGGTTTTACGACACAGGCCACCCCGCATCAGCAAGCCGCCGCCGAGCCGCGAACGGCCCGACGGCGGCCCCGTCAATCCAAGCCTCACTCAAGTGTCAGCTGAGCACCTGCGCCACGAGCGAGGAACCCTCCGAGGCGAGCCTGTACACGTTGGCGCGCTGGCCGCCATTGTCGTCCCAGACGTAGTCAACCGCGAGCATGCCGTCCGCCTTCAGCTTGGAGACCAACCGGTCAATGGTCTTCTTGTTCCGCCCGAGCACCGCCGCGAGCTCGCCCTTCGTGCATGGCTCGCCCTCGTGTTCCGCCACGTATCTGAGTATCCCCCGCTCGGTCTTGGTCAGGCGCCTCGGTGCGTAGACAATGACCTTATCCTCGGTCTCACTCACCTTGCTTCACCTCTCAAGAATTGCCGTGATTAAGCTAGTCCCTGGCTGACGCGCCCCTCCTCAGGAAGCGAACCGCTCCTGCGGCGGCGCACAGCACCCCGCCGGCGACAATCAGCGGAAGCACCGGCGGCTGAGTGACGTCGCCGCTCTTGGGCAGCTCTTCCGGGAGCTCGTTGACAACGTGCACACCGCCGGACTGCCACACGCCGTTTGCGACGGTCGCCTCGAGGTTCGCGTCCTTGACGGCAATCTCCACCCGGTCGGTCAGCTTGACGTAGCCGTCAGGAGCCGTCGTCTCCTCAAGCCAGTAGGTGGTGTCCGCGTCAAGGCCGGCAACGGTGAGCTGACCGTTCACGGTCACCAGGTGGTCGACACCCCGCTCGCCGTCCTTGGCGAGACGATAAACGCCGTCGGTGACCTTCACCAGCGCGACCTCGGCCCCGTCGGTCTTGGCGTCGTAGAGCCTGAACTGGGCGCCGTCGAGCACCTTGTTCCCCTCGTCGGTCTTCACCACGTCCACCTTGAAGGTGTAGGTCTCGGTGTCGGAGCGCGGCGTCGAGACAACGTCGACACCGTTGTGGTAGTCGAGCCAGGTTGCGTTGGCGTTGGAGTCCGAGAAGATCTGTGCGCTCTCGTTCAGCACCGCGGCATATGTGACCTCGATATCCGTGGCCTGGGAGATCCTGCTCAGGTAGCCCTCGCTGAACGTGATCTCAAAGTCGCAGCCGTCCGCGAGCCCGGCGGTCGAGACCGTGTAGTCGGTCCCCTCGGTGAGGCCCGTGACTCGGACGCTCTCGGGATCGAGCGTCAGCCCCTCGTCCATCTCGTCGTGCAGGACATAGGAGGCCGCGCCCGGCATGGCGTGGACGGTCGTTCGGAAGTTCACCGTGTCACCGATCTCCGCGGTGTTCTCGCCGCCCCACGCGCCGGTGGAGTCCTCCTGGACCTGCTTGTCCACGGTGGGCGTGCCGGCGTTGGTGAAGATGACTGTACTGCCCGTTGCACCAGTCTGAATCTGGCCGGATGCCGTGACAGAATGCGTTGCACCGCCGCCGTCAATCACATTGCTGGCAACGAAGCCACCATCGTTGTGCTCGGTGATCGTGTAGTTGGTCCCGTGCTGCAGGAAGTTGATGACCAGCTTCTCGCCACCCTTGAGCGTGAAGGTGCCCTCTCCCTCCTCGAGCATCGTGGTCTCTACGAGGCTGCCATCTGCACCATAGCGATCCATGTTGTAGTTGGTCGGAATCGTGGCGCCGGTGTCATCGGTGAGCTTGATGTCGAACGCGAACTCCTGGCCGGCGCCAAGGCCGACGGCCTGCTTCTCAATCGTGAGCGGGCTGTTCTGGTAGGTCGGCTCGGCCTGAGAGACCTCAGGCAGAGTGAACTGCATGTAGCACGTGGAGCCGGAGAGGCCGCGCTCGGTGTAGTAGAACTTGAGCGTGTGCTCGCCCGCGCTCTCGGCGCTGCCCTTCTTCAGGTAGTCCCAAAGGTTCACGTACTCGCCCACGGAGCTGTGCACGCCGCCGATATCGCAGATGAGCTGCCCGTCGAGGAACACCCACATGTCGTCATCGCCGAAGAAGTAGTACTCGAGCGGGCCCACGTAGGATTCGTCCAACGTGAAGTTCACGGTGTACGTCATGCCGAACATGTTGTTGTGCGGCAGACCGTCATCGCTGGGGGGATACAACTTGTTGCCATCGCATCCGGTATAATTACCGCGATCCATGTAGTTGCCGGTATGAGGGTCTTTGTTCGTGACGCCATCCATCGGCCAGAAGTTGTTCGTCCAGATATGGGTGTAGGGCGCCTGGTCACCTGTCTGAGGGTTGTTGAAGCGGTCGAGATTGGATGCAGTCGAGAGCACGTCGTTGCCGTCGCTCACCGAGCTCAGCGTGTATGTATCGCCGGAGCGCTTGAAGTTAAGCGCGTACGTGTCGGCGTAGGTCGTCTTACCGTGCTCGTCGCCCTCGTCGAACAGGTCGGGGGCATCGACGCCCGGGGCGTACTGGAGGTGCCCGTTGGAATCAAGGCCGGTCACCAAACCGAACGTGCAGCCCTTGAAGCCCAGCTCCGGAGAACTCGAGTCGTTCGGATCCTGACGGTTGTACTGGTTGAGCCAGTTGTTGTTCCACCGCTCATTCTGAAGCGCGGTGCCGGTGTTCGCGTTGCCAAAGGCCAGCTTGGCACCGGAACCGGAGTAGTTAGACAAGCTGTTGATACCGTGCGCGCCATTCGTGCCGTCCCACGTGACTATGCCGTCATCGGTGATGTCGTAGTCGTAGAACGTGACGTCGTTGTCGTAGGTGCCTTCAGTCTGATCGGCAACCAAACGAATCACGGTGCCTTCCTCGATGAGGATGGTCTTGCCGTCGACCTTGCTCGGATTGTTCGTGAATGCCAGGTCGGTCGCGCTGGTGATGTTCTTGTAAACATCCCAGTCGTCCTCATCGGTGCTCGAGGGGTCCTCGCCCTTCTTGAGCACCCAAACCTCATTGGCCTGGTAGTTGCCATTGTCACGAAGGATGTTCACGTAGGGCAGGCCCGGTGCGCTGAGATAGTTGTAGGTGTTCTCCACGTACAACTTCTCGAGGCACTTCTCCGTCTGAAGGACGCCCCCGTTGTTCTGGTCGACGTACAGACCCGTGGTCGGAAGATTGCCGCCATTGGTCGGCAGCTTGCCGCCCTCACCGTCCGCGTCGGCCTCGGTGTCGAGAATCTTCAGGTATCCTTCATCCGCCGTCTTCAGCATCTTGAGGCGACCGTAATACTGCACCGTGAACCGCGGGTTCGCGTTATCCGCCAGGACGCTCGGCTCGTCCGAATCCAGCGCAAACGAGCTAGTGGGAAGTGCCAGCAAAGCGCCAACGCCCAGCACTATGGCCAGGCACAGGAAAGCGAGCACCCCCCCCCCTTGGTAGGTACGTTTAAACATTGCCATGACACTCCCTTACTTCCGACGTGCCGGCGCGACACGCTCCGCTCCATTGTGGGCGGGTTTTTATGGGGGGAGGTATAATTTGATATATCTCTCCCCACCTCTATCATTCCGTATCTTAACGCTTTATCAGGTATTTTTGGATATCAATCCACAATGTTACCCGGGCTATGGTTGCACACTATTGTTTAGCAGCGCCGTCGTCCTAAACCGGAAGATAATGACGCGAGGGAGCGGTCCGGTTGCCTCGCTTCGGTTATGTACACCCCCCATCGGGAGCACGCTCAGCCACGGCTCACGAAGCCGCAGGTAAAAAGCCCGGCCGAGAAGAACAGGTGCTCCAGATGTGTACATAACCGTCTCGAGCACCCGTTCTTCTCGGCACCTGAGGACCAAAACGGCAGACGCCCGCCGACTTCCTAAGCAGGATCTTCCGCGAAGCGCAGTCCTGCGTGGAAGCCGGCGGGCGTCCCTTCCCGGTGAGGCTCTGCCTACAGGTAGGCCACGGCCTTGATCTCGACCTTGGCGGCCTTGGGCAGCGCGGCCACCTCGAAAGCGGCGCGGCTGGGGTACGGCGCGGTGAAGAACTCGCCGTAGACCTCGTTCATGGCCGCAAAGTCGGCAATGTCGTCGAGAAGGACGGTGACCTCGGCGACGTCGGCCATGGAGGCGCCGGCGGCCTCGAGGATGTTCTTAATGTTGGTCAGGCTCTGGCGCGTCTGCGCGGCGATGTCCTTGCCGGCGAACTCGCCGGTCGCCGGGTCGATCGGCAGCTGGCCGGACACGTGGATCGCGCGCGTCGCGGGAGCCGCAACGGCGGCGGAGTAGGGGCCGAGCGCCGCGGGCGCCTTGTCGGTGACGATTGCCTCGATTGCCATGTTCTTCTCCTTTGCTTGAGGGGGTGTCCCCCGCTTTACGACTGACTTGACTATCGTGCCACGTAGCGGCCAGGGGTGGGGCCGCAGGGCTCGCCGTCGCGGGCCACGAGCTCGCCGCCCACGTAGACGAGATGCGCGCGTCCGTGCGCCTCAAAGCCCTCCCACGGCGTGTAGTCCACGGCCTGGTGCTGGGTCGCGGCGCTGATGGTCCAGCGCGCCGACGGGTCCCACACGCAGACGTCGGCGGCCGCGCCCACGGCAAGGCGGCCGCGCTCCGGCCACAGGCCGAAGGTCCGCGCCGGGCCCTCCGCCAGCAGACGGCAGAGCTCCTCGGGACCGAGCTGGCCCTCAAAGGTCGTAGCCACCACGGCGGGGCGGTGCTCGATCCCGGGCCCGCCGTTGGGGATCTTGGTGAAGTCGCCGCGACCGCGGTCCTTCTGGCCGTGCAGGTTGAACGAGCAGTGGTCCGTCGCGATGGAGTCCACCTCTCCGGCGAGCACGGCCTCGCGCAGCGCGCGCACATCACGCGGCTTGCGCAGCGGCGGGCTCATCACGTACTTGGCGCCCGCAAAGCCGTCGTCACGGACCTCGAGGTATCGCGTGTCGTCCAGCGTGAGGTACTGCGGGCAGGTCTCAACGTAGACACCCTGCTGGCCGCGGGCGCGGGCGGCGCGCACGGCGAGAAGACCGAGCTCCGTGGACAGGTGCACCACGTTCACGCGCGCGCCCGCGATCTGGGCCAGGTAGAGCAGGCGGCTCACGGCGTCCGCCTCGGCCTCGGCCGGGCGGGAGAGCGGGTGCCCCTCCGGGCCCGTGACGCCGGACGCCAGCACGCGCCGCTGCAGCTCGTTCACCACGTCGCCGTTCTCGCAGTGCACGCAGAGCACGGCGTCCAGGTCGCGCACGACCTCCAGGCAGCGCAGCGTCTCCGCGTCAGAGAGGCGCAGGTGGTCGTAGGCGAGGTAGGTCTTGAAGCTCGAGACGCCCGCCTCGCGCATGCGGCGCATCTGCTCCGGCGAGTCCTCGCCCCACTCGGCGATCGCCATGTGGAAGCCGTAGTTTGCCGTGCAGCCGGCGCCGCCCTCGGCGCGCGCGTGCCACTCGGCCAGCGCCTCGTCCATGGTCACGCCGCGGTCGGCCGTGGCGTAGTCCACGATGCAGGTGGTGCCGCCGCAGGCAGCGGCGCGCGTTCCGGTCTCAAAGCTGTCGGCCGTCCAGTCCATGCCGGTCCAGCACTGCAGGTGGGTGTGCGCGTCAATGAAGCCGGGGAACACCCAGCAGCCGCTCACGTCCTCGACGACGTCCGTGAGCCCGGGCGCAATATGCGCGGCGATCTCCGCAATTTGGCCGCCCTCCAGCGCAAGGTCGGCGCGGCGCAGGCCCTCCGGCGTGACCAGCGTGCCGTTTGCCAGAATCCTCCTCATCGGCTCCTCCTTCCTCGTGACCTGACAAAGGTGCCAGGGCGGTTTGTCAGGTCCTATCGGCCAGCGCACCCTCGAGGCGCGCCAGGTCCGCGGGCGTGTCCACGTCGGCGAGCTCCCACTCGTCGGCGGCCTCTACCGTGCGCACGCGTCCCTCCAGCTCGACATGGCCGTCGAGAAGGACGCGCCCTCCCGTGTCGCCCTCCAGCCGCGCCAGCGCCCCCAGCGTGTCGTTCGGCCAGAGCACCGGATTTGCCGGGCGACCGCGCCAGCCCAGGCGCACGATCGCGGTGGGCTCTCGAACGAGCTCCGCAACCATGGCACGCACGCTCTTCTCGCCAAGAAGCGGCTGGTCACCGGTCACAAAGAGGCAACCGGCGCGGTGCCCCAGCGCCTCCAGGCCCGCGCGCATGGTGTCGCTCTTGAGCGGGCCCGCCGCGCGCACGCAGCGAACGTCGAGCCGCGCGCACAGCGCCTCCACGGCGTCCCAGCGCGTCACCACCACGACGTCCAGGAGGTCCGCCGGCAGCGCAGCGAGCGTGCGCTCGAGCACCGGCGTGCCGGCCAGCGGCGCCACGAGCTTCTCGCCCGGCGCACCGCCAAATCGTGCGCCCTCGCCGGACGCCATGACCACGCAGCCCAGGCGGGCCACGTCGGCAAAGCCCGAGAAGCACGTCTCGTAGGAGGCGGAGAGCGCCCAGCGGCTCGTGCGCTCGAAGGCGCGGTAGCGCTCAATAAGCTCGCGCGCCTCGGCGGTGAGCTGCGAGCCGCCGCCCCCGGAGCCGCCCACGGTGCGCTCGGTGAGCGCAAAGCCAAAGGCGCGCTCCGCGTCGTGCACGAGGCGCGTGGCCTTGGTGTAGGCCATGCCCATGTCGATCGCGGCGGCGCGCAGGCTCCCCAGCTCGCCCACGCGCTCCAGCAGGTCCACGGGGCCAGGCCCAAAGACCCGATGCCCGTCGTCGCTCAGAAGATATGCCCTGAGGTCAGGCCTCATGCCCGCGCTTCTCCATTCCCGTCTGTGAATTGGGGACAGTCCCCAATTCACATAAAACATCTCTGCTAATTGGGGACTGTCCCCAATTCACAGGCTAGCCACGTATGATGGTACCCGTCTTGCCGGCGATGCCGTCGGCCGCCCGCTCGAGGAGCGTGATCAGCGACGAGCGGCCGGGCCCGGACTGCGCGAACGCGAGCGCAGCCTGGACCTTGGGCAGCATCGAGCCGGGCGCGAACTGGCCCTCGGCCACGTAGCGCTCCACGTCGGCAGGCGTGAGCTCGTCCAGCCAGCACTGGTCGGGCTTGCCAAAGTTCACGGCGACCTTCTCCACCGCGGTCAAAATCACCAGGAAGTCGGCGTCCAGCTGCTCGGCCAGGCGCGCCGCCGCAAAGTCCTTGTCGATCACCGCCGCGGCACCCTTGAGGTGGTTGCCCTCGGTCTTGAACACCGGAATGCCACCGCCGCCGCACGCCACGACCACGTGGTTGGTCTCCACGAGCGAGCGAATGGTGTCCAGCTCGACAATGCCCACCGGGCGCGGCGAGGCCACCACGCGGCGGTACCCGCGCCCGGCGTCCTCCACCACGTCGTAGCCGCGCTCGGCGATCATGCGGTCGGCCTCCTCGCGCGTCATGAAGGCGCCGATCGGCTTGGTGGGGTTGGCGAAGGCGGGGTCCTCCGGGTCGACCTCCACCTGCGTG
Source organism: uncultured Olsenella sp. (assembly GCA_949290055.1). GTDB lineage: Bacteria > Actinomycetota > Coriobacteriia > Coriobacteriales > Atopobiaceae > Thermophilibacter. The sequence continues at coordinate 2,920 of CASEQJ010000014.1, read as the reverse complement.
AGCACGGTGGCCGCGCCCACGTCGATCCCGCGGTCGAGCATCTCCTCGCGCAGCGCGTTCTGCAGGTCGTAGCCAATGTAGCCCTGGCTCATGGCCACACACACGGAGAGCGGGCACGGGATGTACTTCTCGGGATCGGAGCGCGTGAGCTGCGTCATGGCCTCCTGGATCATGCCCACCTGCGGGCCGTTGCCGTGGGCCACCACGACCTCGTTGCCCTGCTCGATGAGGTCCACGATCGCGCGCGCCGTGTGCTTGACCGCCTCCATCTGCTCCGGCAGGTTGTTGCCCAGGGCGTTCCCACCCAGAGCGATGACAATTCTCTTTCCCATTTTATATTGCTCCTTGTGTTGCGAGAAAGACTTGCCGAGAAGAACCTCTAACAGCGGAGCCGCCCATACGTCAGTGAGCGATTTCTGCGCAACGCGCAGCGAGCGAACGACGTATGGGCGGCCCTCAGGTTGCTAGCGGTGCTTACGCCTGATACCAGCGGTCGCGGCCGCGCTCCTCGAGCGCCGCGAGCGTGGCCACGGGGTCCTTGACCTTCTGCAGGAAGATCATGGCCGCGATGGCGTAGGGCTTGTAGCTGGCCTCCTTGTACATGCCCACGCGGTGCATGTCAAAGACGTCGGCCATGACCTCGCCGTGCTCGCAGGAGACCCCGGAGATGTCGGCGGGCAGCGGGTGCATGTAGATCGTCTCGTCGCCGTGAGCGGTCTTGGCCATGAGCTCGCGCGTGGAGCACCAGTCCATGTGCGTGGCGTTCTGGGCGAGAAGCTCCTTCTCGAGCGCCTTGATTCCGGCGTCGTCGCCCTCGGCATAGAGGTTGGTGCGCTTCTCCATGGCGGCGTAGGGCGCCCAGCTCTTGGGAATGACGATGTCAGCGCCCTCGAAGGCCTCGGCCATGGTGTTCACCTGCTTGAACGTGCAGCCGGACTCGGCGGCGTAGGCCTTGGCGGCCTCGACGCGGTCGCCCATGAGGTCGTAGCCCTCGGGGTGGGCCAGCGTGACGTCCATGCCAAAGCGCGGCAGCAGCGAGATGAGCGACTGCGGGCAGGAGAGCGGCTTGCCGTAGCTCGGGGAGTAGGCCCAGGTCACGGCCACCTTCTTGCCGCGGAGGTTCTCCAGGCCGCCAAACTCCTCAATGAGGTAGAGCATGTCGGCGGAGGACTGGGTCGGGTGGTCGGAGTCGGACTGCAGGGAGATGAGCGTGGGACGGTGGTCGAGGACGCCGTCGTGATAGGCCTCGTCGACGGACTCGGCGACCTCGGACATGTAGGCGTCGCCCTTGCCGATGTACATGTCGTCGCGAATGCCAATGACGTCGGCCATGAAGGAGATCATGGTTGCGGTCTCGCGGACGGTCTCGCCGTGGGCGATCTGGGACTTGCCCTCGTCGAGGTCCTGGAGCTGGAGGCCGAGCAGGTTCGTGGCCTTGGAGAACGAGAAGCGCGTGCGCGTGGAGTTGTCACGGAAGAGCGAGACGGCGAGGCCGGAGTCAAAAATGCGCGGCGAGATGTTGCGCTCGCGGAGGTTGCGCAGGGCGGCGGCCACGGCGTAGAGCGCGCGCAGCTCGTCGGTGGTCTTGTCCCAGGTGTGCAGGAAGTCGGCGTTGTACATGCCGGAGAAGTCGTAGCCCTTGAGCTCGTCGAGGAGCGCGGAGAAGTCCTTGGCCATGGTCGTTTCCTTTCTGTGTGGGTCAGAGCGTCTACTGGATGTCGTTGTCGGTGGCGCCGGCGCGGAAGACGGTGACGTCGTCGGTCTTCTTGGACGGGTCGTAGAGGTTGAGCGCGGCGGTGTAGAGCGCGGCGCAGGTCACGAGGTCCTGCTTGTAGGTGACCTCGTTGGGCGCGTGCGCCTGGCTCTCGGCGCCGGGGCCAAAGCCCACGCACGGGATGCCGTAGCGGCCCTGGATGGACACGCAGTTGGTCGAGAAGGTCCACTTGTCCGTGAGCGGACGGCCCGCGCGCTTGTCCATGGACGGCTCGCAGCCAATGCGCTTCTCGCCAAACAGCGCGTGGTGCGCGTCAACGAGGGCCTGGACGTGAGCGGCGCTCTCGGCGTTGATCCACGTGGGGAAGTAGGCCTCGGTCTCGTAGACGGTGCCCTTCCAGCTGGGGCGGTCGTACATGTACATGGAGACCTTGACGTCGTCGCCGTACTTCTTGACGGACGGCAGGTCGCGGATCTCCTGGAGGCAGGAGTCCCAGGTCTCGCCGGCGGTCATGCGGCGGTCGATGGAGATCGCGCAGCTGTCGGCCACGGCGCAGCGACTGGGGCTGGTGTAGAAGATCTGCGACACGGTGCAGGTGCCGCGGCCCAGGAAGCGCGCGTCCTCAAAGTGCTCGGGGTTGTACTTGGGGTCGAGCATCTTGACGAGGCCCTTGATGTCGGTGGACTCGTCGCAGCCGTTGTTGTTGAGGGCGCGGACGTCGGCGATTATGTCAGCCATCTTGTAGATGGCGTTGTCGCCGCGGTCGGGAGCGGAGCCGTGGCAGGAGACGCCGTGCACGTCGACGCGGATCTCCATGCGGCCGCGGTGACCGCGGTAGATTCCGCCGTCGGTGGGCTCGGTAGAGATCACGAACTCGATCTTCTCGCGCGCGTCCTCGGGGCCGTCGAAATACTTGTTGACGATGTACTGCCAGCACATGCCGTCGCAGTCCTCCTCCTGGACGGAGCCCACGACCATGATCTTGTAGCCCTCGGGGATGAGGCCCAGGTCCTTCATCATCTTGGCGGCGTAGGTCGCGGAGGCCATGCCGCCCTCCTGATCGGAGCCGCCGCGGCCGTAGATGATCTCGTCGGTCTCGTAGCCCTCGTAGGGGTCGGCCTCCCAGTTGTCGCGGTTGCCGATGCCCACGGTGTCGATGTGGGAGTCGATGGCGATGATCTTGTCGCCCTCGCCCATCCAGCCGAT
>CASEQJ010000013.1 GCA_949290055.1 uncultured Olsenella sp. | reverse complement strand
CCTGAACGCCAGTTCAGGCCAGGGGCTTGAGCCCCTGGCCTGGGACCCTAGGGTTATACCCTAAGAGCAGACCACCCGCTTTGCGGGTGGTCATGATTTCCCGGCTCGGGCCGCTTCCTCGTTTTGGCCGATATGGCAAGAAATCCCTTGCCAAGTCGGCGATTATGAGGAGCAGGCGAGAAGAACGCCCAGGTCGCGAGTTTTCCGGCCTGCCAAGTTGTGCATTTTCAGGAAAGGCCTCGTCAGGTTGGCGGCACGGCGCAGAACGGGTATCAGAAAGAAGTTGGACGACGAGAGGGGGGCGAGCATGGCCTCGGGGGACTGGCAGCGCAAGGTGGCGGAGTGGCTTCGTGGTCGGCAGGGCCCAGACGACCTCGCGGTCTTCTGCGTGAACCTCGCCATCGTGGTCGTCCTGGTCAACGTCTTCCTGCGGACGGGCTGGCTCGGGTGGGTCGGCCTCGTCCTGGTGGTGTACGCGATGTTCCGCATCCAGTCCAAGAACCTCGGCGCCCGTGCCCGCGAGAACGAGGCGTTCCTGAGGGCGCTCGGCCCGGCTCGCCCCTGGTTCCAGAACCCGCGCGCCGCGTGGGGCGAGCTGCGCGCCTACAAGCACGTCCGCTGCTCCTCGTGCAAGCAGCGGGTGCGCGTGCCGCGCGGCAAGGGCAGGCTGCGCGTGACCTGCCCGAGGTGCAAGACAAAGTTCGAGGTCCGCTCGTAGCCTCCCGTAGTGATATCGTTTCAATCGCATATCCACGACAGGGAGGCTCGCCATGAAAGTTGACAGAAGGACGTTTCTGAAGATCGCCGGGGCCGGTGCCGCCTCGCTCGCCCTCGCCGCCTGCGGGGGCACGACCACCGAGGAGGCCGTCGAGGAGGAGCCCGCCGCCGAGCCGGTTGCCGTGCGCACCTCCGCGCTCAAGGGCCCGACCGCCATGGGCCTCGTCAAGTTCATGAGCGACGCCGAAGCCGGCGAACTCGAGGACAACGACTACACCTTCCAGATTGTTGCCTCGCCGGACGAGGTCACCCCGCTCGTCGCCAAGGGCGAGGTCGACATTGCGGCGGTGCCTGCCAACCTCGCCTCCGTGCTCTACAACAAGACCGAGGCGGGCGTGCGCGTGATCGCGATCAACACGCTCGGCGTCCTCTACATATGCGAGCTCGGCGACTCCATTCAGAGCGTCGCCGACCTCAAGGGCAAGACGATCTACGCCTCCGGCAAGGGCTCCACGCCCGAGTACGGCCTCCAGTACGTGCTCGAGAAGAACGGCCTTGTCGTGGGCGAGGACGTGCAGATCGAGTGGAAGAGCGAGCACGCCGAGTGCGTGCAGGCCCTCGCGGCGGCTTCGGGCGAGGCCGTGGCCATGCTGCCCCAGCCCTTCGTCACCACGGCGCAGGCCCAAAACGACAAGATCCGCGTGGCGCTCGACCTCACCGAGGAGTGGGACCGCGTCCAGACCGGCGACGAGAAGAGCACCATGATCACCGGCGTCGCCATTGTGCGCGCCGAGTTCGCCGACGAGAACCCCGCCGCGGTCGACGCCTTCCTCGAGCACTACGCCGCGTCTGTCGACTTTGTGAACGACGACGTCGAGGCCGCCGCGGAGCTCGTGGGAGAGTACGACATCGTCCCGGCGCAGGTGGCGCAGAAGGCCATTCCCGAGTGCAACATAGTGTGCGTGACCGGCGCGGACATGGCCGAGCAGCTCTCCGGCTACCTGGAGGTTCTCGCCGACCAGAACCCCGAGGCCGTGGGCGGCGCCCTTCCCGGCGACGACTTCTACTACGGCGCCTAGGCTTGGCGAGGCCGGCGGACAGGGACGACGAGAAGGGCGGGCGGCTCCGGACGTGGGTCGTCCGCCTTGCCTGCGTGCTGTTCTGGCTTGCGGCATGGGAGCTCGCCGCGCGCGCGATTGACGCGCGCATACTACTCGTGGGACCGCTCGAGGTGCTGGCGCGCCTGGCGTCGCTCGTCGCGACGGGCGAGTTCTGGGCGTCGGTGGGAGTCTCGCTCGGCAGGATCGGCCTTGGGTTTCTCGCCGCCGTTTTCGCGGGCACCGCGCTCGCCGCGCTCGCGAGCCGCTCGACCGTGGCGCGCGAGCTGCTCGCCCCCGTCATGGGGGCCATGAAGGCCGTCCCGGTGGCGTCGTTTGTGATCCTCGTGCTGCTATGGGTTTCCTCGCGTTACCTCTCCGTCGTGATCGCGCTGGTCATGGCGCTGCCGATCGTCTACACCAACGTGCTCGAGGGCATTCGTCAGACCGATCCGGGACTGCTTGAGATGTGCGACGTCTTCTCCGTGCGCGGCTGGGACCGCGTGCGCCTGGTCTACGTCTCCGAGGTGCTCCCGTACTTTCGCGCGGCGGTGACGCTCGCGCTCGGCCTCTCCTGGAAGGCGGGCATCGCCGCCGAGGTGATCGGCCTTCCCGACTTCACGATCGGCGAGCACCTCTATGACGCCAAGGTCTACCTGGACACGCCGGACCTCTTTGCCTGGACCGTGACGATCGTGGTGGTCTCCGTCGTGCTGGAGGCGCTCGTCACGTGCGTCATGGGGCGTCTCGTCGAGCGTTGGGAGGCGCGGCCATGAGCGCGGGGTCTCAGGCTGGCGGCGACCTCACGCTCGCGCTCCACGACGTCTGGAAGGGCTACGGCGGCCTGCGGGTCCTCGCGGGCGCGACCGCGCGCTTCGAGCCGCTTCGCCCGCACGTGATCATGGGGCCCTCCGGCGCGGGCAAGACCACGCTGCTGCGGCTGCTCGCGGGGCTCGAGCGGCCGGACGCGGGCACGGTCGCGCGTGGCGCGGACGTGCGGCTGGGCATGACGTTTCAGGAGGACCGCCTCTGCGAGAACCTCACGGCCACCGCGAACATTCGCCTTCCGAGCCCACGCCTCGACGGCGAGCTGCTCGAGCGCTTTCTCGCGTTCGAGCGGGAGGCCATGGAGGCCTGCGGCCTGCCGGTCGACGCGCGGCCCGTGCGCGAGCTCTCCGGCGGCCAGCGCCGACGCGTGGCGATTCTGCGCTGCGTCCTGGCCGAGGCGAACACCGTCCTCTTTGACGAGCCGCTCAAGGGCATGGACGAGAAGACCGTGGAGGCCGTCATGGCCTTCGTTGGGCCGCTCGTCGCCGAGAGGACCGTCCTGTGGGCCACCCATGACGAGCGCGACCTGGCGTTCTTTGAGGACCCCGTCCTCTGGCGCGTCGAGGGCGGCCACGTTTTGACCCGCTAGCTTCCCGGCATGGTGCCGAATCTAAGAATCTGGCCCCTTGTCCGGCCGCGTTCTAGGAATCGTGGCCTTTGTCATGGGGCGTTCTAAGAAATGCGGACCTTGTTGAGATTTCGGCTGCCTCAGCTGGTCAAAGGCGGCGATTCTTAGAACGCTTCCGGACAAGGGCGGCTTTTCCTAGAACGTCCTACGACAAGGACGGCGTTTTTTAGAACGCGTCCGGGCAAGGGCGGCTTTTTCTAGAACGTCAAGCGACAAGGGCAGCGATTCTTAGAACGCGGCCCGACAAGGACGGCGAATCCTAGACGCCCCGTCACCCGGCGCATGTGAGATGATGGGTCAACGGCTGAGGAAAGGGGTCTGGGTTGTACACGGTGTTTCTGGCCGGGGGGACGGCGTCGGGAAAGTCGAGCGCGGCGCGCGAGCTGGAGCGGCTCGGCGCGTGGCGCATAGACCTCGACGAGCTCTCACGCGCGGTGCTCGCGCCCGGGGAGCCCTGCGTGGCGGAGGTCTGCGCCGCGTTTGGCGACGACCTCGTCGACCCGCAGACCGGCGAGCTCGACCGCGCCCTTCTCGCCCGCCGTGCCTTCGCCGAGCCGGAGTCTGCCGAGCTGCTCGAGAAGATCGAGCTTCCTCACATTCGCGCCATGCTCGCGCGCATGCTCACCGCGGGGATCTGCGGCCAGCGCGAGCCGGCGTGCTGCGTCGTCGAGGTGCCGCTGCTCGACCGCGTCGAGTCCATGACCGACCTCGCCGACGAGGTCGTGGCGGTGACCTGCCCGCTCGGGGTGCGCCGCGAGCGGGCGCGCCTGCGCGGCATGGACCCCGACGACTTTGACCGTCGGGTGGCCCGCCAGCCCTCCGACGACTACCTGCGCTCGCACGCAACGACGGTGATTGACAACTCCGGGGACGAGAAGGACCTGCTCTCGGCGGTCCGCGACTGGTGGGACGCACATGGCTGGGCGTAGGCCGACGCCGCGAGGCCGCGCCCGCGCGCACGCGCGGCGGGAACGCCCGGGCGCGCGCCTCGTTCGCTGGTACCGCGTGGTGCCCGTGGTTCTTCTCGCCCTCACGCTCCTCTTGGTCGCCGTCACCGCGGCGAACCCCACGGGCATCGGACGTCTTCTCCACCCCGTTCGCCACGCCGAGGCGATTGAGGCGTCGTGCGAGCGCCACGACGTCGATCCGCTGCTCGCCTGCGCGATCATACAGTGCGAGTCCGGCTGGGACGAGGACGCGCGCTCGGGCGCGGGTGCGGTGGGTCTCATGCAGCTCATGCCGCAGACCGCCGAGACGCTGGAGGCCCTGGGGTTTGTCGACGGCGAGCGCTGGGACCCCGCCGACCTCACCGACCCAGAGGTGAACATAGAGTACGGCTGTGCGTACCTGGGCTACCTCTTTGCGCACCTCTCGGGCGTCGACGAGGTCGTGGCCGCCTACAACGCCGGCATGGGCACGGTTCAGGGCTGGCTTGCCGAGGGCGGGTCGATTCCGGAGGACGTGGAGTACGCGGAGACGCGCGCCTACCTCGAGAACGTGCGGAGCGCCTACGAGGGCTACCAGCAGAGCTACCCGGACGGAATTACCGGCGCATGAGCGAGCGGCGGGCGTCGAGAAGGGCGTCGTCGCGGTTGAGCTCGAGCATGACGCTCGCGAGCGGGTGCGCGACGCCAAACAGCTCCGCGTCCGCGCAGGCGGCGAGCGCGTCTCTGGTCTGGGCGCGCATTCCGTCGAGCTCCCCGGCGGGCAGGCCTCCCGCCGTGAGCACCGGCATGACCTCGTCTGCGGGGTAGGGCGAGAGCCCCTCGGTGGCCGCGACGAGGTCGCTCAGCTCCTCGTGCGCGCTCTGCGCCATGACGGGGTGGAGCTCTATGGAGCGCTGGTAGCAGGCGACGGCAAGGTCGTTGCGCCCCAGCTTCCACTCCATGTAGGCAAGGCGATAGAAGCAAATGGCCATGTCGCTTACCGTCGAGCAGGAGCCTATTGCCCTCTTGAGCTCGTCGACGGCCTCGAATATGCGCGACTGGCCCTCGAGGCAGCGCACTCGCGCCAGCGCCGCGTCGGGGGTGAGCGGAGCCAGGCGCGTGAGCTCCTCGGCATGCGTGAGCGCCTCCTCGCTGCGCCCGAGCGTGTTGAGGACGCGCGCCGCGAGGGAGTGGGCGGAGTAGTACTCGTCGGGAACGAGCCGGACGGCTCGCCCGCCGTCGTCGACCGTGCGGTTGTAGGCTATGCGCTCGGCGACGGAGTTGAAGTAGCGGTACACCGTGGCCGGGTCGTCGAGGTAGACGCCCATATTCACAAGGGGAGAGAGGACGCGCTCGAGCTCCTCGAGGGCGTCGCGGAGCCGGTCGGGGGACGGCTCCGCCTCGAGCGCGGCCCGCGCCCGCCTGGTGGCGCTTGCGAGCGCCCCGCCGTCCACGAACAGACGGGAGAGCGCGCGCCGGTCAGAGACGTCAACGGAACCGTCGACGAGCGCCTTGCTCGTGCGCTCGCACGCCTCGGCGACGGTGAGGTCCCTCGTCGCGTCGCGCATGCCCATGAGCCTCGAGACCGCGTCCTGCGTGGAGTCGCCAAGCTCCCCGGCGACGCTGTCCCAGGCGGCTATGCGCCCTGCCTTCTCCAATATGCCCAGGTCGCTCACGCGCCGGGCGCCGCAGGCGGCCGCCACCGCCCCGCTGCAGGGGGCGTCGTCCAACTCGACCTCACGGAAGCGCCCGGGCGGGCAGACAGCCTCGTCGTCGCGTCTCACGAAGGGCTCCACGGCCTCGAGCCACCCGTCCGCGCGCCGGCGTGCCCTGAGGGCGCCGCTCTCGGGCAGCGCGCCGCGCGAGGCGCGGACGGCCCTGGTCAGGGCGCCCAGGCTCTCGGAGGCGAGGTCGAGCGAGAGCACGCAGTCGCCCGACTCCCAGTCAAGGCCGTTGACGATCACGCGCGACACACCCGACCGCTGCCCCAGGGCAAGGCCGCCCAGGGCGAGCGAGAGCCAGAGGGCGTGGAGCCGCGCGGCCCGCGCACGCGCCTCGGGCGCGTCCGCGGCGAACGAGAGGCATGCCGGGCCGGGCAGGCGAACGTCCACGCACATGAGGCCGCGCCTCACGTTGGACTGGAAGTCCAGCTCGACGCGCAGCGGCGCGGGGAGGTTCTCCACGGCGTCGGCGAAGCGCAGCCGGCAGGACCATTCGCCGCCCTTCTCGCTGCCCTCGAGCAGGTAGTCCACGAGTCCCCGTTCGCTCGCCGTGCGCGGGGCGAGGGCGGGGACCTCGAGCGCCGCGCTCACTCGGGCCTCCAGGTCCGTGCCGCGCGCGCCGCGCGTGAGGTCCTCCCCAACGTTGAGCGCACCCTCAATGCTCACGAGCCGCTCGAGCGCCTCGCCGTCGAGCTCCGCGTCCGGGGTGGTGAGCCACCAGCGCCCGTTGCGGCGCAGTCGGTTTGCCCGCACGACGGGGGCCTCTTCCCACTCCATGAGGCCGGAGCGGGCGAGAAGGACGAGAAGGTCCTCGAGGCCGCGCTGATCTCCGCCGTGGAGGACGAGGTCGCGCAGGGTGGCAAGGACGTCGTCACTGTGAAGGAGCATGCGCTCGAGGTTGATCGCGCTCGAGGAGGGGCTCGGTGCGGGAGGCCTCTCGGCGCTCGTGCGCCGGGGTTCGCGTCCCTTCCGGTCGGCCATGAAGAAGAGGCCGACGGCCACGAGCGCCACCCCAAGGACGGCGCCGCGTGACGTCGTGCGCATGTCGCGCAGGCCCAGGTCCCCCTCGGCGAGCAGCGGGGCGAACGACGCCACGAGACAGACCATGCCCGCGACGACGGAGGCGACGCACCACCAGGTGGGAAGCTGCTGCGCTCCGTCGTTCTTCTCGCCACGTGACATGGTCCCTCCCTTCCCCGCATGCTCTTCGATTCTACGAGAATGCCGCCCGGGTGCGACGGAAGCCCTGCCCAAAAACAGCAAAAAGAACACGTGTTCTCTTTTGACGATAGGCTACACTGGTAGGACGAAGCTGGAGGGAGTGCGATGGCAGACGAGAGCGGGGTCCGGGAGCCGGAGCGCGTCGGTGGCGAGCTCGTGCGCTTTGGGCGCGAGGGCGCGGGCGAGCCGCTGACCGTGGTCTCGCCCTATGAGCCCGCGGGCGACCAGCCCCAGGCCATAGACAAGCTGAGCGAGGGCGTGGAGCGGGGACTCCGCTACCAGACGCTCATGGGCGTCACCGGCTCGGGCAAGACCTACACCATGGCCAAGACCATAGAGCGCCTCAACCGCCCCACGCTGATCATGGAGCCCAACAAGACGCTCGCCGCGCAGGTGGCGAGCGAGATGCGCGAGCTCTTTCCCAACAACGCCGTGGTCTACTTCGTCTCCTACTACGACTACTACCAGCCCGAGGCCTACGTCCCGCAGACGGACACCTACATAGAGAAGGACGCCTCGATCAACGAGGAGGTCGAGAAGCTCCGCCACCAGGCCACCTCGAGCCTGCTCTCGCGGCGCGACGTCATTGTGGTGGCGTCCGTGAGCTGCATATACGGCATTGGCAGCCCGCAGGACTACGCCGGGCTCGCGCCCAACGTGAGCAAGGACGAGCCGCTCGAGCGCGACGACCTCATACGCGCCCTCATAGACATTCAGTACGACCGCAACGACTACGACCTCTCGCGCGGCACCTTCCGCGTGCGCGGGGACACCGTGGACGTCTACCCGCCCTACGCCGAGAATCCGCTGAGGATCTCGTTCTTTGGCGACGAGGTGGAGCTCATAGCCGAGGTGGACAACGTCACCGGCGAGCTGGTCCGCGAGTTCGACGCCGTGCCGATCTGGCCGGCGTCGCACTACGTGACCGAGCGGCCCAAGGTGACGCACGCCCTTGAGACCATAAACGAGGAGCTCGAGCAGCGCGTGGCCGAGCTCAAGGCCAATGACATGCTGCTCGAGGCGCAGCGCCTCGCGCAGCGCACGGGCTACGACCTTGAGATGCTTGAGACGATGGGCTACTGCAACGGGATCGAGAACTACTCGCGTCACCTGGACGGCCGCAAGGCCGGCGAGCCGCCGTACACGCTGATCGACTACTTCCCCAAGGACATGGTCTGCATAATCGACGAGTCCCACGTCACGGTGCCGCAGATCCGCGGCATGTACGAGGGAGACCGCTCGCGCAAGGTCACGCTCGTGGACCACGGCTTCCGCCTGCCCTCCGCGCTCGACAACCGCCCCTTGCGCTTCGACGAGTTCGAGGCGCGCGTGCCCCAGTTCATTTACGTCTCGGCCACGCCCGGCGACTACGAGGAGTCGGTGACCCAGCAGCAGGTGGAGCAGATCATTCGTCCCACCGGGCTTCTCGACCCCAAGGTCGACGTCCGTCCGGTGACGGGACAGATCGACGACCTGATCGGCGAGATCAAGGAGCGCGTGGCCAAGAAGGAGCGCGTGCTCGTGACCACGCTCACCAAGCGCATGGCCGAGGACCTCACCGACCACCTGCTCGACGAGGGCGTGCGCGTGAACTACATGCACTCCGACACGGCCACGCTCGACCGCGTGGACATAATCCGCGACCTGCGCGTGGGAAAGATCGACGTGCTCGTGGGCATCAACCTTCTGCGCGAGGGCCTCGACATTCCCGAGGTCTCGCTCGTGGCGATCCTTGACGCGGACAAGGAGGGGTTCCTCCGCAACCGGCGCTCGCTGATTCAGACCATGGGCCGCGCGGCGAGAAACGCCCAGGGCGAGGTCATTATGTACGCCGACACGATCACCGACTCCATGCGCGCCGCGATCGGCGAGACCAACCGCCGCCGGGCGCTGCAGGAGGCCTTCAACGAGGAACACGGCATCGTGCCGCGCACGGTGAAGAAGTCGATCACGGACGTCTCGTCGTTCATATCCGAGGCCGAGGCCACGCTCGAGGGCAAGACGCGCGACCGGCACGGAACGGGCAGCCACGGCGCCTTCGAGAGCCTCTCCGCGCGCGAGGAGAGCGAGGAGGCCGCGCGCTCGGTTGCCGCCGAGCTGGCCGCGCTCTCCAAGGAGGAGCTCGCAGACGTGCTCGACGCGCTCGAGGAGGAGATGGCCGCGGCGTCCGAGGCCATGGACTTCGAGGCCGCGGCGCGCATTCGTGACCAGATCGTCGAGATTCGCACGCGCGTGGAGGGTGGCAGCGCCGACGAGGTCATAGAGCGCCTCAAGGCGGGCGCCCGAAAGGGCAGCGCCCACGCCACCCGTCGCCGCTACCGTCCGAGGAGGAAGTAGGGGCCATGGGACTCACCAAGGACCGGGACGAGAAGAACCTCTTCGGGTACCTCGCGCGGGAGTTCGAGACGCTCGCCGAGCGGCCGCTCGGCGAGGTGGACAGCCTTGTGCTGGCCTGCCTCTCGTACTACCGCTGGCCGGGCGAGGAGGTCCGTGGGCCCGAGGGCCTTTCCGTGCGCGAGCTCTTTCGCGCCGAGTGCTTCGAGGACATGACTCGCGGCTTCTGGGACCCGGAGGGGCTCGTTCGCCTGCTCACGGCCGCTGCGGCGAGCCCGCGCTTTCGTGACGTGCGCGTCTGCGAGTACGTGGACGACTTCGACGAGTCCGTCGAGAAGCAGTTCTCCGCCTGCACGCTCCGTCTCCCCACGGGCGGCGCCTACCTCTCCTTCCGCGGCACGGACAACACGGTCGTGGGCTGGAAGGAGGACTTCAACATGGCGTTCGAGACGGGCGTGCCCTCGCAGTTCGCCGCCGTCTCCTACCTCGAGCGTGTGGCCCCCACGGTGGAGGGCCCGCTCTACCTGGGTGGGCACTCCAAGGGCGGAAACCTGGCCGTCTGCGCCACCGCTCGCTGCCCGGAGGAGGTCGCCGGGCGCATTGAGCGGGCGTTCTCGCACGACGGTCCCGGCTTCACCGAGGAGGCCCTGTCCGACGCGCGCTGGCTCAAGCGGGCGCACCTGGTGTCCAAGACCGTCCCGCGCTCGTCGGTGATCGGCATGCTCTTCGAGCGTCAGGAGGACTACGCGGTCGTGGCGTCCTCCACGAGCGGCCTCATGCAGCACGACCCGTTCTCCTGGGTCGTCGAGGGGGCGGACTTCTCCTACGAGGAGGAGATCGGCCGCGGCGCGAGCTTCGTGGACAAGACGCTCAACGAGTGGATCGCGAGCATGTCGCACGAGGAGCGCGCGGGGTTTGTGGACACGCTCTTCTCGGTCATTGGCGCGGGTGGCAAGGACACCTTCGGCGAGCTGGGGGAGAACTGGCAGACCACGGTGCCGGCCATGCTGCGCGAGCTCGGCAAGCTGGAGCCCGAGGAGCGCTCCAACATAACTCGGGCGCTCGCCCTGCTCGTCCAGACCGTCATGCCCGACTTCGAGCTGCCGCAGGTGCCGGAGTTCGAGCTTCCGCAGTTCGAGCTGCCGGACTTCGCCGCGCTCGAGCAGGGGAGAATGATCTCGCTCGAGGAGAGAATGGAGCAGCTCTCGAACCCGGCCGCCCCACCTAAGGCCTAGAGGCTCGCCACGATCTTCTCGGCCGCGAGTATGCCGTCGGTGGCGGCGCTCATGATGCCGCCCGCGTAGCCCGCGCCCTCGCCGACGGGCCAGAGGCCGCGCACGGAGAGGCTCTGCCCGTCGTCTCCGCGCGTCACGCGCACCGGCGAGCTGGAACGCGTCTCGACCCCGGTGAGCACCGCGTCCTCCGCGTCAAACCCCCGTAGCCTGCGCCCGAGCTGGGGAATGGCGGCGCGCAGCGTCTCGGCGACGTAGGGCGGCAGGCAGGGCGTGACGTCACCCCAGGCGACGCCGCGCGGGTAGGTGGGGAGCACGCGCCCTCCCGCGCTCGAGGGCGTTCCGGCAAGGAAGTCGCCGACGAGCTGGGCCGGAGCCACGTAGGCGCCCCCGCCCGCCGAGAAGGCCGTGCGCTCGCAGGTCCGCTGCAGCTCTACGCCGGCGAGCGGGTCGTCGCCGGGCAGGTCCTCCGGGAAGACGTTGGCGAGCAGGCCCGAGTTGGCGTTTACGCCCGCGCGGTCCGAGAGGCTCATGCCGTTGGTGCAGACGCCGCCGGGCTCGCTTGCGGCGGAGACCACGTAGCCGCCGGGGCACATGCAAAACGAGAACGCGCTGCGCCCGGAGTCCAGGTGGCAGGAGAGGCTGTAGGGGGCGGCGCCGAGCGCGGGGTGCCCGGCAGCGGGACCGTAGAGGGCCCGGTCCACGTCGGCCTGGAGGTGCTCTATGCGCACGCCCATGGCAAAGGTCTTGCGCTCCATGGTGACGCCGCGCTCGCGAAGCAGCTCGAAGACGTCGCGCGCGGAGTGGCCGCAGGCGAGGACCACGCAGTCGGTCGCCACGCGCTCCTCGCGCTCGGTGCCGTCGGGACCCGTGGTGACGAGCGTGACCGAGCGCACCCGACCGCCTGTGACGTCGACGTCGCTCATGCGACAGCGAGTGCGGACCTCGCCGCCCGCCTCCTCGATCTGCCGGACGATCTCGGTGACCACGCGGGGGAGCACGTCGCTGCCTATGTGGGGCTTGGCGTCCCACAGAATCTGACGCCGCGCGCCGGCGGCCACGAAGGTCTCGAGTATGAGGCGGTGCGCGGGACTTTTGGTCCCGGTCTGGAGCTTGCCGTCCGAGAAGGTGCCCGCCCCGCCGACGCCAAACTGTATGTTGCTCTCGACGTCGAGCTCGCCGGTCTCGTTGTGGTGGCTCACGACCTCGGCGCGGCGAGTCGCGTCGTCGCCGCGCTCCACGAGCAGCGGCTCGAGGCCCGCATGCGCGAGGGAGAGCGCGCAGAAGAGGCCGGCGCAGCCCGCGCCCACGACGACGGGACGCCCGCCGGCGCGCGTGACGGGTGCGGGGAAGGTGAAGGGGCGATCCTCGACGACGCGGACGCCCTTGTCGGTGCGCGGCACCGCGCCCGGTGCGAGCTCGGCGCGGAGCGTGAACGTGAGCTGCACGTTGCCGCGCTTGCGGGCGTCTATCGAGCGGCGGCGTCGTTCCAGGGAGGCGATGTCCCCCTCACGGACGCCCAGCTTGCGTGCCAGTGCGCGACGGCAGGCCGCGAGCTCGCGCCCGTCCGTGCCGTCGAGCGCCTTGAGCGGAATTCGTATGCCTGAGACCTCGAGCACTCGTCCTCCTCAATCCTTTGCTGCAATCGATTATCGCACCCGGGACGCATGTCTGTCGTCGCTTGGGACAGAATTGCTATGGGGCCGAAGGAGTCGTTGCCAAATAATCCGCCTTGTGCACGATTATTCGACGACTTGACAGCGTTTGCGTGCCGTCCATTGGAAAAACCGCAGTTGAATATAATTTAACTGCTTATAAATGAGGTGACTCCGAGATCGAATCATGCACAAGGCAGCAAATATGGCAGCACGACTTGAGGCGCGGTCCCCTCTCAATTGAGGGGGCTGCTCGCGGCCGCCGCGCGTCCCGCCACAAGTCCGCTCTTCCAGGCCCAGGCCAGGTTGAAACCGCCGCAGGCGCCGTCCACGTCCAGCGCCTCGCCGCAGGCGAAGAGGCCGGGCAGCTCGCGCGCGGCGAGCGTGGTCGGATCGAACTGGTTGGTCGCCAGACCGCCGCGCGTGACCTGGGCCCGTTCGGGCTCGGCGGGTCCGGTGACAACAAGGCGCAGGCCACACGCCAAGTCGAGCGAGTCGTTCAGCGCTCGGGCGATGACGGGGTCCACAAGCCCCATGCAGTCGCCCGCCGTCGCGACGAGGCGGCGGGCGACGGCTTCATCGGTGCCGCAGGTGAGGTCGAGCGAGACGACGTCGCCCGTCCGGGCCGTGCGCGACAGGTCAAAGGCTGCGATTCCGGAGATCCCGTAGCCGCGAAAGAGCACCTCCCCGGTTTCGCGCACGACCTCGGCGCCCTCGCGCAGCAGTCGGGCGATCACGTGGGCGCGCCGTCCGTCGAGCTCGGAGAGAGAGACTCCGACAGGTGGGTCGCAGGCAAGCGCGCAGAGCACCGGCTCGAAGGAGTCGCACACAAGTCCCAGCGAGCGAAGAATCGCCTCGCCCCCGCCGAGCGCGACCACCACGGAGCATGCGGCAACGCTGCCCGCGCTCACGCCCTCGTACGAGACGCGCCACGTGCCGTTCTCGCGCGTGACGCCCGTGACCTCGCGTGCAGGGGCGAGCGTCGCGCCGCAGCGGTGAGCGCGGGCAAGCAGAACCTCGCGCACCGAGGCGGCCTGCCGAGAGAGCGGGTAGAGCCGGCCGCCCTCCTCCTCGGCCCAGGCGAGGCCGCAGTCCCCGAAGAAGGCGAGCACGTCCTCGCCAAAGCGCGGCCCGCAGACCGCCTCGACGAACGCGGGGTCGTTGTAGCGCTCCCACGAAAGGTGCGCGTTCGAGAAGTTGCAGCGCCCGTTGCCCGTGGCAAGAATCGTTCGCCCGCACGCGGGCGAGCGCTCGAGCACCACCACGGACGCCCCGGCCTCGGCGGCGGCAACCGCGGCGGCAAGGCCCGACGCCCCGCCGCCGACCACGCATACGTCGCAGCGCTCGGGCACGCGCACGGCCCCCGCCGCGGCGAGCGCCTCCTCGCGCGCCCGCGACCTCGAGGTTCTTCTTGGCTTGCGCGCCAAGTTACGCGTCCTGACCGCGCAGCGCGTCCATGAACTCGGCCGTGCGCACGACGGTCTCCACGGCGTCGGGCAGCAGGCCCTCGGGAAGCGCGCTCTCAAGGGCGCCGGTGTCGCACGCCTCGGCGAGCGCGGCGTCCATGGGAAGCTGCCCCAGCGCCTCCACGTCAAAGGCCTTGGCCGTCTCCTCCAGGCGGCTCGGGCCGTAGGGGTAGATCTTCTCGCCGCAGTGCGGGCACTCGACGTAGGCCATGTTCTCCACGAGGCCGAGCACCGGCACGTTCATCATGTTCGCCATGTTCACGGCCTTGCCGACGACCATCTGCACCAGGTCCTGCGGCGAGCTCACGATCACCACGCCGTCCACCGGCAGCGACTGGAACACGGTGAGCGCCACGTCGCTCGTTCCCGGGGGCATGTCCACGAGCAGGTAGTCCAGCTCGCCCCAGGCGCAGTCCTCCCAGAACTGTTTGATCGCGCCGGCAATGACCGGGCCGCGCCACAGGACGGGGTCGGTCTCGTTCTCGAGCACGAGGTTGGCGCTCATGACCTCGATGCCGCCGTGCGTAAGCACGGGGACTATGAGCTCGTCCACGCCGCGGGCGCGCGCCCCGGCAAGGCCCATCATGCGCGGAATCGAGGGGCCGGTGATGTCGGCGTCGAGGATTCCCACGCGCGCGCCGCGCCGCGCCAGCTCCACGGCGAGTATGCCGCAGACGAGCGACTTGCCCACGCCGCCCTTGCCGGACATGACGCCAATCACGTGGTGAATGTTGGAGTAGTCGTTCTGCGCAAAGCCCGTCGGCTCCTGGGACTGCTTCTGGCCGTGCAGCACCTCGTCGACCTCCTGGCGGAGCTTGTCCTGCTCGTTCTGGTCCATGCTCTTCCTCTCGACGCGCCCTGTGGGGCGGAGTTTGGCAACAGTGTTGATTCTACCCCGAGCGGCACCCGGATGGTTCATACTGGCGAGAAGAACGGTGGTGCTCGGAAGGGGGCCGCACATGAACGGTGACGCTCGCGACGCGGACTGGGGTCAGGGCTGCGGCGAGAACTGCTTCACGCTCGACGGTGACGGCTTCACCTGTAGCCGCGTGCTCGACGAGCCCGAGGTCTGGCGCGTCGAGCTGCTCATGCACGACACCTTCCTGCCCTCGGTGAACGCCTTCGTCGTCCGCGACGGCGACGAGACCCTCGTGGTGGACGCGGGCACCTCCGACGACTTCAACGACACGCGTCTCATGCGGGCGCTCCTCGGCCTGGGCGTGGACCCCGAGCGGACCACGCTCTTCTGCACGCACGCGCACATGGACCACGCCGGTCTCGCGCGCGAGCTGGCGGAGGCGGGCGTTCGCGTAGTCATTCCCGAGAGCGTCCTTGCCGACATGCGCCGCCTCGCCGTGCCCGCGTGGCGCGACGAAATGGTGGCGCGCATGCGCGCGGAGGGCGTGGGCGAGGCGGAGGCCGCCGAGCTCGCCGACGTAATCTGGGACCACGCCGAAAACTTCGAGACCGAGAAGGTCGCGTTCGCGACGGTCGCCGCCGGCGAGGCGCTGCGCTGCGGGCGCTGGGAGCTCGAGGTCGTTCCCACGCCCGGGCACACGCCGGGGCACTGCGCGCTCTGGGAGCCGCGCACCCGCACGGCGTTTCTCGGCGACGCGGTGCTCTTCCTGTGCTCCACGTGCATCGGGTTTTGGAGTGAGGGCGAGGACCCCATGGGCGAGCAGGTCGCGACGCTGCGGCGCCTTGCGGAGACGGGCATAGAGCGCGCGCTTCTGGGCCATGGCCTGCAGGAGGGGAGCGTTGCCGAGCGCTGCCTCGCCAACGTCGCGCACCACGAGCGCCGCAGCGAGCGCGCCCTGGCCGCGATTCGCGAGACGCCCGGGCGGACGGGCGCCGAGCTCGTGCCGGCAATGGGGTGGCGCGCGCCGTTCGACCGCTGGGCGGAGACGCCCGCGCTCACGCGGTGGTTCCTCGTCTCGGAGAGCGTCGCGCACCTCGATCACCTCGTGGCGACGGGCGCCGTTCGCCGCGAGCGCGACGCCGCCGGCGTCTACCGCTACTTCGCTGCGGAGTAGGTCTCTCGGGGGCGCCTCGGTGTTTCTCTGAGAAGTGCGCTGCGCGAAACGTCTCTCCGAAACACCGAGGCGCCCCAGCGACCAATCCGCAGCGAGCGGCGACGGAGGCGGCGGCGTGCTCGCGGGCTGCTTAAGAAACGGCGGTAGTTGTGGGTTTGCTTTGGCGTGACGCTTAGAAAACGGGGGTGGTTGTAGAGCGGGTGTCGTCGAGAGATGCTTCTTGATGATAAAACCCCAGTTGGCGCGTGACGAGTCCCTTGTGCACCAGTCGCCCTACCTACAATCGTCCCGCTTTCTTAAGCGAGAAGCTCGTCCGTACCTACAACTACTCCAGTTTTCTAAGCACGCTGCGGTTTGCATCGTCCCGCCGTGGCTTACCGAGAATATGGGCCGCGGCGGGGCCGGCGGTGTTCTGTAGAGAAGTTCCGCGCAGCGCACTTCTCGGAAGAACACCGCCGGCCCATACCGGTACAATTGTACGGTTGGTCCGGCCAGCACTTCCGAGGAGGGTCCCATGGCCCACGATTCCATCGTCATCCGCGGCGCGCGCGAGCACAACCTCGCTGACGTCGATGTCGACATACCGCGCGACAGGCTCGTCGTCATTACGGGCCTCTCTGGCTCGGGCAAGTCCAGCCTCGCCTTCGACACGATCTACGCCGAGGGCCAGCGCCGCTACGTGGAGTCGCTCTCCAGCTACGCGCGCCAGTTCCTCGGACAAATGGACAAGCCCGACCTGGACTCCATAGACGGCCTCTCCCCGGCGGTCTCGATCGACCAGAAGACCACCTCGAGAAACCCGCGCTCCACCGTCGGCACCGTGACCGAGATCTACGACTACCTGCGCCTGCTCTTCGCACGCGTGGGCACCCCCCACTGCCCGGAGTGCGGCCGCGTGATCGAGCGGCAGACCACCGACCAGGTGGCCGACAAGGTCCTCGAGCGCGCGCAGGGCCGCCGCGCCCTCGTGCTCGCGCCCGTGGTCCTCGACCGCAAGGGCGAGTACACCAAGCTCTTCGAGGACCTGCGCCGCGAGGGCTTCTCGCGCGTGCGCATAGACGGCGAGGTGCGCGAGCTCGGCGACGATCAGATCCGTCTGGAGAAAAAGAACCGCCACAACGTCGAGGTCGTCGTCGACCGCATCGTCGTGCGCGAGAACAGCCTCGGCCGCATCGCCGAGGCCGTCGAGCAGGCCACCAAGCTCGCCGCCGGCCGAGTGGGCTTCTACCTCCTGCCCGACCGCGACGACCCGGAGCGTCTGCCCGGCGAGCTCCTCAGCTACTCGCTCGCCCTGGCCTGCCCCGAGCACGGCCACTCGATGGACGACCTCCAGCCGCGCGACTTCTCGTTTAACGCCCCCTACGGCGCCTGCCCGGATTGCGACGGCCTGGGCTTTCGCAAGGTCGTGGACGCCGAGGCGCTGATCGAGGACCCCGCGCTCTCCGTGGCGGGCGGCGTCTTTGGCAGCCTCTTCGGCCACTCCAACTACTATCCCCAGGTCCTCGCCGCCGTCTGCCGTCACCTCGGCGTCTCGGAGGAGACGCCCTGGAAGGACCTCCCCAAGAAGGTCCAGTCCGCCCTTCTCGACGGCCTGGGCACCACGAAGGTCCGCGTGGACTACCTCACGCGCGACGGCCGCAACACGCACTGGTTCACCACGTTCTCCGGCGTGCGCACGATCCTCTTTGACAAGTACCAGGAGACCACCTCGGAGACCATGCGCACGCACCTCGAGAAGTACATCCGCGAGGTGCCCTGCTCCACCTGCCACGGGGCGCGCCTCAAGCCGGAGATCCTCGCCGTCACGGTGGGCGAGAAGAACATTTGGGAGGTCTGCGAGCTCTCCTGTCGCGAGGCGCTTGCGTTCTTCGAGGCCCTTGAGCTCACGGACCGCCAACGCTTCATCGCCGGCGCCGTGGTGAAGGAGATCCTCGCCCGCCTGCGGTTCCTCGTGAACGTGGGCCTCGACTACCTTACGCTCAGCCGCGCCGCCGCCACGCTCTCGGGCGGCGAGGCCCAGCGCATTCGCCTGGCCACCCAGATCGGTGCCGGCCTCATGGGCGTGCTCTACATTCTGGACGAGCCCTCGATCGGCCTGCACCAGCGCGACAACAATCGCCTGATCGAGACCCTCAAGCGCCTGCGCGACCAGGGCAACACCGTGATCGTGGTCGAGCACGACGAGGACACGATCCGCGCCGCGGACTACGTCATAGACATGGGGCCCGGCGCCGGCGAGCTGGGCGGGCGCGTGGTCGCCGCCGGCACGCCGGGTGAGATCGCGGCCTGCCCGGACTCGATCACGGGCGACTACCTCACCGGGCGCCGCCAGATTCGCCTGCCCGAGAAGCGCCGCAACCCGCGCAGGGGTCAGATCAAGGTCACCGGCGCCGCGGCCAACAACCTCAGGAACGTGACCGCCAAGGTGGAGCTCGGCACGCTCACGGTGGTCACGGGCGTCTCGGGCTCGGGCAAGAGCTCGCTCGTCACGGACACGCTCGCGCCGGCGCTCACCAACGCGGTGCACCGCTCCAAGCGCATCGTGGGCCCGTACAAGAAGCTCGAGGGCGTGGAGAAGATCGACAAGGTCATCGACATTGACCAGTCACCGATCGGCCGCACCCCGCGCTCCAACCCCGCCACCTACATCGGGCTCTGGGACGACCTGCGCGCGCTCTTCGCGTCGTTGCCGGACAGCCGCGCGCGCGGCTACAGCCCGGGGCGCTTCTCGTTCAACGTGCCTGGCGGCCGCTGCGAGGCCTGCAAGGGCGACGGCCAGATCAAGATTGAGATGAACTTCCTGCCGGACGTCTACGTGCCCTGCGAGGTCTGCCACGGCAAGCGCTACAACCGCGAGACGCTCGAGGTGCTCTACCACGGCAAGTCCATCTCGGACGTGCTGGACATGACCGTCCACGAGGCGCTGGCTTTCTTCGCCAACATCCCGCGCATCAAGAACAAGCTCCAGACCCTCTTTGACGTGGGTCTCGGCTACATCCACCTCGGCCAGCCCGCCACGACGCTCTCTGGCGGCGAGGCGCAGCGCGTGAAGCTCGCCAAGGAGCTGCACCGCCAGCAGACCGGCAAGACCTTCTACATCCTGGACGAGCCCACCACGGGCCTGCACTTCGAGGACGTGCGCCAGCTCGTGGAGGTGCTCGAGAAGCTCGTGGACGCCGGCAACACGGTGCTCGTGATCGAGCACAACCTCGACGTCATAAAAATGGCCGACCGCGTGCTCGACATGGGCCCCGAGGGCGGCGACGGGGGAGGCACCGTCGTGGCCTACGGCACGCCCGAGCAGGTCGCCGAGGTGCCGGAGAGCTACACGGGCCAGTTCCTGCGCGAGATTCTCGCGCGCGAACGTGCCCGCCAGGCGAAGGAGTAGCCGAACGAGGCGGCTCCGGCTAGCGTCGCGCTAGCTTGCGCACCGCCCGGCGCGCCGTGGCGGCGATCTCCCGTGCGGAGGGGTTGCCCAGCGCGCAGCCCGCGACGACCACGACGACCAGGGCCGGCACGCCGGCGACGGCGCAGTGCGCGAGGGCGGTCAGTGCCGAGGCGTCGGGATCGAAGGCGCCCAGGGCCCAGAGTATGGCCGCTCCCACGACGAGGCCCGCAGCGCCGGCGACAAGCGCCTGAACCTGGCCGCGAGCGACGCCGCGCAGGCCAATGTGGCCCAGCCTGCGACGCAGCACGAGGAAGGTCGCTCCGGCGAGCAGCGCGTAGTACGCCAGGCTCGAGAGGGCGACGGCGGGGAGCCCAACGAGGGGCGTGAGCGCCACGCAGACCAGCACCTGGGCGACGGTTCCGCCCAATGCGGCGAGGGCGTAGAAGCGCATGTTGCCCATGGCGCTCGCCGCCTTCTGCAAAAACCCGGTGAGACCCCAGAAGGGCAGCGACGGGGCAAGCCAGGAGAGGTAGCCGGCGGTCATGAGCACCTCGTCGGCGCTCATTGAGCCGGACATGACGCACGTGAGCGGTATGGAGAAGCCAATGAGCAGAAGGGCGCAGGGAAAGAGGTAGAAGCTGATCGAGGCGGTTCCCTGGGCAAGGTCCGTCCTGAAGGCGTCCCGGTCTCCAGTCGCGCTGCTCTCGGTGAGCTCGGTGAACAGCGCCGTGGAGAGCGGCACCGAGAAGACCGAGTAGGGCACCGCGTACCAGACCTGCGAGTAGTACATGATCGACGAGCCCGCCGCGGTCATGGACAGCGCATAGCTCGTCTGAACCGACGAGCCGACGAAGGTCGTGAGCATGACGACGATCATGGGAACGCCAATGGCGAGGGTGTCCCTGAGACGCGGGTCGTGAAGGTCTATGTGGAAGCGGAGCTTGAGCCCTCGACGCAGCGCGGGCAGGATCTGCACGCCCACCTGGAAGACCACACCCAGCACGTTTCCAAGGCCCAGGACAAGCAGCCCGAGCATTTGGTCAAAGGGGACCAGGGCGGTGTAGGCGAAGAAGGAGGCTGCGACCACGACGTTGTTCAGCGTAGGCGCAAAGTTGCTCCAAAAGAACTCGCGGTCGGCGTTGTTGACGCCCGAGAAGACCGAGGAGACCGTGTAGAGGAGGAACTCAATGGCGAAGATCCGGAAGAACCATACGGCGAGGTCGGAGTCGAACTCGCTCGTGGCGTTGAACGACTGCAGCCACACGAACTGCGGGGCGAAGACGATAGCAAAGACGACGAAGATTCCCAGGGCGACGACGATTATGCTCAGGAGGTTGGAGACGTAGTCGTTGCCCTCGTCCTGTCCCCCTCGCTTGCGCGCCGCCACGTAGACGGGCATGAAGCCGGTGACCAGAAGGCCGCCTGCCACGAGCGTGTAGAGCTGCGTGAGGAGGTTGTTGGAGAGCGTGTAGCAGCTCGAGATTATGGTGGCGCCCACGGCGAATGCCTGGGACCAGGTGCGCAGGAAACCCGTAAGCCTCGAGAGGATCACGAGCGCGCCCATCATGCGCGTGTTTCGCCCGAGGTCTGCCCTCGAGCCGGCGGTGGAATCTTCGGAGAGGCTCATGGCGGCCCTTCTCGCTTGACGTTTTTCTCGACAGCTCACCAGCTTAGTGCTCCGCGCGCCCGTCCATCAAATCTAACGAAACCCACCCCGCGGGCAGTGCGAGTTTTTTTCATGCAGCGCTGGCGTGCGGCATACAATGGCTACCGTTGATTGCACACGGCAGCGCCCGGAGGGAACATGGCCAAGATTCAGTCGCTCGGCCCCGTTGAGAAGAGGGACGACTTCCGCCCCGTCATTATCGGCGGCGACATAGGCTCCTATGCGGTGGGAAGGGAGCTGTTCGAGGCCTTTGGCGTGCGCTCGTACTGCATCGCCCCCGAGCCGGTCAACGCCATTTCGCGTTCGTCGATCTTTGACACGGTCCCAGTTGCGCGAATGGACGCCCCGCACATTCTCGAGGCGATTCGCGAGCTCGTTCGCAAGGAGGGCGGGTGCCGCCTGCTGGTGACGAGCAACATGGACATTCACGTGGAGAACATCTCCAAGATCGAGGGGGATCTTCCCGAGCTCGCCGTGCCCCTCATTGCGCCCGCCGCCGCCATTGACGCAATCAACTACAAGGAGACCTTCACCGAGCTCGCCCTCAAGCACGGGCTGCGGGTGCCGCGCACCCAGGCGGTCGCGCTCGACGGCTCGTCCTACGAGCCGTGGGACGGCGAGTTCCCCGTCGTGGTGAAGGCGGCGTCCTCGGTGGAGTACGTTCCGGTGCGCTTCAAGGGCTTCGACAAGGTCTACCTGCTCGATTCGCAGGAGGCGGTGGACGACCTGTTCCGTCGCCTGCGCGAGGCGGGCTTTACCGGCACCATGCTGGTCCAGCAGGTCGTTGTGGGCGACGACACGTACAAGCGCTCCCTGACGCTCTACTTTGACCGCAACGGTCGTCTCACGCTGAGCACGGGCGCTCAGGTCCTGCTCGAGGACCACATGCCCAACATGATCGGCAACCCCGTGACCATGGTGACGCGCGACCTGGGCCTGGACAGCGGCCCGGTCATAGACCTTCTCCAGGACGTGGGCTGGCGTGGCCCCGCGAACTACGACCTCAAGGTCGACGCGCGCACGGGCGAGACGTACGTCTTCGAGTGCAACCCGCGTCTGGGCCGCAACTCCTACTACGTGGCCGCCTCGGCCGTGAATCCCATGTACCTGGCGGTGAAGGACCTGCTTGACGGTGAGGACCTTCCGCTGCACACGCACCGTCAGACCGCTCTCTACTCGGTGGTGCCCACGGGCCTGGCCCTGCGCTACCTCGACGGCGAGCTCCTCGACGAGGCGCGCTCGCTCATTCGCGCGGGTCGCTGCGTCAATCCCACCAAGGCCTCCTTCGAGCGCAATCCGGTGCGCAGCCTGGTGGAGACGGCGGTGGGGCTCAACTTCTACCGCAAGTACGCCGAGTACTACCCGCATAAAACCGACCTGGGTATCTAGGGGCCCGTGGTGGCGCGTCGCGAGAAGCTCCAGAAGACCAACGCCATGCGCGAGCTCGAGGCCGCCGGGGTGTCCTTCTCCTTCGAGACCTACGAGGTCGACGAGGGCGACACCTCGAGCGAGCTCGGCCTGCACATAGCGCAGCGCCTCGGCGAGGACCCGGCGGCGAGCTTCAAGACGCTTGTGTGCGTGACGGCGGGCGGCGGTCATGTGGTCTGCTGCGTTCCCGTGGCGGACGAGCTCGACCTCAAGAAGGCGGCTGCGGCGGCGGGCGAGAAGAGCCTCAGCCTCATGCACGTGCGCGACCTCGAGCCGGTCACGGGCTACGTGCGCGGCGGCTGCTCCCCGGTGGGCATGAAGAGGCGCTTTCCCACGCTGATTGACGAGACCGCGCAGCTCTTCGACGAGATTCACGTCTCGGGCGGCCGGCGCGGCCTCAGCCTCACGCTCGCGCCGGACGACCTTGCGCGCTTCTGCGACGCCACCCTCGCCGACATCGTTCGGGGCTAGGGAGTTACGACTGCGCGACCGGCTTGCTCAGATCGTAGAGCTCGTGGGGGGCTATGTCCTGGCCATGGGGCCACTCGACACCCGTCCCTTCCTCAGTGAGGCGAACGCGCCTGAAGTATGCGGTGTCTGAGAGCTCTCCATACCAAGGACCGTTTACATAGGGGGCGACGTCAAACTCTCGAGTTCCTCCGTCCTCATACACAAGCAGAAGACGAAGCGTGTCAAGAGGCTTCACGGAGGTTAGCCGGGGCTGCAGCATGGGTGGCATCCTGTCCTAAGCGAGCGGGTCAATGCGAAAGAACTGCTCACCCTGCATGAGGAGCGACCAGTTCGCCTCGAGCTCGTCGTGATGAATCTCCATCCAAGCAAGAAGCAGCTTCATTTTATTACGAGGTAGACTCCCTTCAAGAACCGTTCCGTCAAGTGCGACGACCACCTCGTCTCCCGAGAACTCCGCGTGAATGTGCGGAAGGTTGTGGCGACCCCCGGTCTCACGGTACATGCGGATGATGATTCCGAAGAACATGCTGAGTACGGGCATGGGCGCACCTCCTCTGAGTGCGGTAAGGACGGCCGGCGGGCGGCGAGTCGCTGCCGCCCGCCGGGCTCCGGCTCAGTTGTGCACCACGAGCTCCTCGACGTGGCTGATGAAGATCCTCACGCCTCCGCCCGGCTCGCCCCCGAGCCACAGGCCGCTCTCAGAGAGCGGGCGATACGGGTCTCCCCAGACGTCGTCGCCCTCGTCCTCGACGTCGTCCTCGCGCTCGCGCAGGGCCTCGAGCAGGGAGCGCTCGGCGTCCGCCTCCTCCTCGGAAAGGCCGTCGGAGTCCTCGACGAGGGGTTCGGGCATCGCCGTCCCCAGCTCGTATGCCTCGTTGATCACCTTTCTGCGCCACTCAATGGTGCGGTCGAGGACCAGGTTGCGGACGGACTCGATCGCGTCGGGGTCCTCCACCTCCTCGGGCTTGACCGCAATGACGATCGCGTCGTCCGGAACCTCCCCGAGCTCTTTCGGATTCCCGCAGGTGATGATCACGCGTGCCTCTTCCCAGTGCAGTGCCATGTCCCGCTCCCTTCTGTCGTGTGTGGGGGTGGCGAGCATAGCAGGGGAGGTCAGAGCCTTGTCTTGCACGGGGCTGACACGAATCTGCGGCCGCAGCTCGTCGGCCTCGCGGGTGCTGGGTAGTTCAAAGAGTTGTCGGCGCGCGCGTCCTTCTCGCCTGCGGGCGGCGCCCCGCGTGCCATGTAGCCTCTTCGTCGTGGCGCGCCGTGGCCCGAGCGCCCCCTTGCGCCGACACTTTAGTGTGCTAAAGTAGTCGAGGCAAAACCAAGGACCGTACCCGTCGCTCGAAGGGAGCGCCCGTGATCGCAAGAACCCCGCGCGGATTTCGTGACATTCTCCCCAAGGAGGCGCTCGCCCGCGAGCGCATCTCCGACACTGTGCGAGCGTGCTTCTCGGACCATGGGTACCTGCCCGTCGAGACGCCGCTTCTGGAGGACCGCGCCGCCCTCGAGCGCGGCGGCCGCATAAAGGACTCCGCGTTTCAGCTCTTTGACACCGACCAGACGCTGCTCATGCTGCGCCCGGACCTCACGCTGCCCGTCGCGCGCCTCGTCGCCGGGCGCGTGGCGGCCGGAGAGCTGCCGGCGCGCCTGCGCTACAGCGCCCCGGTGGTCCGCGAGGAGCCGAGCCTGCGCGGCCAGCCCCGTCAGTTCACGCAGCTGGGCGTGGAGCTCGTGGCCGAGGACGGCACCGCCTCGGAGGCCGAGGTCGTGCGACTGCTCGCCGAGACCCTCTCGAAGCTGGGCGTTCCCGCCTGGCGCATCGTCTTTGGCTCGCCCGTGCCCGTCACGGCGCTGCTCGACGCCTGCTCGCCGAGCCCTGCGTTCTCCGAGCGCGTCCGCTCGCTCGTCCACGACTCCGACCTCGTCACGCTCGACGAGGCCATAGCCGTCGAGAAGGGCCTTGCGCCCGCGGCCGCTCGCGCCCTCTCCGAGGTCTGCCGCATGGGCGGTGGCACCGAGGTGATCGCGCGGCTGGACGCCCTTCTCGCCGACGCGGGCGTTTCCGAGGCCGCGCGCGGCACCGCCGAGCTCGCGACGCTCGCCGCCGAGCTCTCCGACCTTTTCGAGGCGGGTCGCGTGTCCTTTGACTTCTCGATAATCAACTCCTTCGACTACTACACCGGCATAATCTTCAAGGGCTATGCCGAGGGGATCGCCGCGAGCCTCGCCTCGGGCGGGCGCTACGACGCGGTCCTCGCCAACCTGGGACGTCCGGGCCTGGTGGCCTGCGGCTTTGCCCTCTCGCTCGAGCGCCTGCAGGAGGTGCTCGGCGAGCCGGGGGAGTCGGGCGTGGTGACGCCGGGCGTGCGCCTGGCGGAGCGCCCGCTGCGCGTGGCGGTGCCGAAGGGGTCGCTCTTCAAGGACACGGTGCGCGCGCTCGCGGCGGCGGGGCTGCCCACCGCGGAGCTTGAGAACCCGGGCCGGCGCCTCGTGGTGCGCGAGGGCGACGTGGAGTACGTGATCGTGCGCGCCCAGGACGCGCCCGCCTTCGTGGGCCACGGCGGCGCGGACTGCGGCTTCTGCGGGACGGACTCGCTCGTGGAGGCCGACCTCGATTTGCTGCAGCTCGTGGACATGGGCTACGGGGCGTGTCGCTTCGTGGTGGCGGAGCCGGCGGACCGCGCCGGCGAGGCCGAGCGCAACTACGCCTGGCGCGGCACCGTGCGCGTGGCCACCAAGTACCCGCGCATAACCCAGCGCTACTACGAGTCGCTCGGCCAGCAGGTGGACATAGTCACGCTGCACGGTAACATTGAGCTGGGCCCAATCGTGGGCATGACCGACCGAATCGTGGACATAACCGCCACCGGCACCACGCTCGCCGAGAACGACCTCGTGATCGTGGACGAGGTCATGGAGTGCTCGGCGCGCTTCTTCGCCGGACCGGCGGCGTATCGCTGCGATCGCAGGATTCGCGACCTCGCGGCCCGTCTCGCCGAGGTCAGGAAGGGGAGCGCGTCATGAGGACGGTAACGCTTGAGGGGGGAGCGCGGCTCACGCAGGCCGACCTCAACCGCTCGGGGGTCCTTCCCGCCGAGGTCATGGCGGCGGCCGAGAAGATCGTGGACGACGTGCGCGAGCGCGGCGACGCGGCGGTGCGCGACTGCTGTCTGCGCTTCGACGGCGCCTGCCCGCGCAGCTTCCGCGTGGCGGACGAGCTGGTCGCCGGCGCGCTCGAGCTCGTGCCGCCCGAGTTCCTGGCCGCGCTCACCCAGGCGCGCGACCAGATCCGCGACTTCCACGAGCGCGAGCGCGAGCAGTCCTGGTTCACCACGCGCGCCGACGGGGCCATGCTCGGCGTGAAGGTGACGCCGGTGGCCTCCGCTGCCGTCTACGTGCCCGGCGGTCGCGCCCAGTACCCCTCGACGGTCCTCATGGACACAATCCCGGCCAAGGTCGCGGGCGTGGAGCGCGTGGTTATGGTGACGCCGCCACAGGCGGACGGCACGCTCTCCGCCTACACCCTCGCTGCCGCGGCGCTCGCCGGCGTGGACGAGGTCTACGCCGTGGGCGGTGCCCAGGCGATTGCCGCCGTGGCCTACGGCACCGAGTCGATCCCGGCGGTCGAGAAGATCGTGGGGCCGGGCAACGCCTACGTGGCCGCCGCCAAGCGCTACGTCTCCGGTGACGTGGGGATTGACATGGTGGCCGGCCCCTCCGAGGTTTGCGTGCTCGCGGACGGAGACGCCGACCCCTGCGTCGTTGCCGCCGACCTCATGGCCCAGGCTGAGCACGACCCCATGGCGAGCTGCTACCTCGTGACCTGCGACGCCGCGCTCGTCGCGCGCGTGGGGGAGGCCGTCGAGCTTCTCGTCTCCCAGAGCCCGCGCGAGAAGATCACTCGCACGAGCCTGGACGAGCGCGGGGTGGCCGTGGTCTGCGACACGCTGGGCGCCGCCGTGGACGCGATCAACGTGATCGCGCCCGAGCACCTGGAGCTTCACTGCGCGGACGCGCTCGGGCTCCTCGGCCGCGTGCGCAACGCCGGCGCGATCTTCGTGGGGCCCTGGAGCTCCGAGCCCCTGGGCGACTACGTGGCCGGGCCCAACCACACACTGCCGACGGGCGGCACGGCGCGCTGGGCCAACCCGCTCGGCGTCTACGACTTCCAGAAGCGCTCGAGCGTGATCTGCTACACGCCCGAGGGGCTTCTCGCCGACGCACCCGCCACGCAGACGATCGCCCAGGCCGAGGGCCTCTGGGCGCACGCGCTCTCCGTGGGCCTGCGCCGACGCCTCGCCGAGGGCGGCACCTTCGACGCCGCCGACGCCCACCCCCTCGCTTGGCCCGAGACGATACGAGGGGACAGCCCCTTCGTGTCACTGGAGGTTTGATCATGGAGGTCACCGAGCGCCTGCGCCCGGCGCTGCGCGGATTCGAGCCCTACGACCCGCGCTTCACGCCCGTGCGCGTGAACCTCTCCGCGAACGAGAACACGCACCCGCTGCCGGCCGAGCTTGCCGAGGCGGTCGGCGCCGCCGTGGCGGCCACGCCGCTCAACCGCTATCCCGACCCCATGGCAAACGCCCTGCGTGACGCCCTGGCCGAGCGCCACGGCACGGACCGCGCGCACGTGATCGTGGGCAACGGCGGCGACGAGCTGCTCTTCAACCTGCTCTTTGCCTTTGGCGGACCCGGGCGCGCGGTCGTGACCTGCCCGCCCGACTTCGCCGAGTACGCCAACTTCGCCGCAATGTGCGAGACGCCGGTCGTTGCCGTCCCGCGCGACGCGGAGGACTTCTCAGTGGACGCCGAGGCCCTTCTCGCCGCCGCGGCAGACGCCGCCCTCGTGATCCTCACCTCACCCAACAACCCCACGGGCGGCCTCGTGGGGCGGGCGCTCGTGGAGCGGCTGCTCGCCGAGACCGAGGCGCTCGTGCTCGTGGACGAGGCCTACGTCGAGTTTGCGGGCGAGGAGGCGAGTCTCGTGTCGCTCGTCGCGGACAACCCCCGCCTCATGGTGCTGCGCACGCTCTCCAAGGCCTTTGCCCTCGCCGGCCTGCGCGTGGGCTACCTCGTGGCGGACCCCGCGGTCGTGGACGCCCTCGGAGCCGTGCGACAGATATACTCGGTGGACGTGCTCGCCCAGGCTGTCGCGCTCGCCTTCGTCGAGCGCCGCGACCTTCTCGCCCCCGTCGTGGCAGACGTCGTGGCCGAGCGGGAGCGGTTGGCCGCCGGCCTCTCCACGCTGCCCGGCGTGCGCGTCTGGCCGTCTGCCGCCAACTTCGTGCTGGCGCGCGTGCCAAGCGCCCACCGCACGTGGGATCGGCTGCGCGACGAGCACTCGATTCTGGTGCGCGACTTCAGCTCCACGCCGCTCACGCAGGACTGTCTCAGACTCACCGTGGGCACGCGCGAGGAGAACGACGCTCTTCTCGACGCGCTCACGGTGCTCGCAAGGGAGGAATCATGACAAGGACCGCCAAGGTCGTCCGCGCCACGTCAGAGACGGACATTGGGATCTCCGTCGATCTGGACGGCACCGGCGCCGCCGACGTCGAGACCGGCGTGGGCTTCTTCGACCACATGCTCTGCGCGCTTGCGCGCCACTCGCTCGTGGACCTCACGGCGCGCGTCAAGGGCGACACCGAGGTCGACGACCACCACACCGTCGAGGACACGGGCATTGTGCTCGGCCAGGCCCTGCGCGAGGCGTTCGGGGACAAGCGCGGCGTGCGTCGCTTTGGGAGCGCGCTCGTGCCGCTCGACGAGGCGCTGGTCATGGCTGCCGTGGACCTCTCCGGCCGCGGCGAGCTCTACTGGGACGTCCCGATCGGCCCTGCCAAGGTGGGCTCCTTCGACACCGAGCTCGCGAAGGAGTTCTTCGTCGGCCTTGCGCGCGAGGCGGGCATCACGCTGCACCTGCGCCTGGTGACCGGCGAGAACGCGCACCACATAATCGAGGCCACGTTCAAGGCGGCCGCGCGCGCCCTGCGCGAGGCCGTCGAGAGCGACCCGCGCGTCGACGACGTGCCCTCCACGAAGGGGTCGCTGTAATGTCGCGCCCGATCGTCGTCGTCGACTACCACAAGGGCAACCTGCGCTCGGTCGAGCGCGGACTCGTTGACGCGGGCGGCTCGGCGCTCGTCTCGGACGACCCCGCGACCATTGCCAGCGCGGCGGCCCTCGTGCTGCCCGGCGTGGGCAGCTTCGGCGACGCCATGGCCTACCTGCGCGAGAGCGGCCAGGACGAGGCGATTCTCGCCGCTCTGCGCCGCGGCGCTCCGTTCCTGGGAATCTGCCTCGGCCTTCAGCTGCTCTTTGAGCGCGGCACCGAGACGGACGACGGCTCTGCCGTGGCGGGCCTGGGCGTCATGGCCGGCTCCGCCACGCGCCTGGAGTCCTCGCGCCTCAAGGTGCCCCACGTGGGCTGGGACCAGCTCGACCTCACGCCGCTCGGCCGCGCGTGCCCGCTCTTTGCGGACGTGGCGGAGGGCGCGCACGTCTACTTCACGCACTCATACGCGCTCGCGGACGACGTTCCCGCGGAGCTCGTGACCGCGCGCACGCACTACGCGCGCAGCTTCGCCTCGGCGGTCTGGGACGAGAAGAACGTCTACGGCGTGCAGTTCCACCCCGAGAAGAGCTCGGCGGTGGGCCTCACGATTCTGCGCAACTTCGTCCGGCTGGCGGGCTCCGAAGGGGGCGGCCACGCAAAATAACGCGCATAGTTTGCAATGTGCGTTATTCTTTCCTGAGAATATGTGTAGTTGAAGCAAACTGTGTGCGTTATTCACGGCGGGCCCGCTCGGCAACGCGGCAAGGAGGGGCGAAACATGATTCTGTTCCCGGCGATCGACCTGGTGGGCGGGCGCGTGGTGCGGCTCGCCAACGGCAAGCGCTCCCGCATGGACGTCTACTCCGACGACCCGGCTGCGGTGGCCGAGAAGTTCCGTGACGCCGGCGCGCGCTGGGTTCACGTGGTGGACCTCTCCGCCACGCTCGAGGAGGACGAGGCGGCGCGGGCGGCTAACGACGCCGCGATCCGTGCGGTCTGCGCCGTGGACGGCCTCTCGGTCGACGCCGGCGGCGGCGTGCGCTCCATGGCGGCCGTGGAGCGGCTCGCGGGCCTCGGCGTGCGCCGCATAGCAATCGGCACGGCGCTCGTGCGCAACCCCGCCTTCGCGGAGGCGGCGGCTCGCGAGTTCGGCGAGCTCGTGATCGCCGACGTCGCCGCGCGCGCCGGAGAAGTGCGCGTGAACGGCTGGCGCGAGGGCGCGGCGCTCTCCGCCGACGAGCTCGTGGCCCGCCTCGCCAGCCTGGGCTATCGCCACCTCGTCTTCACCGACGTCGCCCGCGACGGCATGCGCTGCGGCATAGACGCCGAGGCCTACCGCCACGTGGCAGAGTTTGCGGGCTTTCCCGTGGTCGCCTCGGGCGGCATTGCGAGCCTGGACGACCTGCGCGCGCTCGCGGCCCTCGGCCCGGACGTCATAGAGGGCGCCATTACCGGCCGCGCCCTCTACGAGGGGTCCTTCTCGCTCGAGGACGCGCTTGCGGTATGCCGCTGACGCTTTCCTCGATTCTGCCAATTTGGCGCGACGATAAAATCACGAGCTGGGGTTCTTCTCGCCGGTTTCTTAATAAAGGCCGACTTGGCAGGGAGATTTGTGCCAAGTTGCCATTTTCTAGGAGCTGTCCTCGCCCCAGGTCTGAACCTGAGCCGAACCTGGCGAGAAGGACGTTGCGGACGCGAACGACAGGAGCATCCCATGCAATACCGCGTGAACCCCAGAAACGGCGACCGTATCTCCGCGCTCGGCGTCGGCTGCATGCGCTTTCCCGGCACGCTCGGCCGGCCCGATCCGCGCCAGGCGCGCCAGATCATTGCCCGCGCCGTCGAGCGCGGCATTAACTACCTGGACACGGCCTACCTCTACCCGGGCAACGAGGCCTGCGTGGGCGCGGCCCTCGAGGAGCTTGGCCTGCGCGACCGCGTGCTCATAGCCACCAAGCTCCCGCACGGTTCCGTGCGCACCGCCGCCGACCTCGACCGGATTTTCGACGAGCAGCTGCGCCGCCTGCGCACGGACCACGTGGACTACTACCTCATTCACAACGTCACGAGCCCCGCCCAGTGGGAGCGCCTGCGCGAGCTGGGCGTCGAGGGCTGGATCGCGCGCCAGCGCGAGGCGGGGCGCATTCGCCAGATCGGCTTCTCCTACCACGGCAGCGAGGGCGACTTTCCCGTGGTCCTGGACGCCTACGACTGGGACTTCTGCCAGATTCAGTACAACTACGTGGGCGAGAAGTACCAGGCGGGCACCGCGGGGCTCCGCGCGGCTGCCGCGCGCGGCCTTGCCGTGTTCGTCATGGAACCGCTGCTCGGTGGACGCCTTGCCGGCAGGCTGCCCAAGGGCGCCCGTCGTGTCCTCGACGCCGCCGCGACGGCCGAGCTGCCGACGCCCGCGGCCTGGGGTCTCTCGTGGGTGTGGGACCATCCGGAGGTCACGATGCTGCTCTCGGGCATGGCGGCACCCGAGCAGGTGGACGAGAACGTCGTCATCGCCGAGCGGGCGCTTCCCGGCTCGCTCACGCCCGAGCAGCACCAGGTGATCGCCCGCGTGGTGGCGGAGTTCCAGCGTGCCAACCGCGTTGGCTGCACCGGGTGCAACTACTGCATGCCCTGTCCGCACGGCGTGAACATCCCCGGGTCCTTCTCGGCCTACAACGCGAGCTACGCGCACGGCTGGTTCACGGGAGCGTGGCAGTACTACGCCGCGAGCGCCGTGCGCACGAGCGAGCCCAAGCTCGTGAGCAACTGCGTGCGCTGCGGCGCCTGCGCGGCAAAGTGCCCCCAGCACATAGACATTCCCGCGCGCCTGGCCGACGTTGGCCGCCGCTTTCAGCCCGGCCCGGTAGGCTGGGCCCTCAGGGCCTGGTCGCGCCGCTCCGGCTAGGCGGCGATCGCCCGCAAAAGCAAGGTTTTGGGTTTTGGTCTGCCGCGCGTCTGACGGGTGGCCGCTCTCGAGGCGCTTTGCCCTGTTTTGGGCAACAGGTTTTATGCGCTGCGGGCGAGAAGGACGTTTTTCTCGTCTACTTGCCGCGCTCTTCAAGGTTTTGCAATCAAAACCCGAATCATCTTCGGACTGGGCATCAAACTTGTTGCCCAAAACCTCCCTGGGACGTTGCGGGAGCGAAAAACAGGGGACGAGAAGGGCGCCCCGCCCCATGTTACGACCCGGGGACGAGAGGAGCGCCCCGCCCCCAACCTCCGGTAAGCTTGCCAATGTGGACCCTTCGTGCGACAGGGGCCTCGCCGTGCTTCTCGGCAAGGCGAGTCGCGCAGCGAGCGAACGTAGTGAGCGCCGAGCCTTGCGAGAAGCACGGCGAGGCCCCGGACGAACCCGAAAGGAAGCCATGCTGACCAAGCGCGTCATACCGTGTCTGGACGTGAAGGACGGCCGTGTGGTCAAGGGCGTCAACTTCGTGGGCCTGCGCGACGCGGGCGACCCCGTGGAGCTGGCGCGCAAGTACGACCACGAGGGCGCCGACGAGGTCGTCTTCCTGGACATAACCGCCACCTCCGACGACCGCGCCACCACGATCGAGCTGGCCAGCCGTGCCTCGGCCGAGCTGCGCATTCCCTACACGGTGGGTGGCGGCTTCCGCGACGTGGCGGGCTGTCGCACCATGATCGCGGCGGGCGCCGACAAGGTCTCGCTCAACTCCGCCGCCGTGCGCGACCCGAGCCTCATTACCGCGGCGGCCACGGCCTTTGGCTCCCAAGCCGTGATCTGCGCGATCGACGCCAAGCGCGTGGGCCGCGAGGACCGCTGGGAGGTCTACCTCGCGGGCGGCCGCCAGGCCACGGGCATTGACGCCGTCGCCTGGGCCGAGGAGGCGGCTCGTCGCGGCGCCGGGGAGATCCTGCTCACGAGCATGGACCGCGACGGCACCAAGGACGGCTTCGACCTCGCGCTCACCCGCGCGGTGGCACGTGCCGTGCCCATACCCGTCATTGCCTCCGGAGGCGTTGGCACCCTGGAGCACTTCGCCGAGGGGATTCTCGAAGGCGAGGCGGACGCCGTGCTTGCCGCGAGCGTCTTCCACTTTGGCACCTTCACGATTCGTCAGGTCAAGGAGTACATGGCCAGCCAGGGCATTCCCGTGCGCCTGGACTTTTGAGGCCTCAAAAGTCACGCGGTTTTTCTGCCCAACTGGGCAAACGCAACACGAACGTCGACTCTTGAGGCCTCAAAAGTCGGACGGGAATAGAAGGGGCAACATGGGCGAGAAGTACGCGGGCGAGAAGACCGAGCCGCTGGCGGCGGGCGCCGCAAACGTGCGCTTCGACGAGCGCGGGCTGGTCCCCGCCGTGGTGCAGCAGACCGATACCGGCGAGGTGCTCATGGTGGCGTGGATGAGCGCGGAGTCGCTTGCCCTCACGCTCGAGACCGGGACCACGTGGTTCTGGAGCCGCAGCCGACAGGAGCTCTGGAACAAGGGCGCCACCAGCGGCAACATGCAGCAGGTGAGGCGCGTGCTCGTGGACTGCGACGCGGACACGCTGCTCGTGGAGGTGGACTCTCCGGGGCCGGCGTGCCACACGGGGCACCGGAGCTGCTTCTTCAGGGAGCTCGTCGGGCTCTAGGGTCGGTAGAGCTTGCCGGAGCGCACAATGGCCTCGCGCACGAGGACGTCCATGGCGTCGAGGCAGGTCTCGGGCGCGCCCTGGCGGCGCCTCACCACGGAGAGCTCGGTGCACGCAAGAATGATCGCGTCGCACCCGCGCCGCACCAGCTCGTCCACCACGAGGGCGAACTTGCGCATGTCGGCGGGGTGGCCCGCCTTGACGTTCTCGTAGATGATCGACATGACGTCCGCCTGGCGCGCGGGGGAGGGGACCACGCACTCGACGCCCGCCGCCTCGCAGGCGCGCGCGTATATGCCGGACTGCACGGTTCCGTCGGTTCCCATGACGCCGATTCGCCGCGCCCCGCGCGTCCTGACCGCCTCGCTCACCGCCTCTCGGGGCATGTGAATCACCGGCACGCTCGTGAAGGACTGAATCTGGTCGTAGAAGTAG
The DNA here is from genome assembly GCA_949290055.1 of uncultured Olsenella sp. Classification (GTDB taxonomy): domain Bacteria; phylum Actinomycetota; class Coriobacteriia; order Coriobacteriales; family Atopobiaceae; genus Thermophilibacter. Next base: position 26,659 of record CASEQJ010000013.1, on the reverse strand, counting down.
TGCGACGTGTTGCAGGGTATGGCAATGCAGGTGCAGCCGAGCGTCTCGAGCGCCTGGGCGTCCTCGCGCATGACCTCCAGCAGCCGGGTGTCGTTGCCCGTGAGGATCGCGTGGGTGCGATCGGGCATGGAGGCCTGGCTGATGATTACCATGTCGAGGTGCTCCTGGTCGCGGCTCGCGTCGGTGTGAGCTATGACCTCCTCGTAGAAGAAGGCCGTGGCCTCAGGCCCCATGCCGCCAATGACGCCCAGCTTTCCCAATCTCTTCCCTCCGCTCGCCGACGCAGACAACTATAACGGTTGCGTGTCGTGAGGTTGTGAACCGCTCCCACCGGGGTATGCTAGGCCGGTCGGCAGGCGAGCGAGGAGGACTCATGGGGGAGCGCACGGAGAACGTGACGGACGGGGCCATAGGCGAGACGATCGTCGGGCTGGCGGAGGTCATTCACGGCCGCCGCGACGCGAGCGCGGACGCCTCCTACACCGCGCGGCTGCTCCAGGGCAAGGAGGACAGCCTGCTCAAGAAGCTCACCGAGGAGGCGACCGAGGTGGTCATGGCCTGCAAGGACCGAGACCACGACCACATTCGCTACGAGGCGGCTGACCTCGTCTACCACCTGCTCGTCACCCTCGAGCGCTACGGCGTGAGCGTGGAGGAGCTTGCCGGCGAGCTCGACGCGAGACGCAGGTAGGCTCGTCCCTTAAAGAGGTATGGACGCGTGGTGGAAGCGGAGGCCTCGGTTTGCATGTCGCGGTGGGGTAAGAATAGAATCTAGGCCGGTACCTACTGACCAGATTGGAAGAAACCGTGGCATTCGATTCAAAGCACTCTTCCGTCGTACGCCCTTCCTCCGTTTGCGCGCTCGGTCTCAGCATCGTGCTCGCGGGCTCGCTTTTCTCCGTTGCGGCGGTCCCCACTGTCGCCTCCGCGGCGACCTCGCAGGAGCTCCAGTCGGAGCTTGACTCCGCCCGTGCCGAGCTTGAGTCCCTTGAGGGCCAGCTTCAGTCCGCCACGCGCGACCTCGAGATCGCCCAGGCGGAGCTCGAGGAGACCGAGGCCAACATAGAGACGCTCTCCTCCGAGATCGAGGAGAACGAGGAGCAGCTCGCCGACTCCCGCGGTGCGCTGGGGTCGATGATGACGGAGACGTACAAGTACGACGGCAGTCTCCTCTCCTTCGTCCTGGGGTCGAGCTCCTTTGACGAGCTCACCTCGAGGGTGTTCTACGCGAACAGGTTCTCCGACACGCTGAGCGGCCTCGTCGAGGAGGTCGTCACGCTTCAGGACGAGCTCAACGCTCAAATGGGCGAGCTCGAGCAGCAGCGCGCCCAGCAGGAGGAGCAGACCGAGACCCTGGCTGCCAACGCCGCCTCCTACCAGGACGCGCGTGACCAGCAGGCAAGCTATGTGAGCAGCCTCTCCACCGAGGTGCAGGAGGCCCTTGAGGCCGAGCGCCAGGCGGAGGAGGAGCGCCAGCGCCAGGAGGCCGAGGCCGCCATGGAGGCCGAGCGCGAGGAGGAGCAGTCCCAAGGCGGCACGTCCAACGGCGGCGGCACGTCCAACGGCGGTGGCGGGGGCGCGTCCAACGGCGGCGGTGGCGGTACCTCCAGCGGCGGTGGCGGCTCGCCGTCCAAGCCCTCCCGTCCCAGCTCCACCAAGCAGGCTGCCGTCAACGCGGCCATGAGCGTCCTTGGCGTCGACTACGTCACCGGCGGGGACAGCCCCAGCGAGGGCTTTGACTGCTCGGGCCTGGTGTGGTGGGCGTATGGCCAGGCGGGCGTCAGCATTCCGCGCTCCCAGGGCTCCGGCATGTACCCCAGGGTCCGCAACAGTGGCACGTGGACGACCAACCCCGCCAACCTGAGCGTGGGCGACCTCGTGTTCTACTCCTACAACGGCGGTGCCAGCACCTATCACGTCGCCATGTACATTGGAGGCAACCAGGTGATCCACGCCAACGGCGTCGACGTCTGCATTACGGGCATCTACTACGACACGGGCTTCATTGGCGGCGGGTCGATTCTGTAGTGGGCCCCCTATCGGGACTTGTGCGTGATTGACATGCGCGTCTCCTGCTGTTGGCCGGGGATGCGCATGTCGTCTATGAAACGAGCGGAAACGGAGCGTGTGCCAAGTGATTGAGGTCAGGGACCTTACGTTTGAGCAGATGGAGCAGGGCGCCCGCGCGGCGGGCCTGACGCTTCCCATTGAGCAGACCGAGCTCTGGTCGCGATTCGAGGCGACCGTCCCCGGCCGCTCCCCGTGGGGGGCATGCGAGCTCGTCCGCGACGGCGCCCCCGTCGGCTTTGTCTCCTTCATTCAATACGAGACCCACGGCTACCGCTACCTGCGCGCGCACCATGCCCCGGTGTGGGTGGGCGACCCCACCGACGCCGAGGTCGACGAGGCGCTCGCCGTGCTCGCCGCACACCTTCACAAGCGCGACAAGAAGCAGGTCTTCGTGCGTCTTGCCGTCGGTCCGGAGCTCGATCGCTGCTGCGACACCCTCTCGACGCTCCCGTACGACACCACCGTCGTCGTGGACCTCACGGGCGGTGACGAGGAGATCCTCGCCCGCATGAAGCCCCGCGGTCGTCGTGACGTTCGCAAGGCCCTTCGCGAGAGCCCCGTCGAGTGCGCTGACGAGACCGAGCGCGCCATTGCGTCCTTCGAGGAGTACCACGCCCTCATGCGGGAGACCGCGGAGCGCGACGGCTTCTCCTGCGCGCCGCTCGAGTACTTCCAGAACCTGATCAGGACCCTCGGCGCCGAGCATTGCCGCGTGTTTGCGGGCCGCATAGACGGGGAGCTGGTGACCTGGGCCATTGACACCCTCTACGAGGGGCTCTCGGTCCACTACTACGCCGCCTCGAAGAGCGGTTCCGTGCGCGCCTACGCCACCGACAAGCTCGTGTTCTTCGAGTGCCAGACGCTCGCGGGGCTCGGTGTCGCCGCCTTTGACCTCATGGGCATCGGCTCCGACCGCTACCCGGACATGCTCACGCTCAACAAGTTCAAGACCAAGTTCTCCAAGGAGACCGTCCCGGTGGCCCCGGACAGGGACCTGCCGCTCCGCCTGCACCTCTACGGCGCCCTCGTGAGGGTAAAGCGCCTGAGGGACAGGAAGTCCTCGAGCCCCGCGGGGGAGAAGGGGAAGGTCGCACATGCCAGCTAACCTCTCAAAAGCTCCCGCGAGCCGCCCCTTCGTCCCCGTTCTCCTGGGAACGGAGATCGCGGGCTACGGAATGGCCCGCGCCTTCTACGAGCGCTACGGGGTTACGAGCGTCGTGTACGGCACGTTCCCGCTCACGCCCACCTCTCACTCCAAGTTCATTGAGGTGCGCATAGACCCCGACTTCTCCGATCCGGACCGCTTCGTCGAGGTCCTCAACGCCGACGCCGGACGCTATGCCGGCAAGGTCGCGCTCGTTGTTCCCTGCGGGGACGACTACGCGCTCCTTCTCGCCCGCGTGAAGCACCGGCTCGACCCGGTGTACGCCTGCGTCTGCCCCGAGCCCGAGGTGATCGAGGGGCTTCTCGACAAGGCGACCTTCTACAAGCAGTGCGAGAAGACCGGCGTCGCCCACCCCCGCACCGTTGCCATTTCGGGCCCCGAGGTCCCCGAGCTGCCCTTTGGCGCCCCGTATGTGCTCAAGCCCTCGGACCCGGCAGCCTATCGCGCGCACCCCTTCGAGGGCCAGAAGAAGGCCTACGTGCTCTCCGGCCGTGCCCAGCTCGAGAGGACCGCGGCGCTCGTCTACGAGGCCGGCTACCCCGGAAAGATGATCGTTCAGGACTTCGTTCCCGGCGACGACGACCGCATGCGCGTGGTCAACGGCTACGTGCGCGAGGACGGGACGGTCTCGCTCGTGGCGCTCGGCCACCCGCTGCTCGAGGACTACTCGCCCATGGCGATCGGCAACTACGCTGCCATTCTCTCCTACGGCGACGACGGCATCTACGACATGGTCGAGAAGTTCATGCGCGGCGTTCCGTACCGCGGCTTCTTCAATATAGACATGAAGTACGACGAGCGCGACGGCTCGTATCGCCTCTTCGAGGTCAACCCGCGTGCCGGGCGCAGCAGCTTCTTTGCCACGCTCTCCGGGAACAACCTCGCCCAGTACGCCGTGGACGACTTCGTTGACGGCGGCGTGCTCGAGCCCGTCCGCGCCTTCGACGAGGTGCTGTGGCTTGGCATACCTCGCAGCGTCTTCAGGCGCTACACCCCCGACTCGCCCGACAAGCGCCGGGCTCTCGAGCTCATGCGCGAGGGCAAGGTGGGGACCACGCTCTTCGGCGCGGGGGACCGCGACCCGAGGCGCCTCATTGCCATGGGCAAGCTGTGGCTGCGCTACATCGACGACTACCGCCGCTACTTCGGCAACCGCGAGCTGGACGCCTGAGGGCGCCGAGGGGGGGAGTGCCATGAGTGACGAGAAGAGCGCGGCGGCCCTGAGGGAGGAGCTCGCCCGTCGCACGGGCACAAGGGCGGAGGAGTGGCACCTCGTCCTCAAGGCGCGCTACGGCATGCTTGCCGCCTTCGAGGCGATTCGTCGCACCCTCGGCGAGGGCTCCGTGGTCACGCAGCCCTACACCTGCTGCACCGCGGTCGACCCGATAGTCTCCTCCGGGCTCGACCCCGTCTACGCCGACCTCTCCCTGCGCTCGCTCGCACTCGACGTCGCGCGCCTCTCCCTGCCCGCGGACGCGCGGGCGGTGGTGCTGCAGAACACCTACGGCATCGTCGATGTCACCGACGCCGCGGCGCTCGCCCGCGCTGCCCACGGCGCCGGAGCCCTTCTCGTCGAGGACTGCGCGCACTGCGTTGGCCGCATGGCCACGGACGCCTCCGGCGCCCCGCTCGCGGACGTGTCCGTGCACTCCTTCGGCGTTGAGAAGATGCTCCGGACGAGCTTTGGCGGCGCCCTGTGGGTGAGCCCGCGCATGGAGGAGGGCCTGCGCACCGCGATCTCCTCCGCGATTGACTCCCTTCCCGCCCCCACCGCGGCCCGGCGTCGGGCCATGAGGCTCTATCGCAACGAGATTCGCGTCCTGAACCGGCTTCCGCGCGGCGCGGCCCGCGGTCTGCGCGGTGCTCTCGAGCGGCTCGGCCTGTTCGAGCCGGCTGTCTCCGACACGGAGCGCGCCGGGGGCGTCTCGGGCGCTCCCTCCGCGCCGGACGAGTGGGCGTGCGCCCATGCGCTCGAGGAGCTCTCCTCGGCAGACGCCCAGCTGTCCCAGCGCTCCGCCGCCGTCAGGGCCTACGTCTCGGCCTTCGCGGCCGCCCCGCTCAGCGCCGACGCCGAGGCGCCCGTGGAGGTGCCCCGCGCCATAACCGCGGACTTTGACCAGCCGCTCCTCGTCTTCCCCGTGTTTCTCGCCACCTCCGAGCGCGCCGACCAAGCCGTTCGCGACGTGTGCGCGGCCGGCTTCTATGCGCGTCCCTGGTACCGACCGCTGCTCTATCCCGGAGCCGTGGACGCCTCCGCCTACCGCCTTCCCGAGAGGGGTGCGTTGCCCGTCACGGAGCGCTGCTCCGCCGGTGCCGTGACGCTTCCCACTGACGTCAGCGTCGAGGACGCCGCCCGCATAGCCGAGATCGTCACCCGGGCGGCCGGGCGCCAGGGACCGTCGTGACGCCCCGCGAGACAGACGACCACCTCGCCACCCTCGCCGCGCGCGTGGCGCAGGTCCCGACCGAGCCCGGCTGCTACCTGTGGAAGGACGCGCACGGCGAGGTCGTCTACGTGGGCAAGGCCAAGAGCCTGCGCGCCCGCATGCGCCAGTACGTGACGCTTTCCGACGAGCGCGAGAAGATCCCGCTCATGATGCAGGTGGTCCGCGACTTCGACTACGTGGTCGTGGGCTCCGAGCACGAGGCGCTCGTGCTGGAGCGCAACCTGATCGCCCAGTACCACCCCTACTTCAACGTCGACTACAAGGACGACAAGAGCTACCCCTTCATAGCCATAACCGAGTCCGACGTCTTCCCGGCGATCAAGTACACGCGCGAGAGGCACCGCAAGGGCACGCGCTACTTCGGTCCCTACACCGACGCCCGCGCCGCGCGCGAGACCATAGACACGCTGCGCAAGGTGGTGCCGATCTGCCTTGCCACCTGCGCGGAGTGGAAGCGCGCCAAGCGGATCTTGGACCGCGATCCCGCGCAGGCGGCGGTGGCCAACCTGGTCCTCGCGCAGCGCTGCCGCCCCTGCTTCGACTACCACGTGGGACGCGGCCCCGGCGTGTGCGCGGGCATGATCGACACCGTGGAGTACGCGCGCCACGTGCGCCAGGTCGAGAGCTTCCTTTCCGGCAACCGCCGCCAGATCGTGGGCGAGCTGACCGAGCAAATGCGCGAGGCGGCGGCAAACCTGGACTTCGAGCGCGCGGGGCGCCTCAAGGCGCGCCTTGACGGCCTGGACGCGCTTGACGACCGCCAGCAGGTGGTCTTCTCGTCCAACGTGAGTGCGGACCTGATCGGCGTCTACCGCGAGGAGACGATCAGCTGCGCCTGCGTCTTCTGCGTGCGCGAGGGTCGCACGGTGCGCTCCGTGGAGTTCATTCTCGACAAGGGCCTTGACGTGGGCGAGGAGGAGCTGGTCTCCGGCTTCGTCAAGCGCTACTACGACGAGACGGCCGACGTTCCCGCCGAGGTGGACCTCGACTGCGCGCTCGCCGACGCCGAGGTCATAGAGGGCTGGCTTGCCGAGAAGCGCGGCCACAACGTGCGCCTCCACCGTCCGCAGCGCGGCGAGAAGCGCCACCTGCTCGACATGGCCTCGGCCAACGCGCGTCACGCCCTCATGCGCTACATGGTCAAGACCGGCTACGCCGACGACCGCACGAACCAGGCGCTCCTGCAGCTGGAGAGCGCCCTTGCGCTGGACGCGCCGCCCCTGCGGATCGAGTGCTTTGACATATCCACCCTCCACGGCCACTTCACCGTGGCCTCCATGGTGGTCTTCACCAACGGGCGGCCGGACAAGTCGCAGTACCGCCGCTTCAAGATCCAGACGCCGCTCACCGAGGCCAACGACTTCGTGAGCATGTCCGAGGTGCTGGGCCGGCGCTACGCACCCGAGCGCATGGCCGACGAGCGCTTTGGCAGCCGTCCCGACCTGCTCGTCGTGGACGGCGGCAAGCCGCAGCTCACGGCCGCCATGGCGCAGCTCGAGGAGCTGGGGCTGGACATACCGGTCTGCGGCCTGGCCAAGTCCGACGAGGAGATCTTCGTGCCCTGGGACGACACGCCGGTCGTGCTGCCCTCCGGCTCGCCCTCGCTCTACCTGATCAAGCAGGTGCGCGACGAGTCCCACCGCTTTGCGATCACGTTCCACCGGGAGCTCCGCGACAAGGCCATGACGCGCTCTGCGATCGACGACGTGCCGGGCGTTGGGCCCAAGCGCCGGCGCGCCCTCATGAGGCGCTTTGGCTCCATGAAGCGCCTGCGCGCCGCGAGCGAGGAGGAGATCGCCGCCACCCCGGGCGTGCCCGCCGAGGTGGCGCATGCCGTCTGGCGGGCCCTGCGCGCCGCGGAGGAGCTGGCCGAGAAACCCGTGGAAGGGGAGTAGCATGACCGCCCACCCCATTGCCGCCGCCCTGCGCGGGCGGCTCGTCGTGAGCGTCCAGGCCTATCCGGGCGAGCCGCTGCGCCACCCCGAGACGATGGCCCAGATGGCGCGCGCCTGCGAGCTGGGCGGCGCCGCCGCAATCCGCTGCCAGGGCCTCGCCGATATCGCGGCGATCAAGGGGCGCGTGGAGGTGCCGGTAATCGGCCTGTGGAAGGAGGGCCACGAGGGCGTCTTCATAACGCCCACACTGCGCCATGCGCTCGCCTGCGCGAGTGCCGGCGCCGACGTGGTGGCCCTTGACGCCACGGACCGCCCGCGTCCGGACGGCCGGACGTTCGAGGAGGTCGTGGCCGGCGTGCGCGCGGCGACCGACGTCGCCCTCATGGCCGACTGCGCCACGATCGAGGACATTCGCCGCGGCGTGGCCGCCGGCTGCGAGCTGGTCTCGACGACGCTCTCGCACGGTCGGGCCGCGGCCGGGACGGCGCTCGACGACGGTCCCGACCTGCCGCTCCTGCGTGCCGCCGTCGAGGAGTTCCCCGAGGTGCCGATCGTCTGCGAGGGGCACGTCCACACGCCGGCCGACGTGCGCGCCGCCCTCGACGCCGGCGCCTGGGCGGTCGTCGTGGGCACTGCGATCACGCACCCCACCACGATTACGAGCTGGTTCGCGGCGGAGACGGGGGAGTGACAGGGGGCGCGTTCTTCTCGTCCCCTCCCCCTCCCACGGAATAACGCGCTCAATCGTGCAAGTGCGTTATTTTTACCTGCGAATATAAATCGCTGTGCTTGATCGAGCGCGTTAACCGAATCCGCCATGGCGGGACTTGAAAGCTTTTGGCAACTTATGGAATATTCTGACAGAAAGCGCTACAATCAGGGCGACAAGAGCCCGCGAGAAGGGAGCCCGCCCCATGCCCGACGCCGCCACCGCCGCCGCTGCCGCCTACGAGGCCGTGAAGAACCGTCCGTTTCCCAATGATATTTTCACCGCACCGCAGCTCACCTGGGCCGTCATTGGCTGCGGCGTGATCGCCAACCAGATGGCGGAGGCGCTCGCCCTCGCCGGTCGGCGCATTCACGGCGTCGCCAACCGCACGCGCGAGAAGGCCGTTGCCTTCGCGGAGCGCCACGGCGTCGAGCGCGTCTATGACAGCGTCGAGGAGCTCTACGCCGACCCCGAGGTGGACGCCGTCTACGTCACCACCCCGCACAACACGCACATTCGCTACCTGCGCGGCGCCCTCGCTGCGGGCAAGCACGTGCTCTGCGAGAAGTCGATCACGCTGAACTCCGCCGAGCTCGACGAGGCTCGCGAGCTGGCCGAGAAGAACGGCGTGGTCCTCATGGACGCCACGACGATCCTGCACATGCCGCTCTATGCCGAGCTGCTGCGCCGCGCCCGCGCGGGCGAGTTCGGCCGCATGAGGCTCGCGCAGGTCAACTTTGGCAGCTTCCGCGAGTACGGCGACTACTCGAGCCGCTTCTTCAACCCCGCCCTTGCCGGCGGCGCGCTGCTCGACATTGGCGTCTACGCGCTCACCATAATGCGCGCCTTCATGGAGAGCCAGCCCACCGAGGTGGTCTCGCTCGGTAACCTCGCTGCGAGCGGCGTGGACGAGGAGGGCGGCATCGTCTGTCGCAACGCCGAGGGCCAGCTCGGCGTGGTGTCGCTCACGCTGCACGCCAAGCAGCCCAAGCGCGCCGTGATCGCGTTCGACCGCTGCTACCTCGAGGTGACGGGCTACCCCCGCGCCGACCGCGCGACCATAGTCTGGACCGACGACGGCCGCGCCGAGGAGGTCGCCGCCGGCGAGGAGGCCTACGCCCTGTGCTACGAGATGGCCGATCTCGAGGCCGCGGTGGCGGGGAATGCCGAGAAGCGCGTTCTTCTCGACTATGCGTCCGACGTCATGGAGCTCATGACGCGCCTTCGCGCCGACTGGGGCGTCGTCTACCCCGAGGAGCGCTAGGTGCTCGCCGAGGAGCGGCTCGCGCGCGTCGTTGAGATCGTGGAGCGGCGCGGCACGGCGAGCCTCGCCGAGATTGCCTCCGAGCTCGGCGTCTCCGAGTCGACGGTCCGGCGCGACCTCGACCGGCTCGACGAGGCCCGCCGCCTGGTCAAGGTCCGCGGCGGTGCGGCGGCGCGCGAGGCGGCGCACCTCGTGCGCGACCTCACGCTGGGGGAGCGCCGCGGTCTTCACACGGCGGAGAAGCGCGCGATCTGCGAGCACGCGGCGACGCTCGTGGGCGCGGACGACTTCGTCTACCTGGACGCCGGCTCGACGACGGCCGAGCTCGTGGGGCTTCTCGCGCCCTCGGGGGCGACCTTTGCCACTGACTCCGTGCTGCACGCGACGCGCCTCGCCGAGCGCGGCTGCCGCGTCATCGTCCTTGGGGGCGAGCTCAAGGGCGCGACGGGGGCGGCCGTGGGCCCCGATGCTCTCGACGTGCTCGAGCGCTACCGCTTCACCGTGGGCTTCTGGGGCGCCAACGGCGTCTCGCTCGAGGCGGGCTACACCGTGCCGGAGGCCGACGAGGCGGCGGTCAAGCGCCTGTCGCTTTCCCGTACTGAGCGCCGCTACGTGCTTGCCGACGCGAGCAAGCTCGGGCGCGCGAGTCGCGTCAGCTACGCGTGTTTCTCGGCTGCGACGCTTCTGACCTGCGGAGACGTTCCGGAGTCGTATCGCTCGCGGGAGAACGTGGTCGTCGTGGGCGCCTGAGCCCAGCATTTTGAGGTTTTGGGGAAACGGCGTTCGCGTGCTCGCGCGGGCGCCGTTTTCGTGGCTTCTCCTCATGTTTTGGGCAACACGTTTTATGTTGTGGCCACGAAGTCGGGGGTTTTGTTGCCCGGCAGCCAGGATTGACAAGGTTTTGTACGGTTTGGATACGCTTTGCATCAAAGTTGTTGCCCAAAACATGAGGAGGGCGCCGGTGCCGGCACAGAGGAGGGGGCGGGCGCCGGCACAGGGGGGGCGCGGGGCAGGGTGCCGAGAAGAACACCACGCAGGTCCGCGGGGTATACTGGACCCCTGACGAGAGGAGGCACCATGTCAGGAGACGGCCAGAAGATGCGTGCCGCGGAGGGCGCCGCCCGCGTCCCCGACGTCGTGGTGATCACGGGCATGAGCGGCTCGGGTCGCACCCAGGCCCTTCACGCCTTCGAGGACATGGGCTACTTCTGCATAGACAACCTCCCCCCGCGCCTGCTTCTGCAGCTTGCCGAGATCGTGGGCATAAACACCGGGATCGGTCGGCACCTCGCCGTGACGTGCGACCTGCGTAGCCAGGGCCTCTTCGACGAGTTCGCCGACTCCGTGACGCAGCTGCGCGAGCACGAGATCTCCTGCTCCGTGGTGTTTCTCGACACCTCGGACGAGGTGCTCATGCGCCGCTACGACGAGAACCGCCGCCGCCACCCGCTGGCGGGCCCGGGCGAGTCGGTCGCCCACGCGATCGCCCGCGAGCGCTCCCAGCTCGCCGTCGTGCGCGACGCCGCCGACCTCGTGATCGACACGAGCCGCCTGCGCACGCACGACTTGCGCACCCGTCTGCGCCGCGCCTTCTCCGAGCTCACCGACCAGCAGCTCATGGAGGTCTCGGTCTTCTCCTTTGGCTTCAAGCACGGCATGCCGGTCGAGGCCGACCTCATGATTGACGTGCGCTTCCTGCCCAACCCCTTCTACGACCCCGTCATGCGCACGCTCACGGGCAAGGACAAGCTCGTCGCCGACTTCGTCATGGGAAACCCCGTGACCGAGAAGTTCATGGACGCGTGGGAGCGCCTGCTCGACGTGGCCATGCCGGGCTACGTGGCCGAGGGCAAGAGTCACCTCTCCGTCGCCGTGGGCTGCACGGGAGGCCAGCACAGAAGCGTTGCCATTGCCGAGGCCACGGCGGCCTACCTCGAGAAGAGCGGCTATCACGTGAGCCTCTCGCACCGCGACCTCGCGCTCGCCAACGTGAGGACGAGCTAGCATGTCGTTCACCGCAGAGGTAAAAGACGAGCTCTCCCGCGTGGAGGCGACCTCGCGCGCCGCGGAGCTCGCGCAGCTCTCCGCGCTCGTGCGGATCTGCGGGACGCTCTCCTTCCACGGCTCGGGGCGCTACTCGATTCGCGTGGCCACCGAGACGGGCGCCGTGGCGCGCACGGTGATCAAGCTCACGCACAAGCTCTTCGACCTCGAGACCTCGCTCACCGTGCGGCGCTCCGTGCTGCACAAGACGAGGAACTACCTCATTGAAATGCCCGTCCAGGAGGGGCTCGACGCCGACCTCGTGCGCCTGGGGATCCTCACCCCGGGGCGCGGGCTCACGTCGGGGATTCCGGCGGCGCTCGTCTCGGCGCCCGGCGCGCTCGCCGCCTACGTGCGCGGCGCGTTCATGGCGGGCGGCTTCATAGCCGACCCGCGCGGCGAGTTCCACCTCGAGATCGCCGTGACGGGGGAGGACTATGCCTCCGACCTCGTGCGCCTCGTCTCCGCGCTGGGTGCCTCCGCGCGCCTCAACCGTCGCCGGGGGGCCTTCGCGATCTACCTCAAGAGCTATGACGACGTGAGCGCCCTCCTGCGCGGCATGGGAGCGCTCAGGACGGCGCGCTTCGTTGACGTCACCCGGGCCAAGAAGTCCGTCAAAAACGACGTCAACCGGCGCGTCAACGCGGAAATGGCCAACCAGGCGCGCTCGTCCGGGGCGGCCGTCGAGCAGCTGGAGCTGATCGACCGGGCGGAGCGAGAGCTCGGGCTCTCGGCGCTTCCGCCCGCCCTGCGCGAGTTCTGCCGCGCCCGCCGGGCGAACCCCGAGCTCAGTCTCGCCGCCCTGGGCGAGCTCCTCGACCCGCCGGTCTCCAAGTCCGCCATGTACCACCGCGTGCTGCGCCTGCAGGCGCTCGTGGGGGAGGCCGAGAAGAACGAGCGGCCCTGACGTTCTTCTCGTCTGCGGGACTGCGGGAACAATCCCACGTCGACGGCGAAAATCTGAGCGCCCACGGCTTAAATTGCGCCAGCGTTCAGTTTTCGCGATACGCGCCCGCGCGCGTGGGGTACACTATCGGGTGGCAAGGGCGAGACGCCCAATGTCTGCTTAGGTCCGCCGGGGAGGAGCCCCGACGGCCCCGTGAAAGGAGAAAGCATGGCAGTAAAGGTTGCTATCAACGGCTTTGGTCGCATCGGCCGTCTGGCGTTCCGTCAGATGTTCGGTCACGAGGGCTCCGAGATCGTCGCTATCAACGACCTCACCTCCCCGGACATGCTCGCGTACCTCCTGAAGTATGACACCACGCAGGGCAACTACGCCCGCGACCACAAGGTCGAGGCCGGCGAGGACTCCATCACCGTCGACGGCAAGAAGATCACCATTTACAAGGAGGCCGACGCCTCCAAGCTCCCCTGGGGCGAGCTCGGCGTTGACGTCGTCCTCGAGTGCACCGGCTTCTACACCTCCAAGGCCAAGGCCCAGGCCCACATCGACGCCGGCGCCAAGAAGGTCGTCATCTCCGCTCCCGCGGGCAACGACCTCCCCACGATCGTCTACAACGTCAACCACGAGCAGCTGACCGCTGACGACAACATCATCTCCGCGGCCTCCTGCACCACCAACTGCCTCGCCCCCATGGCCAAGGGCCTGAACGACTTCGCGCCGATCGTCTCCGGCATCATGACCACCATTCACGCCTACACCGGCGACCAGATGCCGCTCGACGGCCCGCAGCGCAAGGGCAACAAGCGTCGCTCCCGCGCCTGCGCGCAGAACATCGTCCCCAACTCCACGGGTGCCGCCAAGGCCATCGGCCTGGTCCTCCCGGAGCTCAACGGCAAGCTGATCGGTGCCGCCCAGCGCGTCCCGACGCCCACCGGCTCCATCACCAACCTCTACTGCGTCGTTGACAAGAAGGTCACCGTCGACGAGGTCAACGCTGCCATGAAGGCCTACGCCGAGTCCATCCCCGAGACCTTCGCCTACAACGAGGACGACATCGTCTCCTCCGACATCATCGGCGAGACCCACGGCTCGATCTTCGACGCCACCCAGACCATGGTCCAGGACCTCGGCAACGGCCAGAGCCTCGTTCAGGTCACCTCTTGGTACGACAACGAGAACTCCTACACCTCTCAGATGGTCCGCACCATCAAGTACTTCGAGAAGTTCGTCGCGTAGTCACGCGCTTCGCATCAGCTTCGCAGGGGTGCGGTCGCAGCTCACAGGGCCGCGGCCGCGCCCCCTTTTCGTAGGAACCCGTCAAAGGAGCAAACCATGGCCTTCACCAAGAAGACCGTCCGCGACGCCGACGTCGCGGGCAAGCGCGTCCTCATGCGCGTGGACTTCAACGTCCCCCTGAAGGACGGCGTCGTCACCGACGACACCCGCGTCCGCGCCGCCATTCCCACCATTGAGTATCTCAAGGACAAGGGCGCCAAGATCATTCTCATGAGCCACCTCGGCCGCCCCAAGGGCGACGGCCCCGAGCCCCAGTTCTCCCTCAAGCCGGCCGCCGACAAGCTCGCCGAGCTCACTGGCTATGACGTGAAGTTCGTCGACGACACCTACGGCGAGAAGGCCAAGGCCGCCGTGGACGCCCTCGCCGACGGCGAGATCCTCGTCCTCGAGAACGTCCGCTTTGACAAGCGCGAGAAGAAGAACGACCCCGAGATCGCCAAGATCCTTGCCTCCTACGGCGACATCTTCGTGCTCGACGCCTTCGGCACCGCGCACCGCGCCCAGGGCTCCGTGGTTGGCCCCGCCGCCTACCTGCCCGCCTACGCCGGCTTCCTGCTCGAGAAGGAGGTCGACACCCTGACCTCGATCTTCGCCGAGCCCGAGCGTCCCTTCGTCGCCATCGTCGGCGGCTCCAAGGTGTCCTCCAAGATCGGCGTCCTCGATCACCTGATCGACTCCGCCGACACCCTGATCATTGGTGGCGGCATGGCCTACACCTTCTTCCTCGCCCAGGGCATGTCCGTCGGCATGTCCCTCAAGGAGGAGGACTGGGTCGAGCGCGCCGGTGAGATGCTGAAGAAGGCCGAGGAGAAGGGCGTCAAGATCCTCCTCCCGATCGACAACCGCGTCGCCGACCACTTTGGCGAGGACGCCGTGCCGGAGGTCGTCGCCTCCGACGCCATTCCCGACGACCGCGAGGGCATGGACATCGGCCCCGAGACCGAGAAGCTCTACGCCGACGCCGTCAAGGCCGCCAAGACCGTCTTCTGGAACGGCCCGATGGGCGTCTTCGAGTTCGACAACTTCGCCCACGGCACCGAGGCCGTCGCCCGCGCGATCGCGGACTCCGACTGCACCTCGATCATCGGCGGGATCATCGGCGGCGGCGACTCCGTCGCGGCCATCAACAAGTTCGGCCTGGCCGACAAGATGAGCTGGATCTCCACCGGCGGTGGCGCTTCCATGGAGCTCGTCGAGGGCAAGGTCCTTCCTGGAGTGGAGGCGCTTCTCGATGCGTAAGAGGATGATCGCTGGCAACTGGAAGATGAACAAGACCTACAGCGAGGGCGTCGTCCTCGCCCAGGGCCTTGCCGACGAGCTCAAGGACGGCACCGGCGACGTCGACGTCGTCGTCTGCCCGCCCGCCGTCGACCTCAAGGGTGTCTCCGAGGTCATAGAGCAGACGAGCGCCCCGTTCGCGCTCGGCGGCCAGAACGTCTACTGGGAGGAGTCCGGCGCCTACACCGGCGAGACCGCTCCCAACATGCTCGAGGCCGTGGGTGCCACCTACTGCATAATCGGCCACTCCGAGCGCCGCGACTACTTCGGCGAGACCGACGAGGACGTGAACAAGAAGGCCAAGGCCCTCATGGCTCACGGCATCGTGCCGATCTCCTGCTGCGGCGAGTCCCTCGAGATCCGCGAGGCCGGCACGCACGTCGAGTTTGTCGTCGACCAGATCAAGAAGGACACCGAGGGCCTCGAGATCACCGACCCCTCCAAGTACGTGATCGCCTACGAGCCCATCTGGGCCATCGGCACCGGCAAGACCGCCACGGCCGACGACGCCCAGGAGGTCTGCGGCGCCATTCGCGCGACCCTCACCGAGATTTTTGGCGAGGAGATCGCCCAGGGCATCCGCGTCCTCTACGGCGGCTCCGCCAAGCCCGAGAACATCGCCGGCTTCCGCGCTCGTCGGCGGCGCCTCCCTCAAGGCCGACAGCTTCGCGGCCATGGTCAAGAGCGCCATGGCGTAAGCCACGTTCTTCTCGGCTGATGTGAAGTCTTGGGCCCGGACCTTGTCCGGGCCCCTTTGTGTTACCATCGAGAATTGCTATGCAGCTGTCCTGAAGGAGCCTCAGTGAACCCGCTCAACATCATCCTCACCGTTCTGCTGTTCCTCTCCGGTGCGCTTACCGTGCTCTTTGTGCTCATGCACTCCGGCAAGGGCACGGGCGTCTCGGAAATGATCGCGTCGTCGCTCTACAATTCCGGCACCGGCTCGGGCGTGCTCGAGAAGAACCTCAACCGTCTCACGGTGATTACCGCCGCGGTCTTCGTTCTCAGCGTGGTGGTCATGGCGCTGACGTTCCCCACGGGCACGCTCGGTTAGAGGCGCAATCTGCCGGAAATACGCGGCCATACGTTACGTATGCGTGTCGGGCTTTGTCCGACACGCTTTTTTAGGATAAAGTAAACAGTCGTTCTGTACGCTTCCCCTAGATGACGTGCAGGATGGAGGGACGGGGCAGGGAGCCTGCCCGCCTCAAGACAGGAGGAGGAAAGAACATGGCTCAGCAGAAGATTGGTGGTGTCACTCGTCGCAACTTCGTGAAGGGCGGACTTGCCGCGAGCGCGCTCGCCGCTCTCGCCGCGTGCAAGAACGATGCGGCCACTGGTGGCGAGGGTTCTGAGGGGGGCGCCACCGGCGCCATCCTGAACTACTACATCAACAACCCGGTCTCCATCGATCCGTACAACGCCCAGGAAGACCAGGGCATGCAGGTCTGCTACCAGCTCTTCGACTCGCTGACCATCTATGACTTCGACACCGACGAGCTCATGGGCCTGGCCGCCGAGAGCTGGGACGTCAACGACGCCGGCGACGAGTTCACTTTCCACCTGGTCGAGGGCGCCACGTTCCACAACGGCGACCCGGTGACCGCCGCCGACTTCAAGTACGCATGGGAGCGCATCTGCAACCCCAAGACCGGAAACCAGCCCTCCCAGATTTCCTATCACCTCTCGCTGGTGGATGGCTACGACGCGATGCTCGACGGCAGCGCCACCGAGCTCTCCGGCCTCTCCTGCCCGGATGACAACACCTTCGTGGTGAAGCTCTCCGCCCCCTACGCTGACTTCCCGTTCGTCTGCTCGCACCCGGCGCTCTCGCCCGTGCCCTCGTCCGCTCCGACGGAGGCCGGCGACGACTTTGACGCCTTCTTCCGCGCCCCGATCGGCAACGGCGCCTTCAAGATGGACGGCTCCTGGGTCGACGGCCAGGAGATCAACCTCGTCCGCAACGACGACTACTACGGCGAGGCCGCCAAGATCGACGGCGTCCACTTCTCCATCCAGAAGGACGTGGAGACCGCCTATCGTGAGTTCCAGGCCGGTAACCTCGACGTCTGCCAGATCCCCACGGCCCAGCTCCAGGACGCCATCGACCAGTACGGCGAGTCCGAGGACGGCTACAACATGGCTCCCGAGCAGCACGTGCTCGACGGCGCCGAGCTCTCCACCTACTACATCCTCATCAACATGGAGGATGAGCAGATGGCCGACGTCAACCTGCGTCATGCCCTCTCGCTGGCCATCAACCGCGAGGCCATCTGCGAGACCTGCTTCATGGGCATCGGCGCGACCCCGGCCGACAACATCGTCCCGCCCGGACTCGACGGCTACGAGGAGGGCGCGTGGCCGTACGCCAAGTACGACCCCGAGCAGGCCGCCCAGATCCTCGACGAGGCGGGCTACACCGCCGACGCCGACGGCAACCGCGGCATCACGCTGACCCTCTCCTACAACCTCGACGGTTCGCACAAGCAGATTATGGAGATGGTCATCGCCGACTTTAACGCGATCGGCATCCAGGTCGAGTCCGACACCCAGGAGTGGGCGACGATCCTCGACAACTACACCGCGGGCAACTTCCAGTTTGGTCGCCTCGGCTGGATCGCCGACTACCCGATCATGGACAACTTCATCTACCCGCTGTTCTACACCGGCAACGGCGACAACCGCGGCAAGTACTCTAACGCCGAGGTCGACGCCGCCATCGATGCGGCTCGTGCCACTCTTGACAACACCGCCCGCACCGAGGCCCTCAAGGCCGTCAACCGCGTCATCGCCGAGGACTGCCCGGACATCCCCATCTTCTTCTACACCCACACGATGGTCGGTTCCGAGCGTGTCAACGCGCTGAACATGAACATGCTCAAGCTCGTCGACATGGCCGAGGTCGAGCTCGAGGCCTAAGCCAGCTGAGTCTGCGGTCGGCATCGCCACGGCGGCGGGACGTCGGTTGTCGGCGTCCCGCCGCTCGGTCGGTTCGCGTGCCGCAGGCTTGCAGATTACGGAGTATCCATGGGAAAGTACATCCTCAAGCGCGTCGTCCAGTTCATACCGGTCTTTCTCGGTGTGACCATCATCCTGTTCGCTTTGCAGAATATCGTTCCGGGTGACCCCGTCCTGCTCATCACGGGCGGCAAGGCCGTGAGCGAGGAGACCGACACCGCCATCCGTGCCGCCCAGGGCCTCATCGAGACCGACGAGGACGGCAACGCCATCTATGACGAGAACGGTGACACGATCCCCACGCCGGTCTGGAAGCAGTACTTCAACTACCTGAACGGTCTTCTGCATGGCGACCTGGGTACGAGCTACTCGCGCGGCCTTGACGTCACGGACATCCTATTGGAGAAGTACCCCTACACGGTACGTCTGGCGGCGCTCGCCATCTGCATAGAGGCGGTGGTCGGCATAGGCGCCGGCATAGTCTCGGCCGTCAAGCGCTACTCGTTCTGGGACGTGCTCGTGACGCTCGTGACGTCGGTCCTCGTAGCCATGCCGGCGTTCTGGCTCGGCATGCTGCTGCAGCTCTTCTTTGGCGTCTTCCTCAAGAACGTCACCGGTGGTGCCTTCTACCTGCCCATCTCCGGTGCGGGAGGCGCCCATGCGGAGTTTCAGGGCTGGGTCTACTACATCCTGCCCGCGATCACGCTCGCGTCGGTCTCCACGGCCTACACGGCGCGCATCATGCGCTCCCAGCTGCTTGAGGTCATGAACCAGGACTACATCGTGACCGCCAAGGCCAAGGGCCTCTCGCGCGGGGGCATCATCCTGCACCACGCGCTCAAGAACGCCCTCATCCCGGTCATCACCTACATCGGCATCGACTTCGGCGCCATGCTCTCCGGTGCCATCCTCACCGAGACGGTCTTCAACTGGCCGGGCGTGGGCATGGAGATCTATCGCGCGATCACGCAGCGCGACTGGCCCATCGTGCTGGGCGGCGTCACGGTCATCGTCGTCGTGGTCATGATCATCAACCTGCTCGTCGACGTGAGCTACGCCTTCCTCGACCCGCGCATCCGCTACGGGTCGCCCAAGAAGGAGGGATAGGAAACCCATGAGTGACACCATGAACACCACCGTGCAGCCGGAGGAGTCGGCGCCTTCCAGCTCCCGCACCCTCTGGGGCGACGCCTGGGCGCGCCTGCGCAAGAACAAGCTCGCCATGATTGGTGCCGCCTGGATCATCTTCGTGATCCTCGTGGCCGTCACGGCAGACCTCTGGGCCCCGCAGCTGCTCGGCTCGCCCACGGCCATCGACACCGCCACGGCTGCCTCCAACGCCCGCCTCGCTCCGTCGCTCGAGCACCCCTTCGGCACGGACGCCTCTGGTCGCGACGTGCTCGTCCGCGTCATCTACGGCGCGCGCGTCTCGCTCACCGTCGGCGTGGTGGCCACGCTCATCTCCACGGCCATCGGCCTGGTCATGGGCGCCATCGCCGCCTACTACGGCGGAATCTGGGACACCATCATCATGCGCCTCGCCGACATGTTCCTCGCCTTTCCGTACACGCTCTTCGTCATCGCGCTCATCGCGGTCATAGGCAGAAGCCTGCAGAACGTCTTCATCGCCATCGGCATCCTCGGATGGCCGTCCATCGCCCGCGTCTTCCGCTCGGCGATCCTCTCCATCAAGGAGAACGACTACGTCGACGCCGCGCGCGCCATGGGTGCGTCCGACCTGCGCATCGTCGCACGTCACATCTTCCCCAACTCGGTGGCCTCCATCGTGGTCTACGCGACGATGAACATCGGCGGCGCCATCCTCACCGAGAGCGCCCTGTCCTACCTCGGCATGGGCGTCACCCCGCCCACGCCCTCGTGGGGCACCATGATCCAGGACGGCCAGACCTTCCTGCAGACCGAGCCGTGGCTCATGATTCTGCCGGGTCTCGCCATCCTCACCACCGTGCTGGCCTTCTCGCTTCTGGGCGACGGCCTGCGCGACGCACTCGACGTCAAGATGAAGGACGCATAATGGCATTCGGCAAGAAGAAGCGCGCCCTGGACCCGGCGCTCGACCTCAAGAACCAGCCGGTCCCCGAGGGCTCCCACCTCCTCGAGGTCGACGACCTCAAGATGTACTTCCACACCCAGGACGGCGTGGTCAAGGCCGTCGACGGCGTCTCCTACACGCTCGACCGCGGTGAGACCCTGGGCGTGGTCGGCGAGTCCGGCTCGGGCAAGTCCGTCACGGCCAAGACCATCATGGGCCTCATCGACATGCCCCCGGGCAGGATCGAGGGCGGTGACGTCCGCTACCGCGGCCGCTCCCTGCTCGAGATGAGCGAGGAGGAGATGCAGCACATCCGCGGCAACGACATCGCGATGGTCTTCCAGGACCCCATGACCTCGCTGAACCCGGTCTACACGATCGGACACCAGCTCGGGGAGGGGCTTCGCCTGCACCGCGGCTACACCAAGCAGCAGGCCCTTGAGCGTGCCGTCGAGCTTCTCGACATGGTGGGCATCCCCAATCCCGAGCAGCGCGTCAAGGACTATCCGCACCAGTTCTCCGGTGGCATGCGCCAGCGCGTCATGATCGCCATGGCACTCGCCTGCGACCCCGATATCCTCATCGCCGACGAGCCTACCACGGCCCTCGACGTGACCATCCAGGCGCAGATCATCGAGCTGATGAAGGAGATGCAGCAGACCAACGGCAACGCCATCATCCTCATCACGCACGACCTCGGCGTCGTCGCCGACGTGGCCGACAAGATCATGGTCATGTACGCCGGTCACCCCGTGGAGTTCGGCACCGCCGAGGAGATCTTCTACGAGCCGGTGCATCCCTACACCTGGGGCCTCGTCCGCTCCATCCCCAAGCCGGCAGGCGACGAGAAGACGGCGCTCACCCCGATCGAGGGGAACCCGCCCTCGCTGGTGAACCTGCCAAGCGGATGTCCCTTCTCGCCGCGCTGCCCGTACGCAACCGACCGATGCAGGACCGAGATGCCCGAGCTCCACGTCACCGAGACCGGCCACTACTCCCGCTGCCACTTCTCGGGCGACGTCGCGTTTGTCGAGAAGAACGCGCCCAAGACCTCGCGTTCTGACGTCAAGGAAGGGGGCGAGGCCTAATGGCTGACGAGAAGCGCGAGCCCCTGCTGCACGTCGAGCACCTCTGCAAGGATTTCCCCGTCGAGGGTGGCGTCTTCGGCCGCGGCGGCGGGCGCGTCCATGCCGTGGACGACATCAGCTTTGACATCTATCCCGGCGAGACCTTCGGCCTGGTTGGCGAGTCCGGCTGCGGCAAGTCCACCACGGGCCGCTGCATCATGCGCCTCACCGAGCCCACGAGCGGCACCGTCGTCTTTGACGGGCAGGACGTCTCAAAGCTCAAGGGCAAAGAGCTCAAGAAGATGCGCCATGACATGCAGTACATCTTCCAGGACCCCTACGCGAGCCTGAATCCGCGCATGACCATCGGCGAGATCGTCTCCGAGCCGCTGGTGATTCACGGTGACATGCCCGACAAGGCCCAGCGCATGGACCACGTGCGTCACCTGCTCGACATCGTGGGCCTCAACCCCGAGCACATCAACCGCTACCCGCACGAGTTCTCGGGTGGCCAGCGCCAGCGCGTGGGCATCGCCCGCGCCTTCGCCCTGCGCCCGAAGCTCATCATCTGCGACGAGCCGGTCTCGGCCCTCGACGTCTCCATCCAGGCCCAGGTGCTCAACCTGCTGAAGGACCTGCAGGACGAGTTTGGCACCGCGTACCTCTTCATCGCGCACGACCTCTCCGTCGTCCAGCACATCTCCGACCGCGTGGCCGTGATGTACCTCGGCAACCTCATGGAGTACTCCGACTGGAAGACGCTCTACGACGAGCCGCACCATCCCTACACGCAGTCGCTGCTCTCGGCTGTGCCGGTGCCCGACCCGGACGTCCAGCACTCCCGCAAGCGCATCATCCTGCCGGGTGACCCGCCCTCGCCGATCAACCCGCCGAGCGGATGCCGCTTCCACACGCGCTGCCCAATCGCGCAGAGGATCTGCTCTGAGCAGCGCCCCGAGCTGCGCGAGGTCGCGCCCGGCCACTTCTGCGCGTGCCACTGCGCCGCGGTGAACCCAATCAAGGAGACCTCGATTGAGCTCTAGCCAGAGGTTCTTCTCGGCTCTGTGAAGCCTGGCGTCCCCGTTTTGTGCGGGGACGCCATTTTTGAAATTGGGGGTTGCGCGCGCCGGGGGAGTGGTGCATACTATCCCTTGCGCGAAAGCGCAGTGACAAGTCGGAGTGGCGGAATTGGCAGACGCGCTAGCTTGAGGTGCTAGTGACTGACTAAAAGGTCGTGCGGGTTCAAGTCCCGCCTCCGACACCACGAAAGCAGACGGGCCCCGAGAGGGGCCCGTTTTCGTATGCGGAGCGGTTGTCTAGGATTTCCCGCCCTTGTCCCAGGGCCTTCTAGGAATCGCGGCCCTTGTCGGGCGAGAAGGGCCGTGTGGCAGACAAGGTCGCGAATTCCTAGAGTTCTTCTCGCCAAGGGTTGTGATTTCTAGACGAGCTGACAGCAAGACCCTGATTTCCTAGAACGTTGCCTGACAAGGGCGACGATTTCTAGAACGCTGCATGACAAGGCCGGGAGTTCCTAGAGTCGGCCCTGCCGCCGCGGCCCGCGCGCGGCCGTGGTACGCTAGCCGAGAAGAACCACGGGGAGGGGACGGACATGGCGCAGCGCGGACTCAGCAGGCGCGTGGAGGGCATCGGCGAGGGAAGCGTCGTCGGCACGCTCTCAAAGCTGCTGCAGCTCAGCTGCGAGGCCATTCTCGCCTTTGACGGAACCGGTCGCGTCCTGCTCGCCAACGACGAGGCCACGGAGCTCTTTCCCGTGCCGGACGCCCTCGTCGGCTCTGACATTCGCCTGCTCTTTCCCTCGGGGGACGCTGACGGCGCGCTCGGGCCCTTCTCGGTCGCGGCGCTGCCCTTTCCGACCGACGGCACGGCGGCGCGCGTGCCCTGCGCCTCGGCCTCCGGCAGGCCCGTCGAGGTGCGCGTCCGCTGCGACGCGGTGCGCGCCCCGGGCGAGACGTACCTCCTGCTGGCGCTCCCCGTCGACGAGGGGGCGCTGCCCGGGCGCGAGACCGAGCGCGCCCTCCAGGACCTCCGCCGCGCGAACCACCGCCTCTCCGGCACGCTGAACATTGTCCTGGACACGATAGACGCCGACGACCTGCAGGCGCTCTTTGGTCGCGTTCTCGAGGAGCTCACGGAGACCATGGAGGCGGACGGCACGCTCGTCTACCTCTCGGAGGCGGACGGGTTTCGCCTGAGGGGCGTCTCGAGCTCGCTTCTGGGCGAGCGCATGGCGCGCTTTATGCCGTTTGGGAGAAGCATAGAGCGCGTTGCCGTGCGCGACGGCCGCACGGTGCGCCTGCGGGTGGTCGCCCCGTCCCCCGACGCGCTGCGCCAGGGCCGGCTCACGACGCGCGAGGTCGTGAGCGAGGAGACGCGCGAGGTGCTGCGCGTGAGGAGCTCCATGCTGCCGCCCTTCACGAGCTTCATGGTGGTGCCCGTGTGGTTTGGCGGCCACGTGATAGCGATCATAGAGGTGGGCTGGCGGCGGCTCCACCCGCTGCTCAAGGAGGACGCGCGCCTGCTCGACTCCGTGGCGCACTACCTGTCCGTCCAGCTCGCGAGCGCCTTTACGGCCCTTCGCTCCCAGCGCGCCGACCAGCTCGCCTCGCTCGAGACGGAGCTGCGAGAGGAGCTGCTGGACGCCGCCACGCAGGGCACTGACGAGGGCGCGCTCAAGCACATGGAGAGCGTCCTGCGCGAGGCGGCCGACGAGCTCGAGGCGGCGCTCGTGTGGGTGGCGGAGGGGGCGGAGCGATACCTGCTCACCGTCCGGAACGCCGACGGCGGCCAGGTACTGGCCCAGGGGGAGTATGATACGCCGGAGGCCCTGCTCCCAGGGGTGTCCCTGGATGGGCCCTTGGAGGTGGAGCTCCGGGCGGCGGCCCATGGGAGAAATCTGCTGGGAATGGAGCGCCGGACCCTCAGCCGGAGCTCTGTCCGTCTGACGGTGGAGGCCCAGGCCCCCGCCGCCCCTCAGCTGGACGCCCGGGTGGATGCGGAGGACAAGACCCTGACCCTCCGCTGGACGGGCGGGGGGGACTACTGCGAGATCGTCTCCGGGGACTTCACCCTCTGGGCGGAGGCCGGGGCGGGCGAGGCCCAGGTGGTCTTTGGACAGGATGTGAACATGCCCGCCTACGACGCCCCCGCGGAGGTGGACGTGCGGCTGTGCGCTCAGGGGGAGGGCTACCGCCTCTGCGGCCCCTGGGCGGAGAGCGTTACCGTGGAGAAGGAACAGCTCCTTGGCAACCAGCTCTCCCTGGAATGCCTGCCCGGAGAGGATACCCGCTGCTACACCCTCCGCTGGAACGAGACCAAGGGGGATTACTACGAGCTTCAGGAGTGGTCCGACGCCCAGGCGGGCTGGGAGACTCTGGCTCAAGTGGACAGGGAGGGGGAGCTCCGCTATGAGACCGGCCGCCTGGACTCCGGCTCCTCCCACCTCTACCGGGTGGTGGCCCGCCACAGAGATGCCGCCGAGGACACCATCCAGGTGGGGGCGGAGTTTTTTGCCGCCCAGCCCGGGGAGGTCTCCTTCCGGGCAGACTTCTCCCCCCTCTACTGCTCTGTTTGGCCGGTGATTGACGTGGGATTCTACGAGGTGGCGGGGGCCATGGAGAGCGTGGACACCGTCCCCGCCGGCACCTGCCTGTGCGTGCTGGGTGAGGAGGACGGGTTCTTCTACGTCCGCTTTGGGGAGGACTACGGCTATGTGGACAGCGGCTTCTGTATGATCGACCTGCCGGAGTACCTGGGAGACCTGTGCGAGTACGCCATCCCCAACGCCAGACAGTCCGTCTTCCGGGTCCACGAGTACCCCATCCAGGACGTCACGGGACAGGTGATCCAGGGCTATGAGAATGTGGGGCTGGCTGACGGGACCTGCCTGGCCCCCTATCTGTACCCCTGCGCCCAGAAGCTGATGAAGGCCGCCTTGGCCGCCGAGGCCGACGGCTACCGGCTGCGGATCTACGACGCCTTCCGCCCCAACGAGGCCACCCGCTACCTCTACGACACCACCTCCCTGGTGCTGGATACGGCGGTGCCGGACCTGGACGAGGAGGGGCGGCCCATCGAGCCCATCACCGGCTGGTCCATCGACCTGCCCACGGGGCTTTTGATAGACCCGGAGACAGAGGAGCTGGTGGACCCGGCCACGGTCCCCGCCATTCAGGAGGCAATGGCCGCCCAGGAGGCCCAGGAAGCCGCTGGGACGGATCAGAGCGAGACTCCCGGGGAACCGGTGCTGCCTCCGGAGGAACCTTCATCCGGGGAGATCCCCGCTGATGAGGCGGGGTTGACGGACGCTTCGGACCAGGAGGGGGAGGCCGCCCTTCCGCCCTCGGACGAGAGCCAGGCCGACGACGGGACCCCGGCGGAGGAGACGGAGCCGGTGCTGACCTACCGCCAGGTGATGACCGACGGCCGCTTCGGCATCGGCAGTTTCCTGGCCGCATCGGTGTCTGCCCACAACCGGGGCATTGCCCTGGACCTGACCTTGGTGGACATCGCCGCCGGGGAGGAGCTGGAGATGCAGGCCCCCATCCACGACCTGAGCTGGTACGCCGCCGCCTATCGAAACAACGACAACGCCAAGCTGCTGGAGCAGTACATGACCGGCGTGGGGATGCGGGGGCTGACCTCCGAGTGGTGGCACTTCCAGGACGACGAGACCCGGGAGGCCATCGGCCTGACCTCCTACCTGACGAAGGGCGTCAGCGTGGAGGGGTGGAAAAAGGACGACAACGGCTGGCGCTACCGCGCCGCCGACGGCTCCTACTACACAGGCGGGACCTACCAGGTGGGCGGCGAGAGCTGCACCTTCGACAGCGAGGGCTACGTCAAGTAGGGAATGACAAGACCGAGCCGGCTGGGGCCGGGGAGGAATACAAGAACAAACCCGGATGCGGGGCGGAGAAAAATCTCTGCCCCGCGTCCGGGTTTTTCCACGGCGGACGGCTGAGCGCCCAGGCGTTTTCCACAGGTGTGAGGGTCCCAAAGTCTCGCGAATAATTTTTTAAAATTTCGGATAAAATACACAAAAATATAATATTGGAACGATTTTGACATGATTTTGAGCAAAAAAGTAATGAATATGGATTGATTTTTGCGCAGTAAAGCGTTATCATATAAAAGAAATCCACTGCCGCTTCCGGCGGGAGCGGGACAGGAGGCGGCGCTGGCCGCTGGTTCAATCTGAGGATCGTGGAGGGAGAACATGCGAATCGAAAACGAGTATTTGTCTCAGCTCATGGAGCGGGTGGTCCGGAGGAACCCGGCGGAGCCGGAGTTCCACCAGGCGGTGCGGGAGGTGCTGGCCTCCCTCTCGCCGGTGGTGGACCGCCACCCGGAGTATATCGAGGAGGGGGTCATGGACTGTCTGGTGGAGCCAGAGCGGATTATCAAGTTCCGGGTGCCCTGGGAGGACGACCAGGGGAAGGTCCACGTCAACCGGGGCTTCCGGGTGCAGTTCAACAGCGCCATCGGCCCCT
>CASEQJ010000012.1 GCA_949290055.1 uncultured Olsenella sp. | reverse complement strand
GCGCAGCCGCAGACGTAGGCCCACTTGGCGTTCTCGAACGCGATGGACTGGACGCCCTCGACGATCTCGCGCGGGTTCACGCCCTTGTCGAGGCAGATCTGCTCGGCTTCCTCGAGGGAGGAGATGCCGTTCTCAGCGAGCACCTTGTTGATCTTGTCGATGCGGCGCTCATAGCCCTCAAACGAAACTGCCATTTGGTTTTCCCTCCCTTTCTACTCGTGAACGGGGAAGACGTTGGCGACCGTGTGGGTCTCCTCGTCCGTGCGCGGGTCGATGTACTTGGCGGCGTTCTCCCACTGGCCGTAGTGGCCCATGGCGCCGGCGATGGCGTCCTCGGGAGTCTTGCCGGCCTTGAGGGCCTCGGTGAACTTGCCGAGGTTCAGGAACTCGAAGGCCACGATCTCGTTGTTCTCGTTGAGCGCCATGCGGGTGACGTAGCCCTGGGCGAGCTCGAGGTAGCGGGCGCCCTTGGCCTTGGTGCCGAACATGGTGCCGACCTGCGTGCGCAGGCCCTTGCCGAGGTCGTCGAGGGAGGCGCCGACGGGCAGGCCGTCCTCGGAGAAGGCGGTCTGGGAGCGGCCGTAGACGATCTGGAGGAACAGCTCGCGCATGGGAGTGGGTCATGCCGGAGCAGCCGAGGGTCTCGACGAGGCACTCCTCGATGACGCCCTCCTTGACGTTAAGGGTGAGCTTGCAGGCACCCTGCTGGGGCGCGCACCAGCCCACGCCGTGCGTGAGGCCGGAGATGTCCTTGATCTCCTTGGCCTGGACCCACTTGCCCTCCTCGGGGATGGGCGCGGGGCCGTGATATGCGCCCTTGGCGACGGGGCACATATTCTCGACTTCTGCGGAATACTGCATGTAATGCTCCTCTCCGTGATACTCAGGTCGGTGCCATGCGACCGGCCATGTTGCCAGTCTGGCTCTAGTTTACGGCAAAACGGCGGGCGAGAAGAGCGTGGCGGCGCTATAATTCCGCCCCATGAGTGCAGAGAAGAACATCAACGGCCCCATCCCGTCGTGGGTGTGGAAGCTCGCCCTCGCGGGCGCCGCCGCCATCTGGGGCGGCTCGTTCGTCGTCATGAAGGACACGCTCGACGCCATCTCCCCCTCGTGGCTCATGGCCACGCGCTTCCTCCTGGCGTCTGTCCTCGTGGGAGCGCTCTTCTGGCGCACTCTGCGCGACAACCTCGACGTGAGTCACCTCGCGATGGGCGCCATCCTGGGCCTGGTGTGGGGGGCGGCCTACCTGGTGCAAAACATCGGGCTCGACGACACCACGCCGGGCAGAAATGCGTTTCTCACCGCCACGTACTGCGTCATGACGCCGTTCATAAACTGGGCCGTGGCGCGACGGCGCCCCGACGGGGGCAACGTGCTCGCCGCCCTTCTCGCCATTGTGGGCGTGGGGCTGGTCGCGCTCGGCGACGACCTCTCGCTCGCCATGAGTCGCGGCGACTGGCTCACGCTCGTGGGCGCGGTGCTCTTTGCCGTGCACATCGTGCTCGTGGCGCGCTTCTCGTCGGCCCATGACGTCATGACGCTCACTGTGGTCCAGCTCGTGGTCGGCGCGCTGCTCGCGCTCGTGGTGGCGCTCGTGACCGAGGCGCCGCCGACCCTGACGACCTTTGCGAGCCCCGACGTGTGGGTCTCCCTCGCCTATCTCGTGGTCCTCTCGTCGGGCGTGTGCACGGTCCTGCAGAACGTGGGACAGGCGCACGTGCCGCCGGCGCAGGCGTCGCTGCTGCTGTCGCTGGAGAGCGTCTTTGCCGTGGTGGCGAGCGTGCTCTTCTACCACGAGCTCGTCACGCCGAGAATCGCGCTCGGCTTTGCCACGATCTTCGTCGCCGTGCTCGTGAGCGAGCTCGGCGTGGGCAGGCGCCGGTAGCCGTCCCGCGTTCCTCGAATCAGGCGACTTGGCACGAAATCCTCTGCCATATCGTCCAATTTGAAGAAGACGGCGAGAAGAACCGTAGGTCGTTCTTCTCGCGCTCTGCCATATCGCCAGATTTCAGGAAGCGCCTGTCGGATCGGCGGTATGCTATGTCCGAATTCGAGCCGGTTGCGGAGAAGGGAAGCGCATGATTCAGGAGTTTGGCGCCGAGCACGCCTATGACAACCACTTCGAGCCGCACGAGCCGGCCGAGAAGGACTACCTGCTGCACTTCACCT
Source organism: uncultured Olsenella sp. (assembly GCA_949290055.1). GTDB lineage: Bacteria > Actinomycetota > Coriobacteriia > Coriobacteriales > Atopobiaceae > Thermophilibacter. The sequence goes on along the minus strand of CASEQJ010000012.1, from coordinate 50,048 downwards.
CCGCCGGCTGCCTCTCCCGCGTGTGCCACGTGGGCGGCACCGACGCCGACGCCGGTGACTCCGGCGAGGTCGTGGAGCTGCCGCGCCTCGCGGACTACCCGCGCAGGCCCGCGCGCGCGACCTACCTCTTCTCCCTCGGCGACGAGCGCTTCTTCCTGGCGCTCGACGACCGCGTGAGCGCGCCGGCGGGCTTTGCCTACGAGTCCGTGAACTGGCTGCGCCACGCCGAGCCGCAGCACCTGCTCTTTGCCGCCGCGACCGCCTCACAGCTCGACCGCTGGTATCGCGACAACCGCTTCTGCGGGCGCTGCGGCGCGCCGACCGAGCTTGGGCCCCGGAGCCGGGAGATCGTCTGCCCCGAGTGCGCCCGGATCGTCTACCCCAAGATCTGCCCCGGCGCCATATGCGCGGTGGTGCGCCTTGCCGACGACCCCGCCGACGACGCGATCGTGCTCACGCGCTACGCCGGGCGCACGACGGCGCTCTGGGCGCTCGTCGCCGGCTTCACCGAGATCGGCGAGCCGCTCGAGGACACCGTGCGCCGCGAGGTCAGGGAGGAAGTCGGCCTCTCCGTCAAGAACCTGCGCTTCTACAAGAGTCAGCCGTGGAGCTTCACCGACACGCTCATGGCCGGCTTCTGGTGCGAGGTGGACGGCGACGCCACCCTCATCGTGGACCGCTCCGAGCTCAAGGAGGCCCGCTGGTTCACGCGCGACGAGATACCCCTGGAGCGCACGGGCGACCGCGCGTCGCTGACAGGGGAAATGATCGAGCGGTTTAGGGTTATGGGGCGCGACGCCCTGCGGTAGGGGCTACTCGCGACGCTCCCCGAGGGCCTGCTCCTCGGCAAGCTCCTCGGGGGTCACGTAGTCGATAATGTCCCCCGGCTTGCACCGGAGAACCTGGCAGAACGCCTCGAGCGTGGAGAAGCGCATGCCGCGAATGTGCCCGTTCTTGATATTGGAGAGATTGACCGTTGAGGTGCCCACGCGTTTGGCGAGCTCCGTTGAGGAAATCTTTCTTTCGGCCATGACTCGGTCAAGACGTATGACTATGGGCACGATGTCACCTCTCGTCGACGGTTCTTCTGTCACAGCATACTAAACAATCGAGTCCGAGTCCTCCTTGAGCGCCCTCCCATACCGAACCACCATGCCGAGGCAGACGAAAAACACGGCGAGGCTGATCGTCATGGGGTCTATGCCGCTCCAGGAGCCGACGCTGACGGGAATGGGTGCGTCCACGAGACTGACCGCGTAGGTCGTGGGTGCGAACAGGGCGTCAGAGAGGGTGTGAACCAGAAGGAGCGCGCCGGCGAGCGCCAGACGGAGCGACTGCCCGCTTCCGAACGGCGACCCCTCGCTGCCGAACTTGCGGAGAAACTCGGCGAGAAGGACGGTCGCCGCGATCGCCGCGACGTTTCTGACCAGCAGGCCCACGAGAAGGGCCACCGGCGCGGTGGCGGGCCGCGTGCCCAGACAGGTCAAGACGAGAATAGCCAGCAGCACGACCGCGAGGGCGTACATGCACGCGGCGCCGACCCTCGACGCCCGCCTGGCGCGCACATATGACGACTCAAGAACGTTCTCGGGCATGGGTCCTCCTCGAGACTCCTAGTAGCCAATCCTGATCGGTCCGATTGCAATGCACGTGTCAACGCTGAGCTCAGACTCAAACAGCATGTCGCTCACCCCCTTTCCCCAAATCGCGCGCCGATCCCTCTCCCGACGGCCCCGTAGTACGCGCGCGAGAGCTCGCAGTACGGGTCCCGCCCGCGGAGGTCCCCCGTGGCCATGAGCGCGCGGGCGCGGCAGCCGCCCCCGCAGAGGTGACGGACGTCGCAGGACGAGCAGTGCTCGAACGTGGCGACGTCCAGGGTGCGCATGGCGGCGGCGACGCTCGAGCCCATGACGGAGGCGGGGGAGTCCGTGAAGGCGTTGCCCATGGCAAGCCGGCGGTCGTGCAGCATGTGGCAGGGGTAGACCGTCCCGTCCGCGTCGACGCTCACGCAGCGCGTGCCCGCCCCGCAGGAGCGTCGGACCGCGAGCGCGGGCGCGCCGGCTCCCGCGGGGTCCTCGCCCGGAAGGCGGGAGGTTGCCGAGCGCTCGCCGAGCTCGTGGAGCTGACCCTCGTCAAGCGCGAGGCCGGCGATCGAGCGGGCGGGGGCGGTGAGCAGGCTGTATCCGAGGCTCGCCCCGAGCTCCTCGGCGAGCCGCTCATAGCGCGGCATGTCGGCGAGGTTCGCGGCGTGCAGGGTCGGCAGGATTCGCGCCTCGATCCCCGCGGCGCGAACGGTCCCAACCGCCGCGACGAGACGCTCGAAGTTCTGCGAGGGGCGCAGGTGGGCGGGGGCGTCCGGGCTCGTTCCGTCGAAGGCGACCGCTATGCAGGAGACGAGGCCGGCGAGCGGCGCCACGTTCTTCTCGTCCAAAAGAAGCCCGTTGGTGAGGACGACGACCTCGTCGATTCCCGCGGCCCGTGCGCGCCGGGCGACGTCGGCGAGGTCGGGGCGCAGGAACGGCTCCCCGCCGGAGACGGTGAGGCGGGCGCAGCCGAGGTCGGCCAGGAGGCCTATGGCGCGCGCGAGCTCGTCGAGCGTGGGGTCCTCCAGGCGGTTCCTGTCGTCGCCCTCGGAGTAGCAGAGGCGGCAGGTGAGGTTGCACCTCTGCGTGACGTGCAGGTACGCCGAGCGGAGGCGCGGCCGCGGGAGCGGCGCGCCCTCGAGGTAGCCGCCCCGTTCGAGGTGGCGCACGAGCTCGGCGCAGCCCTCGGGGACCTCGCTCGCGGCGACGTCGCGCTCGGCGAGCTCATGGCAGAGGGCGGCGCCCTCGCGGGTGAGCCCTATGACGCCTCCCGTGGCGAGGTTGCCCACCAGGGGAACGTCGCCCAGGGAGAAGAGCGTGGTGTCGGGGGAGAGCCTCATGCGTGTCACCTCGTCCCCATGCGAGAGGTTATGCGGATTCAACGAGAGTGTATGAGATACAAGTTCCGTCTCATTACATTGAACCATGTACGGGGCCCCATATATTTGAGAATGCACTAATTTATATGTTGTAATACGCGTGAGGTGACGGGAGGGCGTCTACGCGCCCAGGACGAAGCGCTCGATCGCCTCTGCGACGGCTCCCTCGTTGTTGGTCCGGCGACAGACGTAGTCCGCCACGGCCTTGGTCTCGCTCGTGGCGTTGGCCACGGCGACGCCGAGCCCGGCGGCAGAGATCATGGCCATGTCGTTGGAGTTGTCGCCGATCGCCATGGTCTGCTCGCGGGGCACGCCGAGGCGCCGCGCGAGCTCGAGCAGGCCGACCCCCTTGTTCACGCCCGGCGCGTTGAACTCGAGGTAGCGGTTGGACGAGTAGCAGACGTCGAGGCCCTCCGTGACGCCCTCGGCGGCGAGCTCGCGCTCGGCGGCGCGCAGGCGCTCGGCGTCGAGGCTCATGTAGAGGAGCTTGACGACGCGCTCGCCCTTCTCGCGAAGAAAGTCGAGCGTGGTCTCGAAGGTCTCGTATATGCTCATGCGGCCCTCTATGTAGGCGCGCTCCTCGGGGAGGTAGTTGTAGACGTGGACCTCGTCGAGCGTGTAGACGTGCATGCACAGGCCCCACTCGACGCCGCGCTCGTAGAGCGTCTCGGCGGTCGCGGGGTCGAGCGAGCAGGTCGTGAGCGGGCGCTCGTCCGAGTTCTCGGTTATGACGCCGCCGTTGAAGGAAATGACGTACTCGCCCGCACGGCCGAGAAGGTCGAGCTGCTCGAGCGTGCGGTGGGCGGAGACGAACGGGCGCCCCGTGGCGAGCACGAAGCGCGTCCCGCGCTCGCGGGCGGCCGCCACGGCGTCGCGGACATGGGTCGGGACGTTGCCCTCGTCGTCGAGTAGCGTTTCGTCAAGGTCACAGGCGATAATGCGGTACACGGCGCTCCTTTGCTCGTTCTTCTCGGCCCTATTGTAGGGCTCGGGGCGCGCCCGCGTTCCCGTGCTCCGGCGCAGACGCTTCCCTGGCCTCTCTCTGCGGGACCCGAGGCCACCCGTGCTCCGGCGCAGACGCTTCCCTGGCCTCTTTCTGCGGTTTTGGGGCGAAAGTTTGATGCGCGAGGCCGACTCTGGCGAGAAAAACTTCAATACCTTATTCAAAACCGCACGGAGGGTGGAAACACGACCGTTTTGAGCCCCGTCGAATCGCACAAGCATAAAAGTTGTTTCCCAAAACCAAGGAAACTATCGAGAAAAACAGCTGCTCGACGACACGCGATCGACGATTCCCCAAAACCTTGCTGTTCGCAGCAGGGGGTCGCGCGCCCCGCGTCTATTGTTTCGGCTCCAAAACCATTTTGCGCGGGCGCCCCCGACTGTGGGAAACTGCCCCTTACCGCGCCCGACGGGGGCGCTTGACCACGAGGGGGTAGGCCATGGATCGCCGCGCCGCAGCTGACGTTCGCTTTTCTCGACGCGCCCTCGCCCTTCTCGCCCTCAACGTGCTCTCGCTACCCGGCGCGCGCTAGGGCTCCGCTCACCTGGCGCGCGCATGAGCCTTGTCCTTTGCGGGCGAGGCGTTTTTTCTGAGCACAGACTCCCGCCAAGGCCGACGAGAAAGGCACCCACATGACCAGGAAGATTCACATCTTTGACACCACCCTGCGCGACGGCGAGCAGAGCCCCGGCGCCTCCATGAACACCGAGGAGAAGCTTGTCATTGCCCAGCAGCTCATTCGCATGGGCGTCGACGTGATCGAGGCGGGCTTCCCCATTTCCTCTCCCGGTGACTTCCGCTCGGTGCAGGAGATCGGTCGGCTGGCTGGCGACGACTGCGTGGTCTGCGGCCTGACGCGTGCGGTCGAGAAGGACATCGACCGCGCGGCCGAGGCGCTCAAGTGCGCCAAGCGCCCGCGCATTCACACCGGCCTCGGCGTCTCGCCCTCCCACCTGCGCGACAAGCTGCGCATTACCGAGGACGAGTGCGTCGAGCGCGCGATTCACTGCGTCGAGTACGCCAAGCGCTACGTCGAGGACGTCGAGTTCTACGCCGAGGACGCGGGTCGCGCCGACCAGGCCTTCCTCGAGCGCGTGATCCAGGCCGTCGTCAAGGCCGGCGCCACCGTCGTGAACATTCCCGACACCACGGGCTACCAGCTGCCCGAGGACTTTGGCAAGCGGATCAAGGGCCTCGCGGACAACGTGATCGGCATTGAGGACGTGATCATTTCCGTCCACACCCACAACGACCTCGGCATGGCCACGGCGCTCGCCCTCCAGGGCGTCAAGAATGGCGCCCGCCAGATCGAGTGCACGATCAACGGCCTGGGCGAGCGCGCCGGCAACACCGCGCTCGAGGAGGTCGTCATGGCAATCAGGATGCACGGCGAGGAGCTGGACGCCCACACCGACATCGTGACCACCGAGCTCACCCGCGCAAGCCACCTCGTCAGCCGCATCACCGGCATGAACGTCCAGGCCAACAAGGCGATCGTGGGTGCCAACGCCTTCGCGCACTCCTCCGGAATCCACCAGGACGGCGTCCTCAAGGCCCGCGACACCTACGAGATCATTGACCCCGCCGACGTGGGCGCGGCCGGCTCCGAGATCATTCTCTCTGCCCGCTCCGGCCACGCCGCGCTGCGCCACCGCCTGGCCGAGCTGGGCTACACCTTCGAGGACGCCGAGTTCGACGAGGTCTATCAGCGCTTCCTGGAGATCGCGGACCAGAAGAAGGAGGTCTACGACGAGGACCTCGAGTCCATGGTCCAGGAGCGCCAGCGCGACGTCGCGGCCGTCTACACGCTCGAGGCGCTGCAGGTCTCCTGCGGCGACCCGCTGATTCCCACGGCCACGGCCACGATCTGCGACGAGCTGGGCGTGCGCCACGTGGTCGCCGCCACCGGCTCCGGTCCCGTCGACGCGGCGTACAAGGCCATTGACAAGGTCGTGGCGGTCCACGGCGACCTCGCGGAGTTCTCCGTCAAGGCCATTACCCGCGGCATTGACGCCATCGGCGAGGTCACTGCGCGCATTCAGGCCGAAGACGGCAAGATCTACACCGGCCGCGGCGCCGACAACGACATAATCGTCTCCAGCGCCAAGGCCTACGTGAACGCCATCAACCGCATGATCCAGACCGCGCGCTCCAAGGAGGGTAAGTAAATGGCTCGTCCCATGACCATGGCCGAGAAGATCCTCGCTGCCCACGCGGGTCTCGAGGAGGTCGTCCCCGGCCAGCTCGTCGAGTGCGACCTCGACCTCGTGCTCGCCAACGACATCACGGCCCCCATCGCGATCAAGACCGTGCGCGAGATCGGTGCCGGCGTCTTTGACAAGGACAAGATCTGCCTCGTGCCGGACCACTATGCCCCCAACAAGGACATAAAGAGCGCCGAGCAGACCAAGGTCACGCGCGACTTTGCCCACGAGTACCAGATCACGCACTACTACGAGCAGGGCTGCATGGGCATTGAGCACGCCCTTCTCCCCGAGCGCGGCGTGGTGGTCCCCGGCGACCTCATGATTGGCGCAGACTCCCACACCTGCACCTACGGCGGCATTGGCGCCTTCTCCACCGGCGTGGGCTCCACCGACGCCGGCGTGGGCATGGCCACCGGTCGCGCCTGGTTCAAGGTGCCCGAGACGATTCGCATTGTCGTGGACGGCGAGCTCCCCGAGGGCGCGAGCGCCAAGGACGTGATCCTCTACGTGATCGGCAAGATCGGCGTGGACGGCGCGCTCTACTGCGCCATGGAGTTTGCGGGCTCCACCATTGAGGCGCTCTCCGTGGAGGGCCGCCTCACGATTGCCAACATGGCCATTGAGGCGGGCGGCAAGGCCGGCCTCTTCGAGGTGGACGATACGTGCCGCGAGTACGTGAGCCGCCGCACCCAGCGTGCCTTCGTCGAGTACCACCCCGACGCGGACGCTCAGTACAAGCAGGTCATTCACATTGACGCAGCCGAGATCGTCCCCACCGTGGCCTGGCCGCACCTGCCGAGCAACACGCGCCCGGTCGCCGAGAGCCGCGACGTCAAGATCGACCAGGTCGTCATTGGCTCGTGCACCAACGGCCGCATAGAGGACATGCGCGCCGCGGCCGAGGTGCTCTGCGGCCGCACCGTCGCCGACGGCGTCCGCTGCATCGTGATTCCCGCGACCCAGGGCGTCTGGCTCGAGTGCGTCCACGAGGGCCTCATGGACATATTCGTGAACGCGCACTGCGTGGTCTCCACGCCCACCTGCGGCCCCTGCCTGGGCGGCTACATGGGCATTCTCGCGGCGGGCGAGAAGTGCGTCTCCACCACCAACCGCAACTTCGTCGGCCGCATGGGCGACCCGACCTCCGAGGTCTACCTGGCGAGCCCCGCCGTCGCGGCCGCGTCGGCCGTCGCGGGCCACATCGCCCTGCCGAGCGACCTGTAAGGCCGATCGGGAGTCCCCGGCACTTCTCTCCAAGCTCAGCGCTCGCTCACTTCGTGATTCGCTTGGCGAGAAGTGCCGGGGACTCCCTTTTGCTTGTCGGGTGCCGCCTCGGCCACGTGGCTCGCGACGGCGGTCCGCTCGGCGTGCGGCTCTTACCGAGAGGGCGCATAATGGGGGCGAGAAGAACCTCGGTGTGAGGAGGGGTCATGTACTTCATCGGCGTCGATCTGGGAACGTCGGCCTGCAAGCTGCTGCTCATGGACGAGAGCGGCGAGATCGCGCGCGTGGTCAGCAAGGCATACGGGGTGGAGTACCCGCGCCCCGGCTGGAGCCAGCAGGACCCCACGGACTGGTGGCGCGTGGTGCGCGAGGGCGTGCCGGAGCTGCTCACCGGCCTCGACGCCTCCCAGGTTGCCGGAATCGGCTGCGGCGGACAGATGCACGGTCTCGTTGCCCTGGACGAGAAGGACGAGGTCATTCGCCCCGCCATTCTCTGGAACGACGGTCGCACGGTCGAGCAGGTGCGCTACCTCAACGAGACCGTCGGCACCGACCGACTGCTCGAGCTCACCGGAAACATTGCCTACGCCGGCTTCACGGCGCCCAAGGTGCTGTGGATGCGCGAGGAGGAGCCGGAGCTCTTTGCCCGCATCGCCCACGTCATGCTGCCGAAGGACTACCTGAACCACCTGCTCACGGGCGCCTACGCCACCGACGTCTCGGACGCGTCGGGCACCCTGCTCTTTGACGTCGCGCGCCGCGCGTGGAGCGAGGACATGCTCGCGCTCTGCGACCTCGCGGCCGCGCAAATGCCCGAGGTTCACGAGAGCTACGAGGCTATTGGCACGCTGCTGCCCGAGGTCGCCGCCGAGCTGGGCCTGCCCGCGGGCGTGGTCGTGGCCGCGGGTGCGGGCGACAACGCCGCCGCTGCCGTGGGCACCGGCGCCGTGGGCGCCGGGACCATGAACATAAGCCTCGGCACGTCGGGCACGGTCTTCATTCCCACGACGGACTTCGCCGCGGGCGTGGGGGACCGCATTCACTCCTTCTGCCACGCCGACGGCGCCTGGCACCTCATGGGGTGCATCCTCTCTGCGGCGAGCTGCAACGCCTGGTGGGTGAACGACGTGCTGGGCGCGGACGACATGGCCGCCGAGCAGGCGGGGATCGACGTGGGCTCCGCAGAGCGCAGCCTCCCGTACTTCCTGCCCTACCTCATGGGCGAGCGCACGCCGCTGAACGACGTCTCCGCGCGCGGCGCCTTCGTGGGCATGAGCATGTCGACCACGCGCTCCAACCTCACGCGCGCGGTGCTGGAGGGCGTGGCCTTCGCCGTGCGCGACTCCGTGGAGATCGCCCGCTCGCTCGGCGTGAGCCTGACGTCCTCCACGGTCTGCGGCGGCGGGGCGAGAAGCACGGCGTGGCTGCAAATGCTTGCGGACGTTCTGGGCATTGAGCTCGTCCTGCCCGCGACGGAGCAGGGGCCGGGCTTTGGCGGGGCCATGCTGGCCGCGGTGGCTGCGGGCGCGTTCGACTCCGTGGCGGCGTGCGCCGGCTCGATCGTCTCCGAGCGGAAGCGCGTGACGCCCAACCCCGACCTCGCGTCCGCCTATGACCGACGCTACCGGGTGTGGCACGGGCTGTATCCGGCGCTGCGCGGGAGCTTTGCCGAGGTCGCCGGCGGCGAGTGAGGAGCACGTTCTTCTCGGCCGTTGTTCGGCTGGTCGTTTGCCTCTTGTTCATAAACGTTTAGAGACACATTTCTCGACGTTGCACCGTCGCCGAGAGAATGTCTACCGTTCACGGAATTGCTTGTCAGTAAACGTTTTTTAAACGCGTGTCCGTACTAGGTTACGCATAGGGAGATTCATGGGACGCGGAACGCTCGCGCCCGAAGGAGAGGAGAACAGCATGGCACTCAAGTCCAGCAACATACCCGACGTGAAGCTCGGTATCGTCGCCGTCTCGCGCGACTGCTTCCCGATCGAGCTCTCCGAGCGTCGCCGCGCCGCCGTGGCCGCCGAGGTCGCCAAGCTCGGCATTGACGCCGTCGAGGTCAAGAAGACCGTCGAGTCCGAGGCCGACGTCGCCCCCGCCCTCGCCGAGGCCGTCGCCGCCGGCGCCAACGCGCTCGTCGTGTTCCTTGGCAACTTTGGTCCCGAGACGCCGGAGACCCTGCTCGTCCAGAAGTTCGACGGCCCGGCCATGTGCGTGGCGGCCGCCGAGGGCGACGGCGACCTCGTGAACGGTCGCGGCGACGCCTACTGCGGCATGCTCAACTGCAGCTACAACCTGGGCATGCGTCACCTCGCCGCCCACATTCCGGCCTACCCGGTCGGCACCGCCGCCGAGGTCGCGCACATGATCGCCGACTTCGTGCCCGTGGCCCGCGTGGTCATTGGCGTGCGCAACCTCAAGATAATCACCTTCGGCCCGCGCCCGCAGGACTTCTTCGCCTGCAACGCCCCGATCAAGGGCCTCTACCAGATCGGCGTGGAGATCGAGGAGAACTCCGAGCTCGACCTGCTCGTCGCCTACAAGGCCCATGCCAACGACCCGCGCATTGCCGACGTCTGCGCCGACATGGCCGCCGAGATGGGCGAGGGCAACTACTACCCCGACCTCCTCGAGCGCATGGCGCAGTTCGAGCTCACCCTGCTCGACTGGGCCGAGCAGCACAAGGGCGCCCGCAAGTACGTGGCCTTCGCCGACAAGTGCTGGCCGGCCTTCCCGGAGGAGTTCGGCTTCGAGCCGTGCTTCGTGAACTCGCGCCTGGCCACCCGCGGCATCCCCGTGGCCTGCGAGGTCGACGTCTACGGCGCCCTCTCCGAGTACATTGGCATGTGCGCCTCCGACGACACCGTGACCCTCCTCGACATCAACAACTCCGTGCCCGCCTCCCTCTACCAGGAGCAGATCGCCGGCAAGTTCGAGCAGGACTGGAAGCTCACCGACACCTTCATGGGCTTCCACTGCGGCAACACCCCGAGCTGCAAGCTCTGCGCCGACCGCGCGGTCAAGTTTCAGCTCATTCAGCACCGTCTCCTCGAGCCCGAGGGCTCCGAGCCCGACTTCACCCGCGGCACCCTCGAGGCCGACATCGCCCCGAGCGAGATCACGTTCTACCGCCTGCAGTGCGACTCCGACGGCGTGCTGCGCAGCTACGTCGCCGAGGGCGAGGTCCTGCCGGTCCAGACGTGCTCCTTCGGCGGCCGCGGCGTCTTCGCGATCCCGGAGATGGGCCGCTTCTACCGTCACGTCCTGATCCAGAAGCGCTACCCGCACCACGGCGCGGTGGCCTTCAACCACTGCGGGCGCGCCCTCTTCGACGCCCTGCGCTTCCTCGGCGTCGAGGACATTGCCTACAACCAGCCCAAGAGCCTCCCGTACCCCACGGAGAACCCCTTCGCGTAGGCACGCGCCCGACACAGCCTGACCCTTCGGACGGGTTCTGAGAGCAGTTCCGTTAATGCTCGAAGAACCCGTCCCCCTTTCCGCAAGAGCTCCCCGCTCCCGACGCTAGAATGCGCCACAGAGAAGGTGGAGGTCCGCATGGCGCGAGCCGCGTCAGACGGTTCCCCCGCCACCCGCACGTTCTTCTCGACCACGAGCCGCCGGGACCATTCCCGCGCGCAGTTTTTGCGCAGCAAACTGTTTGAGCACGGGGATGGTCCCGGCGGCGCCGAGAGCGACCAGAAAGGACAACGATGCAGTTCAAGGGAACCGTCTTCCGCTACGGGCGCGACATCGACACCGACGTGATCATTCCGGCGCGCTACCTCAACACGTCGGACCCGGCCGAGCTCGCCAAGCACTGCCTCGAGGATCTCGACCCCACGTTCGTGGGCCGCGTGAAGCCCGGCGACATCGTGGTGGCCGACGAGAACTTTGGCTGCGGCTCCTCCCGCGAGCACGCGCCCGTGGCGATCAAGGCCGCCGGCGTCTCCTGTGTGATCGCCAAGAGCTTTGCGCGGATCTTCTACCGCAACTCGATCAACATGGGCCTGCCCATTCTGGAGTGCCCCGAGGCCGTCGACGCCATATCCGACGGCGACGTGGTCTCCGTGGACGCCGACACCGGAACCATAACCGACGAGACCACGGGCGCCGTCTTCCACGCGCAGCCGTTCCCGCCGTTCATTCAGGAGATCATCAACGACGGCGGCCTCGTCGCGCGCACCAAGCGCGTCATGGCCGAGAAGGGCGGGAACTAGCCATGGCCTCTGTGACCTATCGCGTCTGCACGCTGCCGGGTGACGGCATCGGCCCCGAGATCATTGCCGAGGGCAAGAAGGTCCTCGCGGCGCTGGGCGAGAAGTACGACGTCGAGTTCGTCTGCGAGGACCACCTGATCGGCGGCGCGGCGATCGACGCCACCGAGGCGGCCGGCGGCCCGGTCTCGGCGCTGCCGCCCGAGACGCTCGAGGCGGCAAAGGCCTCAGACGCCGTCCTTCTCGCAGCGGTGGGCGGTCCCAAGTGGACCGACACGCGCGTGGGCGCCGTGCGGCCGGAGCAGGGTCTGCTCGCCATTCGCAAGGAGCTGGGGCTCTACCTCAACCTGCGCCCGGTGCGCATGTTCGACGCGCTGATCGACGCCTCCACGCTCAAGCGCGAGGTGCTCACGGGCGTTGACCTGGTGATTGTTCGCGAGCTCACCGGCGGCCTCTACTTTGGCGGTCATGAGCGCATGATGGGCGTCGAGGGCGCCGGCGTGGGCGGCGCCCGCGGCGAGTACGCGCGCGACATTCTCGAGTACTCCGAGTACGAGGTCGACCGCGTGGTGCGCTGGGCCTTTGACGCGGCGCGCCGCCGCAGGGGCGTGGTGCACTCCGTGGACAAGGCCAACGTGCTCGACACCTCCCGCATGTGGCGCGAGGTGGCGCACAACGTCGCCGCCGAGTACCCCGACGTGCGCCTGGAGGACATGTACGTGGACAACGCGGCCATGCAGCTCGTGGCCAACCCGCGTCAGTTTGACGTGCTCGTGACCGAGAACACCTTCGGCGACATCCTCTCCGACGAGGCCTCTATGCTCACGGGCTCGCTCGGCATGCTCGCCTCCGCGAGCCTGGGCGACGGCACGGCCCTCTACGAGCCGAGCCACGGCTCCGCGCCGGACATTGCGGGCCAGGGGATCGCCAACCCGATCGCGCAGATCCTCTCGGTGGAGCTCATGCTGCGCTACAGCTTTGGCATGGACGACGCCGCCGACGAGTTGGCCGCCGCGGTCACGCGCGTGCTCGACGAGGGCTGGCGCACCGTGGACATTGCCGACGAGGAGACGCCGGCCGAGAGGGTCCTCGGCACCGCGGCCATGGGCGACAAGATCGTGGAGGCCCTGGGCTAGGTCCGACCCGTGGTCCTTCTCGCCAACGGCAAATAACGCGCACAGTTTGCTTCAATCGCACATATCCGCAGGTGGAAATAACGCGCACGGCAATCTGTGCGCGTTATGTGCGGACAGGCGAGAAGAACGGCGTATGCTGTCAGAGGACAACGCGACGAAGGGGCGCCCATGACCTACGACTTCACCTCGATCCTGGACCGCGCGGGCCATGACGCGCTCGCGCTCGACGCCATTGGCGCTCCCAGCTCGGGCTACCCCGCGCCGGAGGCGGGCTTTGACCCCATTCCCATGTGGGTCGCGGACATGAGCTTTCCCGTGGCGCCCTCGATCACGCGGGCGATCACGGAGCGCCTCCAGCACCCGACCTTCGGGTACTTCTCGCCCAGCGACGCCTACTACCAGGCGATCATTGACTGGCACCGCGACCGCAAGGGCGTGGCCGACCTGCTCCCCGAGTACATTGGCTACGAGAACGGCGTGCTGGGCGGCGTGGTCTCTGCCCTCACGGCCTTCGCGGCGCCGGGAGACCCCGTGCTCGTGCACAGCCCCACCTACATTGGGTTCACGCACAGTCTCGAGGACAACGGCTTCAGGATCGTTCACTCGCCGCTGGTGCGCGACGAGGCGGGCGTCTGGCGCATGGACTTTGAGGACATGGAGCGCCGCCTCGCCGAGGAGCACGTCCACGTGGCGATCTTCTGCTCGCCGCACAACCCCTGCGGTCGCGTCTGGGAGCGCTGGGAGGTCGAGCGGGCGATGGCGCTCTTCGAGAAGTACGACTGCGTCGTGGTCTCCGACGAGATCTGGTCCGACATCGTCCGCCCGGGCGTGGCCCACGTCCCCACGCAGTCCGTCTCCGAGGACGCCCGCAGGCGCACCGTGGCCCTCTACGCGCCGAGCAAAACCTTCAACCTCGCCGGGCTTATCGGCAGCTACCATGTGATCTATGACGACTACCTGCGCGACCGCGTGACGTCGAAGGGCTCCAAGACCCACTACAACAGCATGAACGTGCTCTCGCAGCACGCGCTGATCGGCGCCTACGGTCCCGAGGGGCGCGCGTGGGCCGACGAGCTCAACCAGGTGATCGCCGGCAACGTCGACTGGGCGTGCGACTTCATCGAGCAGCGCCTCCCCGGCGTGAGCGTCTCCCGTCCTCAGGGCACCTACATGCTGTTCCTCGACTGCTCGGCGTGGTGCGAGAAGAGCGGGCGCTCCCTCGACGACCTCCTGCGCGCGGGGTGGCGCGCGGGCGTGTACTGGCAGGACGGGCGCGCCTTCAACGGCCCCTGCCACATTCGCATGAACCTCGCGCTGCCGCTCTCCCGCGTGCAGGAGGCCTTCTCCCGTCTCGCCGAGCACGCCTTCTGAGGCTCTCGCGGGCGGGCCTAGACGAGCTCGCCGCTCGCGAACCCCCGGTCGACCATGCGCTGGAACCGCTCTGTGAGGCGGTTCTCGTCGTCGGGAATCCCGCGCGCGTAGGCGGTGAGCTGCCGCGCGCTCGAGACCGGACGGCGCCCGGCCACCTCCACGACCTGCCGCGCTATGAGGGGCACGGCCCACGAGGCCGGCTCCGGCGAGAGGTGCAGCGTCTTGCCGTCCGTCACGATCCCGCCCTTGAAGGGCAAAAGCGTCAGCAGCATGAGCGAGGGTATGTGGTGGACGTGCGCGTCGGCGGGGTCCTGCGCGGCACCCACCACAAAGAGGCGGTCCTCGTTCATGTAGAGCGCGCGGTCCTCGTTGGCGTCGACGGCGGTGAACATGTCGCGCAGGGCGTAGCGCCAGGGGCGGGCGACGGCGAGCTGGCGCTCGGAGAGGCCGAGCGGGTTGTCGCCCACGAAGTCGTCCACGAGCTCGCGGTGCTTCCAGAGCTCCTCCGAGACCTGCCCGCCGCTCTCGTAGAGCATGACGGGGTTCTCCGGGCGCTCCCGCAGGCGCTCGGGAGCGACCACGTGCAGCCGTTCGTTGGCATAGACGAGCAGTGCGTTCATGGTCGAGTAGAACAGGCGCGCGTCCGCCTCGTCCATGTGCGAGTAGGGCGCCCGAGCGCTCCTGAAGACGTCGCCCACGGTCCTTGGTCTTGTCATGGCTCCTCCTTCGTTCGACGTGCGAAGGAGGTTACCAGCGGGTGCTTTCAGCAGGCTTTTCGGTGGCTCTCACCAGTCTGCGCCCGCAGCTCAGGGCGCCCGGCGCTCGTCGGGGCGGCCGCAACGACTTCGCGGGCGGCCTTATCTCGCCCGTGAGCGGTTCAAAAACGTACCAAAACGGGGCCTGACCCCATTTTGGCATGGCTCACATGGTGTGCGTGGCAAAGATCGGCTCGTCCTCCCACCAGACGACGTCGTCGCCCGGTGCCTCGAGCGTGGCGCGCACGTCAATGAGCCGCTGGTTGGAGGAGCCGCGGAAGCGCAGCGTTATGTCGTGGAGATCCTGCACGAAGGGTCCGTCCACGAGCACGTCCAGCGTGTCGAGCAGCCGGTCGGTGACCTCGCCCAGGTTCCAGGCGCCGCCGGGGGCCAGCTGGTCCCACGTGTGACCCGAGAAGAGCCAGATCGACTTGCTCTCCCCAAAGCGCTCGCGCACCGCCTCCAGAAAGCCCACGAGCCCCTGCTGGTTCTCGGGCTCCATGGGCTCGCCGCCGAGAATGGTGAGACCGCCCACGTAGGGCACGTCCAGGGAGTCCATGATCTTCTCGGCCACCGCGTCCGTGAACGGCTCGCCGGCCTCGAAGTCCCACGCCTCCTCGTTGAAGCAGTTGGGGCAGTGCAGGCGGCACCCGGAGACAAAGAGCGTGGTGCGCACGCCGGGACCGTTGGCTATGTCGCAGTACTTTATGTTCGCGTAGTTCATGGGCATCCCCTGTGGTTGGTGGTCGTGCGCCCCCCTCGTTTCACCGAGGCGGAGGAATTGCGTAAAACTCGCCCGATTTTTAACCCTGTTTTCCGCAGTTGCTCCGCTTCGGTGAGTTGGGTGCGGTCAAGGGCGGGCGAGAAGAACCTCGGCTGGAGACGACTCGCGGCGGACCCCAGGCGATGAGGCCCGCCGCGAGTTCTTGCCGCGTTCCGCGCAAAAGCCGTTACAGGTGCAGCACGCGGTCGCGAATCTCCTCGGTGCGGCCCTGGTTCCAGAACTGGGTGCCAATGTAGCCGCAGGTGCGACGTGCGACGTTCATCTTGGACTGGTCGCGGTTTCCGCAGTGCGGGCACTCCCAGACGAGCTTGCCGTCGTCCTCCACGATCTGAATCTCCCCGTCGTAGCCGCACACCTGGCAGTAGTCGCTCTTGGTGTTGAGCTCGGCGTACATAATGTGGTCGTAAATGTACTGCATGACGGAGATGACGGCCTCGAGGTTGTCCTGCATGTCGGGCACCTCGACGTAGGAAATGGCCCCGCCGGGGGAGAGGCGCTGGAACTCGGACTCAAAGCGCAGCTTGGTGAAGGCGTCGATCTCCTCGGTCACGTGGACGTGGTAGCTGTTGGTGATGTAGCCCTTGTCGGTGATTCCGGGGATAATCCCAAAGCGGCGCTGCAGGCACTTGGCGAACTTGTAGGTGGTGGACTCGAGCGGCGTGCCGTAGAGCGAGTAGTCAATGTTCTCGGCGGCCTTCCACTCGGCGCACTTGTCGTTCATGCGCTGCATGACGGCCAGCGCGAACGGCGTGGCCTCCTCGTCGGTGTGGCTGTGGCCAGTCATGGCCTTGACGCACTCGTAGAGGCCCGCGTAGCCCAGAGAGATCGTGGAGTAGCCGCCGTAGAGCAGCTTGTCGATCTTCTCGCCCTTCTTGAGGCGCGCGAGGGCGCCGTACTGCCAGAGGATCGGCGCGGCGTCGGAGGTGGTGCCGAGCAGGCGCTCGTGGCGGCAGCGCAGCGCTCGGTGGCAGAGCTCCAGGCGCTCGTCGAAGATCTTCCAGAACTCGTCCATGTCGCGGTGGGCGGAGAGCGCCACGTCCACGAGGTTGATCGTCACGACGCCCTGGTTGAAGCGGCCGTAGTACTTGGGCTTGCCGGGCTCGTAGTTGCCGGCGTTGGCCACGTTGTCAAAGCCGTTGCCCGAGCGGTCCGGCGTGAGGAAGGAGCGGCAGCCCATGCAGGTGTAGCAGTCGCCGTTGCCCTCGGTCTCGCCCTTGGACAGCTTGTACTCGCGCATCTTCTTCTCAGAGATGTAGTCGGGCACCATGCGCTTGGCGGTGCACTTGGCCGCGAGCTTGGTGAGGTAGAAGTACGGGGTGCCCTCGGCAACGTTGTCCTCCTCGAGCACGTAGATCAGCTTCGGGAAGGCTGGCGTGATCCAGACGCCCTCCTCGTTCTTGACGCCCTCGTAGCGCTGCTTGAGCATTTCCTCAATGCACATGGCGAGGTCGGCCTTCTCGCGCTCGTTCTTGGCCTCGTTGAGGTACATGAACACGGTTATGAACGGCGCCTGGCCGTTGGTGGTCATGAGGGTGACGACCTGGTACTGAATGGTCTGGACGCCGCGGGCGATCTCCTCGCGCACGCGCTTCTCGACGATCTCTGCGATCTTCTCCTCGCCGGGGTCGGCGCCAATGACCTCCATCTCGGCCTCCACCTGGCGGCGGATCTTCTGGCGCGAGACGTCCACGAAGGGCGCCAGGTGCGTGAGCGAGATCGACTGGCCGCCGTACTGGCAGGAGGCCACCTGGGCAATGATCTGCGTGGCAATGTTGCAGGCGGTGGAGAAGCTGTGCGGGCGCTCGATCAGCGTGCCGGAGATCACCGTGCCGTTCTGCAGCATATCCTCGAGGTTCACGAGGTCGCAGTTGTGCATGTGCTGGGCGAAGTAGTCCGAGTCGTGGAAGTGAATGATTCCCTCGTTGTGGGCCTCCACGACCTCGGCGGGGAGCAGCTCGCGCATGGTGAGGTCCTTGGAGACCTCGCCGGCCATGTAGTCGCGCTGAACGGAGACCACCGTGGGGTTCTTGTTGGAGTTCTCCTGCTTGACCTCCTCGTTGTTGCACTCGATCAGCGCGAGGATCTTGTCGTCGGTCGTGTTCTTGTGGCGCTTCTGGTTCTGCACGTAGCGGTAGATTATGTACTTGCGGGCCACCTCAAAGTGGTGCAGGCCCATGAGCTGGTCCTCGACGAGGTCCTGGACCTCCTCGACCGTGACGGTGTGGCCGGCCTCCATGCACTCGTCGGTGACGTTCAGGGAGGCGAACTTGATCTCGCGCTCGGTGAGGCGCTCGCTGGCGGGCACCTCGGCGTTGGCCGCGCGGATGGCGTTCTCGATCTTGGAAATGTCGAAGGCGACCTCCGAGCCGTTGCGCTTTATGATCTTCATTGCTGGCGCCCTTTCGCGAGAAAGACGCGCCCCCGGTGGGCGCGCCGCTAGTGTCTTGTGCTCAACCAACTATGCCACAACTAGTAGTGTCCGACGCCGACAAATACACTAGATATTGCTGACAACTGGTTGAAAACAGCTGAGGTGCTGTCGATAACCCATATCGGCGCAGGTAGCAAAATGGGGCGGGGAAAAAGCTTTCCCCAAATTGTCTTTGGTGTTTCCGTGGGTGGTTCGGCGAGCGGTTGAGGCTGCGCATGGGCTAGAGTTAGGCGAGAAGAACGACGAGAGGGGAAGCATGGAGTTCTCCAAGCGACTGGGACTGTTCGGCGACGAGGTGTTCGCGGCGCTCAACGCGCGCCGGCGCGAGCTGGAGGCGCAGGGGCGGCGGGTGTACGACCTCTCGGTGGGCACGCCCGACTTCCGCCCGCCCGAGCACGTGGTCGAGGCGCTGCGCGCGAGCGCGGCTGACCCCGAGAGCTGGAAGTACTCGCTGCACGACACCGACGAGCTGCTCGACGCCGTCTGCGCCTACTACGAGGACCGCTACGGCGTGGCCGGAGTCACGCGCGACATGGTCATGAGCTGCCGCGGCACGCAGGAGGGCCTCGTGCACGTGTGCTCGGCGCTCGTGGACCCCGGCGACGTGGCGCTCGTGCCCGACCCGTGCTACCCGGTCTTCCAGAACGCGACGCTGCTCGCCGGCGCGCGGCCGCACTACTACCGCCTCACGGCCGACCACGACTTCCTGCCGCACCTGGCCGACGTCCCCGCCGACGTGGCGGACGCCGCCAAGTACCTCATTGTGTCGCTGCCGGCCAACCCCGTGGGCTCGGTCGGCACGCCGGAGGTCTACGAGGAGGTCATAGCCTTCGCGCGCGAGCACGACCTGATCGTCATTCACGACAACGCCTACTCCGACATCGTCTTTGACGGACCGGCGGGCGGCTCGTTCCTGTCGTATCCGGGCGCGCTCGAGGTGGGCGTGGAGTTCCTCTCGCTCTCCAAGTCCTTCAACGTGACGGGCGCGCGCCTGTCCTTTCTGGTGGGGCGCCCCGACGTGGTGGCCGCCGCGCGCAAGCTGCGCAGCCAGATCGACTTTGGCATGTTCTACCCCGAGCAGGCCGCGGCCGTGGCGGCGCTCACCGGCCCGCGCGACTCCGTGGAGCGTCAGCGCCTGCTCTACCAGGAGCGCCGCGACGCGCTGTGCGACGGGCTGGAGTCAATCGGCTGGGAGCGCCCCAACGCGCACGGCTCCATGTTCGTGTGGGCCAAGCTGCCCGGCGGGCGCACCGACTCGGCGGCCTTCGTGCTTGAGCTCATGGAGCGCGCCGGCGTGATCGTGACGCCGGGCGCGAGCTTCGGCCCGTCGGGGGAGGGCTACGTGCGCATGGCGCTCGTCATGCCGCCCGAGCGGCTGCGCGAGGTCGTCGCGGCGATCGCCGCGGCGGGGATCTAGGAATCGCGGCCCTTGTCGGCAGACGTTCTAGAAAACGAGGCTCTTGTCGGCGGGCGTTCTAGGAATCGCGGGTCTTGTCATAGGGGCTTCTAGGAAATGGGGGCCTTGTCCGGCAAACGCGTCGTTTTGCTGGGCAAGGTCCCCAAAACTTAGAAGAAATCTGCCGCCGGGCGTGCAAGCCCGCCAGTTCTTAGAAGCGCGGGCGACAAAGACGGCGATTCCTAGAACGTCTGTCGACAAGGGCCGCGATTCCTAGAACGGAGTGGCGAGAAGAGCCACTAGCAGAGCTCCGTCACGACGCCGAAGTCAACCGAGCTGCCCTCGATCGCGTCGCGCCCGCCGAAGACGCAGATTCCGCTCGGCGCCTCGGCGTCGGCCAGCGCGGCTGCCAGCGCGCGCAGGTCGTCGGCCGTGGTTGCGAGCTCCTGGGCGCGCACCTGGTCGCGCCAGCCGTCCGGCCGCGCGTTGAAGCGCGCCACGTCCTGGCGCCGCGCGAGCTGGCGCGGCTTGACCGGCGCGTCGTGCGCGGCGACCGTCGCCACGACGTAGCCGCCGAGCTCGTCGGCGTCGCCCTGCCAGCCGGCGAGCCAGGCCGCCGCGCCGTCGTAGCGCGCGAGCGTGGCGTCCACGGACGGGTCGCGGTACGACCAGAACTGCCGGAGCCCCTCGGTCGAGCGCTTGAAGCCCACGCCGTAGGCGCCGCCCTTCACGCGGACCTCGTTCCAGAGGTAGTCGTAGGAGAGGGCGCGGGTGGCCACCTGCCAGGTGCCGACGCTGCCGGCGTCGGCCGCCGACGGCGCGGACGCGCGGGCCACGTAGGCGACGTCGGAGGGTATGACAAAGGCCTCGCGCCGCGGGGCGGGCGCGGGCACGACGAGGCGCTTCTCGCCCTCGCCCGCAGGCAGGCCGAGGGTGCCGCCGCGCTCCCAGAAGCGCTCGCGGTCGGCAGCGGGGCCGGTAAAGCTCACGGTCACGGCGTCGGCCGTGAAAACGCGCCGCGCGAGGCCGGCGAGCCGCTCGCTCAGGTCGGCTGCCCGCTCGTCCCAGTGGTCGAGCAGGTCGCGCAGGAAGAGGTAGTAGTCCAGCCCGCCCATGGCGCCCGAGACCAGCGCGGCGGCCGAGAAGTACGTGCTGGTGCGACCGAGCGCGGCGGCGTGGCCCGAGCTCAGGTAGTACTGCTCGAGGGCGACGCGGCGCTGCGTGAGAATGTCGCGAATCCGGGCGAGGTCGCCAAAGTCGGTCTCGCCCCAGACCTCGGCGGGAAGCTCGCAGAGGGCGTCGGCCTTCTCGGAGAGCGCCGAGGCGCCCACCACGAGCGCGGGCGCGGCGAAGGAGAGGTCGTCGTCGCGGGTGTGGGTCTCGACGAAGAAGTCGAGCCCGCCGAGCTTGGTCTCGACGAGCGTGTCCAGCTCGGAGGCGCTCCTGCGCGCCGTGGCGAGCCGCCCGAGGAGCTCGGTGAGCACGCCGGCGTAGGGCAGCTCCTCGTAGTCCAGGCAGCGCAGGTCGAAGTAGTGGTAGACGTAGTCGATCCCGTGGGTGTCGAGCTCGTGGCCTATGCAGGGCAGCGGCGCGGCGACCTCGAGCGCCGCCGACTCGGCGGGCGCGGGACCTATGTCGGAGACGCGCAGGCGCGGCAGCGTCGCCAGGGCCTCGGGGGAGTCGGGGGCCTCCTGCTCGGCGCGCAGCGCGTCCACCTCGGCGCGCACGGCCTCGAGGTCGCCCTCGTCCATGCCCGCGCGCAGGCGCTCGAGCTCGGCGGCCTCCTCGTCTGCGTCGCCGGCCTCCACGGGCACGAGCTCGACCTCGGCGCAGTGGGCGCTCTCGCAGACGAGCTCGCGCAGCAGCCGCTCGAAGAGTCCCTCGTCAAGGCCGCGCTTGAGCTCGGCGAGCGCGTCCTCGTAGCGCAGGTAGTCCACGGGGCGCTCGTCGTCGTAGAGCCAGCTCGACATGGCCTGCATGGCGAGGGCCACGCCGTCGGGGTAGCCGCCCCAGTCGCCCTCGCGCAGGTTGAACTCCGCCTGGGCGAGCGACGCCTCGAGCTTGTCGCGCGGTATGCCGCTGTCGGCGAGCTCGGCGCAGGTGGCCTCAACGAGCGCGCGGAACTTCTCGCCCGCGCCCTCGCGCAGGCCCCTCAGGGTGAACATGGCCTGGGGCTGCAGAACGCCGTCGATCAGCGTGGCCGAGAAGTCGTCCGCCAGGCCCGCGTCGAGCACGCGCCGCTTGAGGGGCGCCTCGTTGGAGCCGCAGAGGGCGTCGAGCAGCACGTCGGCCGCCAGCACGCGCGTGCGGTCGGCGGCGGTCCCGATCACGTAGGAGAGGCCGACCTCGGAGTTGCTCGGCGCCGTCGCCATGCGGACCTCCCTGCGCTCCGCGCGCACGGGCGCTTGGAGCGCGAGCTCGTTGGGCGCGCCCGCCCCGCGCTCGGCCGCGCCGCGGAGCGCCTCGTCCATGAGGGAGAGCTCGCGGTCCGCGTCCAGGTCGCCGTAGAGGAAGACGTAGGCGTTGCCCGGCGCGTAGTGGCGCGCGTGGTTGTCGAGGAAGCCCTCGTAGGTGAGGGTGGGGATCGCGCGCGGGTTGCCGCCGGACTCAAAGCGGTAGCAGGTGTCGGGGAAGAGCGCGCGCGTGAGCGCCTGGTAGAGGACGTCGTCAGGGTCGGAGAGCGCGCCCTTCATCTCGTTCAGGACCACGCCGTTGTAGCTGAGGGTGCCGTCCTCTGCCGCCTCCAGGTGCCAGCCCTCCTGCTCGAAGATCCGCCGGCGGTGCCAGATCGCGGGGTGCAGCACGGCGTCGAGGTAGACGCTCATGAGGTTCTCGAGGTCGGCCGTGTTGGTGGAGGCCACCGGGTACATGGTCTTGTCGGGGAAGGTGAGCGCGTTCAGAAACGTCTGCATGCTCGTCTTGAGCAGGTTGACGAAGGGCTCCTTCACCGGGTAGCGGTCGGAGCCGCAGAGCACCGAGTGCTCCAGAATGTGGAAGACGCCGGTGTCGTCGGTCGGCGGCGTCTTGAAGCTAATCGCAAAGGCCTTGTTGACGTCAGCGCAGGCCAGCCACAGGGCGCGCGCCCCGGTGGCGTCGTGGCGCATGACGTAGGCGCAGCCGGAGAGCTCGGCGAGCGGCTCGACGGAGGTGACGGTGAAGCCGGCGTGGGCGGTGCCCACGGCGAGCTCGGGGCGCGGTTCGGCAAAGTTCTTCTCGGCCATGTTCTTCTCCCTGGACGCAATTCTCACAGGGTCGAGCATAGCGCAGGCGGGCCGTGGTAGGCTATCGACCGTTGCGAAGGGGGGCGCATGGGCGAGAAGAACGACGAGCAGAGGCGGCGCATACGGCGCGGCATCGTGGCGACGCTGGTGGGAGGCGCGTTTTGGGGTCTCAACGGCACCGTGTCGAAGTGGCTCATGGACACCTACGCGATCGACCCGCTCTGGCTCGTCTGTCTGCGCGAGCTCACCGCCTGCTGGCTCTTTCTCGCCGCGGCGGCCGCGACCGCGCAGGGGCGCGAGCAGCTGACGGGCGTGCTGAGAAGCCCGCGTGGGCTGGCGCAGGTCCTCGGGGTGAGCCTCGGGGCCATTCTCTTCTCGCAGGTCGCCTACCTGGAGGCGATCGACTGGACCAACTCCGCCACGGCCACGATCATGCAGAGCCTGGGCATGGTGCTCGTGCTTGCCTACGTGTGCGTGCGCATGCGCCGGCAGCCGAGGCGCCGCGAGCTGCTTGGCGTGGCTCTCGCGCTCGTGGGCACCTACCTCGTGGCGACGGGCGGCAACCCCGGACAGCTCAACCTCCCGCCCGAGGGCCTCGCCTGGGGGCTGGGGTGCGCGGCCGCGGCGGCGTGCCTCTCGATCCTGCCGGCGGCGCCCATGGCGCGCTGGGGCAACTTCACGGTGAACGGCCTGGCGTTTCTCGTCTCCGGCGTGCTGCTCTCGCTGTGGTACCGGCCGTGGGAGCACATGCCCGCGCTCGACGGCGTCGCGGTGGCGGTGCTCGCGCTCTGCGTGGTGGTGGGAACCTTTGGCGCCTACGCGCTCTACCTGCAGGGCGTGAAGGACGCCGGTTCCATGCGCGCGAGCCTGCTCGGGACGATCGAGCCGGTCACGGCGACGCTTGCCACGGTGGTGTGGCTTGGCACGTCCTTCTCGCCCGCCGAGGTCGCGGGCTTTGCGCTGATTATCGTTATGGTCTACCTCACGGCGTAGGCGTCTGCCGAGGGCATGCGTCTAGAAACTGCCGGCCTTGTCCGGAGGGATTCTAAGAAAACGGGCTCTTGTCGCGCAACGTTCTAAAAAAGCCGGCCCTTGTCGGAAGCCGTTCTAGAAAACTCCGCTCTTGTCGCAACTGACTCTAGGAATTGCCGCCCTTGTTCGGGCGCGAGAGCCAAAAGCCGAGCAAGACCCCGCTTTTTTAGAGCGTTGCGAGACAAGGGGCGCAATTCCTAGAAGGTGCGCTGACAAGGTCGGCACTTTCTAGAACGCCAGTCGACAAGAACGGCGATTCTTAGAACGCCAGCCGACAAGAACGGCGACTCCCGGTCCCAGTTCTAGATTCGCTGCATGTTGGCGAGGACGCTCGTGTACCAGTGGTCCGCGTTGGGCGGGCAGTACTTCTGGGCGCCGGCGTAGGTGAGGGTGCCGCCGTAACCGGAGGCGAGGCCGGCCACGTGGGCCCAAATGGCCTCCTCCCAGCTGCCCCAGCTCACGTTGCCCCAGCCCCAGGCGTTGTGGGGCCGGAAGCAGTAGCGTCCCGTCGAGCTCTCGACCGTGGAGATCGCGGGCGAGAAGCGCGGGTCGACGCCATTGGCCCAAGCCGCCTCGGCGAAGGTGTGGCCCTGCCCGGCGAGCGGCGAGCCGGCGAGGTAGGCGTCTATGCGCGCGGTCCAGGTGCTGACAAAGGCCTCCTGGCCCACGCTCCAGTCCACGGGGGTCAGGCCGTCGGAGGAGGGGACCTCCACGGGCGCGGTGTTGCCCGACTCGGTGGTG
The DNA here is from genome assembly GCA_949290055.1 of uncultured Olsenella sp. Classification (GTDB taxonomy): domain Bacteria; phylum Actinomycetota; class Coriobacteriia; order Coriobacteriales; family Atopobiaceae; genus Thermophilibacter. The sequence goes on along the minus strand of CASEQJ010000012.1, from coordinate 25,574 downwards.
AAGGAGCCGCCCTGGTCCTTTTTGGCGGCCTCGATCGCCGCCTGGCGCTCGGCCGCCTCGGCGGCCGCCTGGGCCTCGATCGCGGCCTGGAGCTCCGCGCGGGCGGCGTTGGCCTCGGCGAGGGCGGTCTCGGCCTCGGCGCGCTGCTCCTGCGCCGCGTCCATCTGCGACGTGAGGCTGGCGCGCGTCAGCTCAAGCTCCCCCTCGAGGGCCGTGAGCTCGTCGAGCGCGTCGGTGCTGTGCGCCTGTATGACGTCGAGGTACTGGGCCGTCGCCAGCAGGTCGTAGAAGTCGTCGGAGGCGAGCAGCAGGTCGACGAGGCCGCCGGAGCTCTGCTGCATTTTGTAGAGGGTGCGCATGGAGGAGGAGGCGCGCTCCTGGGCGCCGGGCAGCTCGGCCTCGATCTCGGCGATTCGCTGCTCGTTCTCGTCGATCTGGGCCTGAATCTCCTCGACCTGCTCGACGGCCGCCTCGTAGGCCTCGTTGTGCTCCTGGATCTGGCTCTGAATCTCCTGGAGCTCGCTCATGTTGTCCGCACGCGCCTCGGCCGGCTGCAGGAGGACCGGGCTCAGGGCGCAGGAGAGAAGGCCGGCGAGAAGGACGCCGAGGACCTTCGATCGGGTGCGTGTACCTGGTGTCACGTCGTGCTTCCTCCGTGTCATGGCGGCCGGGCGGTGCGGGCGCTCAAGCGAACAGGCCAATCCATTCTACCGTTCGGGTGGTCGAAACACCGATTCTGCACGACTCGGCCCCGCCGCGGGATGCGCGACGGGGCCGGCGGGAGGGCCGTTGCGTGGGCGCCTCACTTGATTATGAGCGTGTCGCAGTCGGTGTTGCGGGTGAGGAAGGTGGAGATCGAGCCGAGGATCGCGTACTTGATCGAGGAGAGCCCGCGCGCGCCGCAGATCACGAGGTCGGGCTCTATGACGTCGAGCATTTCGTCCTTGAGCGTCTCGCGGATCCGACCGGCGCGAACGAGCACCTCGACCTTCTTTATGCCCGGCATCTGCTCGGCGACGCGGACCTTCTCGGCTATGGACTCGCGGAACGTCTGCTCGAGCGACGGGACGATGTCGACGGGGAAGGTCCCTGCCGCCTCGAGCGCCGTCGAGTCGATCACGTGCCCAATGTAGAGCTCCGCGTTGTCGTTCGCCGCCATGACGATCGCGCGGTCGAGCACCTTGTCCTGCTCGTCCGAGCCGTCGAGGGAGACGAAGATCCTGTCGTAGCCGAGGTCTTGGTAGGAGGTGGTGGTTTCGGCCATGGTGACTCCCTTCCGTCGCGGGCCGTTTCGAAAGCTGCGTCTCTTATTCCCCTCGAGCCGGCGTTTTGCCGCTCGTCCTCGCCAAACGGCATAGAATTTCGGTGGCGGGGTGCCGCGGGGGCCCCTCTTGCGCCACTATAGGTGTGCTGTCGGCTGAAAGAAGGACCATGAACCCCATAGAGCTCGTCAAGGCCGCCGTCTACGGCGTCGTCGAGGGAGTGACGGAGTGGCTCCCCATTTCCTCGACCGGCCACATGCTGCTGCTGAACCAGTTCCTCGCCATGGACGTCTCCGAGGACTTCTGGAACATGTTCCTCGTCGTCATACAGCTCGGCGCGATTCTCGCCGTCTGCGTCATGTTCTTCCACCGCCTGAACCCCTTCTCGCCGAGCAAGGACGCGGCCGAGAAGCGCGACACGTGGTCGCTCTGGGGCAAGACGGTCGTCGCCTGCGTGCCCGCGGCCGCGATCGGAATCCCCATTGACGACTGGATGGAGGCCAACCTCGGCAGCCCCTTCGTGATCGCGGCGGCGCTGATCGTCTACGGCGTCGCCTTCATCGTGATCGAGACCGTTCGCGAGCGCCGCGCCGCGGACGTCTCCGCGCGCGGCCGCCACTTCCGCACGCCCGACCTCGGCGACGCCCCCACGCGCTCCGAGCTCGCCGACGCTGGCGCCCGCGTGCAGACCCTCGAGGAGCTCGACTGGAGGACCGCGATCGGGATCGGCCTCTTCCAGGTGCTCTCGATCGTGCCCGGCACCTCCCGCTCGGGCTCCACGATAATCGGCGGCCTTCTGCTCGGCTGCTCGCGCACCGTGGTCGCCGAGTTCACGTTCTTCCTGGCCATTCCCGTCATGTTCGGCGCGAGCGGCCTGCGCCTGGCCAAGTACTTCCTCGCGGGCAACATGTTCAGCGGGACCGAGGCCGCCGTCCTCGGGGTGGGCTGCCTCGTGGCGTTTCTCGTCTCGCTCGCGGTCATTCGCTTCCTCATGGCCTTCGTCCGCCGCCACGACTTCAAGCCGTTCGGCTGGTATCGCATTGTCCTGGGCGTCGCCGTGATCGCCTGGTTCGTCCTCGTCGGATAGGGGTGACGCATGAGGCCCACCTCCCCTCGCCGCGCGCTTCCCGCGCTGCTCGTCGTTCTTCTCGCCCTGTGCTGCTCCTTTGGGGTGGCCTCCCCGGCGCTTGCCGAGGAGGGCGACCAGCCGGCGTACTCCGCCGCGGAGCCGCCCGCGCTCTCGTCTGCCCATGCGCTGCTCATGGACTACGACACGGGCACGGTCCTGCTGGACAAGGGCTCCCACGAGCGCGCCTACCCCGCCTCCACCACCAAGATTATGACGGCGCTGCTCACGCTCGAGAACGTGGGGCTGGACGAGATGGTGACCGTCACGGAGGCCGACCTCGCGGAGATCTCCTGGGACAGCTCAGTCGCGCAGCTCAAGGCCGGCGACACGCTCTCGGTGCGCGACCTTCTCGCCGGGCTTCTGATCCCCTCGGGCAACGACGCCGCCTACGTGCTGGCTCGCTACGTCGGCGGCGGGGACTGGCACGCGTTCGTGGACATGATGAACGAGCGCGCGGCGCAGCTGGGCTGTACGGACACCCACTTCGTCAACCCCTGCGGCCTGCACGACGACAACCACTACACCACGGCCGCCGACCTCGCCCTCATGTTCAGGGAGGCCCTCAAGCACCCCGAGTTCGCGGAGATCAGCAGCCAGTCCACCTGGGAGCTCCCCGCGACCGAGGTCAGCCCCGCGCGCGAGCTCGAGGCGACCGACGACCTCATTGACCCCGAGAGCCCCGTCTACATGGGCGACGCCATTGTGGCGAGCAAGACCGGCACGACCTGGGAGGGCGGCAGGTGCCTCGTCACCCTCGCCGAGCGCGACGGCATGTCGCTTCTGGGCGTGACGCTGGGCGCGCCCATGGAGGTGGACGCCGACGGGGTCGGGCCCAACTTCTACGACATGCGCTCGCTGCTCGAGTGGGGCTTCGGCGCCTGGAGGACCGGCGAGGTCGTGAGCGTGGGCGACGCGCTCGGCACGGCGGAGGTGAGCCTGTCTGCGGACGGCGACGAGGTGGAGGCGCTGGCCACGTCCGCGATCGTGGCGACCGTGCCGGCCGACACCACCCTCGAGGACCTGACGCTCACGCCGTCGTGGGACGAGGCGTTCCAGGCGCCGCTCTCGGAGGGCGCGTCGCTCGGCGAGGTCACGGTGGCACTCGGGGAGCGCGAGCTCGGGACCGTGACGGTCGGCGCCGCGCGCGCCATGGCGCTCTCGATCCCCGACTTCGCGATCTGGTGGCTCACGTCCGACCCGGTCCACACCGTGCTCGCCGTGGTCATCGTGGCGGCGGTCTGCGTGGTGATCGGGCTGGTCGCGGGCGTGTCGTTGCGCTCGCGCAAGAGCCGGCGCCAGGCCGCCGCGTCCCCGCACCGCCGCGCCGTCGCGCGCAGCGTCCAGCCGACAAGGCTCAAGCCGCCCGCCAAGAAGAAGGGAAAGCACGTTGGCAGCCACATGCGTCAGTAGGCGCGTGTCGAGCGTCCCCCGGATTTCCATCCCTTCCTCGTGGTTTTGGGCAACAACTTTGATGCCCGGGCCGCCCTTGTCATAATTTTCTTGACCACAACCGTCGATTGCGCGGCAAAGACGCGCGATTTGGCGAGAAGAACGCTCTTCTCGCCGCGGTGATATAAACTGTTTGCCCCAAAACCACAGCGTTCTTCTCGGAATCGGCGGCGCGGCGAACGCGCGGGCCGCCAAAACCCAAAACCTTTCCTTTCCTGGCAAGGCCTCGGGCGGGCGAGAAGGACGACGAGCTAGCGAGGGAGCCCCATGAAGCGCATCCTGTTCGTCTGCCACGGCAACGTCTGCCGCTCGACCATGGCGCAGTTCGTCATGGAGGAGCTCGTGCGCCGCGCCGGCCGCGAGGGCGAGTTCGCGATCGACTCCGCGGCCACGAGCCGCGAGGAGCTCGGCAACCCGCCGCACCACGGCACCGTGGGCAAGCTGCGCCGCGAGGGGATCCCGGTGGGCCACCACCGCGCCCGCCAGCTGCGCCGCGACGAGTACGACGCCTGGGACCACATTGTCTACATGGACGCCGAGAACGCCCGCGGCGTGGCGCGCATTCTCGGGGGCGACCCCGACGGCAAGGTGAGCCGCCTGCTCGACTGGGCGGGGCGCTCGCGCGACGTCGCCGACCCCTGGTACACCGGCGACTTCGACGCCACGTACCGCGACGTCCTCGTGGGCTGCGAGGCCATGCTCGCCGCGCTGTAGGGCCGCGCCGCGTTTCTCGCTATACTCGTGCGCGTATGGAAACGCGACGGGAGGGTGCGCATGGCGGCAGACAAGAGGGAGAGCAGGGGAGCGAGGTTCTTCTCGTACTTCGAGGGGAGAAGGACGCGCAAGAGCACGCCCACCCCGCACCTCATGGAGGAGCTGAACGCCCCGAAGCGCGACGTGCCGCGCTGGTCCAGGGCGTTCGGGCCGGTTGGGTTCGTGCTCGTCATGGTGGCCATGGGCGCGGGCTGCTTCGTGCTTGGCTCGCCGGCGATCGGCGTGCTCTTCTGCCTGTTTGGTCTCGTGCCCGCCGTCGCGGTGGCGATTCTGGTGGGCAAGGCGCTGCCTCAGGTCTTTGGTCCCCAGCGTCGCGCCGGCGAGGAGGAGCTGGGCCCGTATCTGGGCGGCGGGGGCGACAAGCGCGTGCGCGACATGTCGCCCGGCCTCTTTGAGCAGGAACGCGAGAAGATAGAATGGAACCGCGCCGAGGAGGCAAACCGCACCTGGCACTGGCTGCAGGGGCTGCCCTGCCCGGTCGAGCGCGTCGAGACGACCTCCGACGACGGGTGCCGTCTCGTGGGTCGCGCGATCGCGTGCCGCCCGGACTCCGCGCGCTGGCTCGTCTTTGCGCACGGCTATGCCGACAACTGGCGCGCTGGCCTCACCTACGCGCGCCGCTACGCGGAGCTGGGCTTCAACCTGCTGCTCGTGGACCTGCGCGCGCACGGCGAGAGCGACGGCGCCTGGGTGGGCGCGGGCTGGCTCGACCGTCGCGACCTCGTGGCGTGGTGCCGCTGGGTCGTGAGCCGCGCAGGCGAGGGCGCGCGGGTGACGCTCGCCGGGATCTCCATGGGCGCCGCCTCGGCGATCATGGCCTGCGGCGAGGACGACCTGCCCGAGCAGGTGCGCGCCTGCGTGGCGGACTCCGCCTACGACGACTTCTGGAACACGGCGGTCGGCGTCGTGACGTCCGGCTCGCTCGGCACCTCGCCCATGCCGGCGCACCCCGTGCTCGACCTCGCGCGGCTGTTCTTGAAGCTGGGTCGCGGCGGCTACGACGTGGCGCTCTCGCGGCCGGTCGACGCGATCGCGCGCTCGGCCGCGCCGGTCCTTCTCGTCCAGGGGGAGGACGACAAGGTCGTGCCCGCGCACATGGCCGACGCGCTTGCCGCGGCCGCGGGCGGTGCCGCCGCGGGCGAGGGCCACGAGCTGGTGAAGGTCCCGTCCGCCGGTCACTGCTGCGCGGTCTTTGCCGACCCCGAGCTGTATTGGGAGGCCGTGGGCGCGTTCGTTGACCGCTGGGCGTAGCGCCTGCGCCCAGGAATGGCCGCACTTGTCGGCGGACGTTCTAGGAATCGTGGCCCTTGTTATGGCGGCGTCTAGGAATTGCGGATCTTGCGCGGCCGCGGGTTCTTCTCGCCCCGCAAAACCCCGCTTTTTCAGGCAAAACGCGGACAAGGGCCGGGATTCCTAGAACGTCTGTCGACAAGGGCCCGGATTCCTAGAAGCCCGCGAGACAAGGGCCCATATTCCTAGAAACTGCCATGACAAGGTCGGCAATTCCTAGAAGCCTCCAAGACAAACCTCACGATTCCCGGGTCCATCTGGTCCGTTACACCGTCGCCGTCCGTTTCTCGGGCGGCGTTTTTAGTTTCTCTCTGAAATAGTTGCTACCGTTAACCGAAGAATAGTTACCGCTGACAACTACTCAGTTGCTCCGTTAATAGTTAGTAGCAACAATCAAAATTACGGAAAGGGACCTGAAAAGCGGTCCCAACAGGCACATGAGAGGAACGACAACATGAGGTATCTGCTTCTGGTCAGTCACGGCACGTTCGCGCCGGGCCTGCACAGCGTGCTTGACATGCTGGTGGGCAAGCGCGAGGACATTCTGAGCTGCAGCCTGCGCGACGGCGAGGGCGCCGACGAGTACGTCGCGGAGCTGGAGAAGGTCGTCGAGAAGATCGGCGCGGACGACGAGGTTATCGTCATGGGTGACATCATCGGCGGCTCGCCCCTCACCAACGCGCTCAACGTGCTCGCCGGCCGCGGTCTTCTCGCCCACACGCGCGCCTTTGGCGGCGTGAGCCTGCCGATGGCGCTCACGGCGGCCTTTGACCTCCAGACGGACGATCCCCTTGCCCTGTGCGAGCAGGCGCTCTCCGAGGGCCAGGCCTCCATGCGCGAGGTCGAGCTCAGCCTCGACGAGGACGAGGAAGAGGACCTCTAGGCACCTTCACGGGAGCAACCCGTGCGACTATTGGAACGAAGACAGGACAAGGAGAAGAACATGGCAGTTTCGTTCGTTCGCATTGACGACCGCATGATCCACGGCCAGACGGTCACCCGCTGGGCGGTCGAGTACCCCTGCGACGGCATCATCGCCGTCAACGACGCCGCGGCGTCCAACCCGGTGCTCAAGAGCGCCTACAAGAGCGCCGCTCCGGACAAGAAGACCTTCGTGTGGACCATGGACCACTTCAAGGAGAAGGCCCAGACCGTCCTCGACAGCGACACCCGCTACTTCCTGATCACCAAGAACCCGCTCGACATGGCCGAGATCCTCGTGAACTTCGGCTTTGTCCCGGGTGACGTCAAGACCGTGATCGTGGGCCCCTGCAACGACCGCCCCGGCACCACCAAGCTGGGCAACAACCAGTCCATAACGCAGGAGGAGGCCCAGGCCTTCGAGGACATCTCCAAGGCCGGCTATACCGTCGACTTCCGCCTGATTCCCGACAAGGGCATCGGCACCTGGGACAAGTTCCGCGGACAGTTTGGCTTCTAGTTCGTTGCACTGCGGGGCGGGCCGTCCGGGGGTCCGCCGCGAGAAACGCAAGCGCCCCGCAAGGGGCCTAGCACGGGAAAGGTGGTTCGTATGGAAATCAACGTGTTCCAGGCAGTGCTGCTGGGACTGTTCGCCTGCCTGGCGTCTATGCCTGGCCTCGGCGGCACGTCCATCGGCAACTACACGCTCGGACGCCCGCTCGTCGCCGGCCTGGTGGTTGGCATAATCCTGGGCGACGTCACCCTCGGCATCATCGTCGGCATGGCCATTCAGGTGGTCTACATCGCCCTCGTGACCCCCGGCGGAACCGTCTCCGCTGACGTCCGCGCGGCATGCTACATAGGCATTCCGCTTGCCATGATCGCGATCAAGGGCAACCCGGCGCTCGCCGCCGACCCCTCCGGCGCCGACGCGGCGGCCCTCGCCACGACCCTCGGTGCCACCTGCGGCACCCTCGGCGCCATCCTCTTCTACGGCACCGCGACCGTCAACCTGGCCTGGCAGGCCATGGGCTGGAAGTGGCTCGAGAAGGGCGACACGCACAAGCTCTACCTCGTGGATATGGTCCTGCCCTGGATCTCCCACATTCTCTGCTCGTTCATTCCGACCTTCGTGATCGTCTACTTCGGCGGCGACATGGTGACCACGCTGCTCAACAGCCTCCCCATGGACGGCATCCCCATGAAGACGCTCTTTGCCGTGGGCTCGCTGCTTCCCTGCGTCGGTATCGCCATTCTGCTCAAGCAGGTCATAACCAAGGCCACCGACTTCCTGCCGTTCTTCTTCGGCTTCACGCTCGCCGCGGTCATGGGCTGCAACCTCATTGCCTGCTCCGCGATCGCCTGCTTCTTCGCGCTCATCAAGTTCGAGCTCTCCAAGATCGAGTCCAAGCTCGAGAAGGTCGGCACCACGGGCGCCATCACCGCTTCTGTTGACGACGACGAGGAAGAGGAGGACATCTAATGGCTGACAACACCGTCGAGCAGAAGGGCGGCCGCAAGGTCTCCAAGAAGGCCCTCGCCAAGTCCTTCCACAACTGGTACTACGGCAACCTCACGTGCTTCTCGCAGGAGCACATGCAGACCTTCGGCTACCTGGTCTCCATGCTGCCGATCGTCGAGGACCTCTATGACGACAAGGACGACCAGCAGAAGGCCCTCACGACCTACTCCGCGTTCTTCAACACCGAGCCGCAGATCGGCTCCATGATTGTCGGCGTGACCGTCGGTCTCGAGGAGGCCCGCGCCAACGGCGAGGCCATCGACGACGACACGATCAACGGCATTCGCGCCGGTCTCATGGGCCCGCTCGCCGGTATCGGCGACTCCCTGATCGTCGGCACGCTGATCCCGATCCTGCTCGGAATCGGCATGGGTCTCTCCGAGGGCGGCAGCCCGCTCGGCGCGATCTTCTACATCGTGGTCTGGAACCTGCTCGCCTACTTCGGCATGCGCTTTGCCTACTACCGCGGCTACAAGCTCGGTGGCGACGCGGTCGAGGCGCTGGTGGGCCCCGACGCCACGGCCCTGCGTGAGGCGATCGTCCTGGTGGGCACCATGGTCATTGGCGCCGTCGCCGCGACCTGGGTCTCCATCTCCACGGCGCTGACGCTCCCGGGCGGCGGCACGCTCCAGGGCACCTTCGACGGAATCTACCCGAAGCTGCTCCCGCTGATCTTCACGGTCTTCTGCTGGTGGCTCATGTCCAAGAAGAAGGTCAGCCCGATCGTCACCATGCTGATCCTGCTCGCGATCGCCTTCGTCGGCGCGTGCGTCGGCTTCTTCGGCGCCGCCACGATCGCCACGGCGGCCTAAGGCCCGCGGCCTGCTTAACAGCCCCCCTTTCAGCCCGGGCCGCAGCACATCCCCTGCGGCCCGGGCTCACCCCTAGAGAAGAGGAACCCATGGCACTCGACACCTCAAACTGGACGCGCGAGGACCTCGTCAGGGAGGCCAAGCTCCAGACCGACGCGATACAGCGTCTGAACGTGTGGCTGCGAATCGGCTACTCGCTCGTCGCGGCGGGGTTCCTTCTGGGCTACTGGGGCTTCTACGGTGGGGGAGGGACGGTTCCCGGCGTGCTGGGCGTGGTCCTTCTCGTTCTGGGCGCGCTTGTCTCCGTGGCGCTCAAGGTCGGAACGACCAACGCAAAGAAGAACGTCAGGAACATACTCGCCGCCGCGGGCGTCGATCTGGACGAGAAGGACGAGGAGGCGAGCAACTCATGACGGACGTCGCTCCCTCCGTGGTGTTCTCGGACGTGGACGGGACCCTGCTCGGCAAAGACCACCACGTGAGCCCCCGCACGGTCGCGGCGGCGCGTGCGCTCGACGAGCGCGGGGTTCCGCTCGTGCTCGTCTCGGCCCGAATGCCCGAGGCGCTCTGCGAGATTCGTCGGACGCTCGGCAACGCCGGCCCCGTCGTGTGCTACGGCGGCGCCTACGTGCTCGACGGAGACGGGGCCGAGCTCCTGAGCCGGCCCATGGGCATTGGCTGCGCGCTCGAGGTGCGCGACTTCGTGGCATGCGAGGCCCCCGACGTGTGCTGCATGGCATATGGGTATCACGCCTGGGTGACGAGCGACCGCTCTGACCCCCGCGTCCGGCGTGAGGAGAAGATCGTGGGCGTGACGTCCACGGAGGGCACCCTCGAGGACCACTTTGCCAACCGTGGGCTGCACAAGCTCTTGCTCGTGGGTGAGCCTGCCTCCATAGAGCGCGTCGAGCGCGAGGTGGGCGCGGCCTTCCCCGGTCTCACGGTCGTGCGCTCGTCGCCCATTCTCTGCGAGGTCATGGACGGGCGGGTGAGCAAGGCCGAGGGAATCGAGGTCGTGTGCCGGCACCTGGGCGTGGACGCCGCGGGTGCGGTCGCCTTCGGTGACGGCAGGAACGACTTGCCCATGTTCGGTGCCGTGGGGGAGAGCTGGGCCATGGCCAACGCGCCTGCCGAGGTGCGGGCTGCCGCCACGCGAGTCACCTGGCTCGACAACGAACATGAAGGACTCGCGGAAGCCATCTTCTCGCTTGTGTGAGGGGGGAGAAAGACATGCCAATCTCGCAAGAAGTTGCTACCATTAATCGGTCGAGTCGAATTGACGGGGCAACGCATGCGTTCTGCCCCGAGAAGGGGTCGTGCTGCGAGAAGATGGACTACGAGGACGCCGCCAGAAAGCTCATTATGTACTCACGCGGTGTCGCGAAGGGCGCCATCGGCACCGCGTATGGCATGTCAATGGGAGAAGACCCCGTTCTCGAGTACCTGTCGCGCCATGAGGACGGCATGAGCCCGTCCGACCTGGCGGAGAAGCTCGGCTACACGCGTCCCCGCATGACCCGCATCCTCGACTCTCTGGAGGGCAAGGGTTACGTCGAGCGCATTCCCGACGCCAAGGACCGTCGGCGCGTGATCGCGCGCTGCACCGAGGAGGGGCGCTGTCACGCCCAGGACCGGCAGACCGACGGCGTCTCGAGCCTTGCCGCCACGTTGAGCAAGATGGGCGAGCACGATGCGCGCGAGCTGCTCAAGGGTCTCGAGACCGCCTACAGCATTACCTACAACAAGGACGACATATTCGGCGGTTCCAAGAATCAGTAGGCGTAACCTGACAAAGGCGTCAGGGTCCTTTGTCACGAAAGGGCGCTCTTGCGTCTAGGAATGGCCGCCCTTGTCGGCTGGCGTTCTAGGAACCGCGGCCCTTGTTATGGCGGTTTCTAGGAATCGCGGACCTTGTCTCGTGGGCGTCTAGGAATCGCCGGCCTTGCACGGCCGCGGGTTCTTCTCGCCGCGCAAAACCCTGCTTTTTCAGGCAAAACGTTGACAAGGGCCCGGATTCTTAGAACCCACGACGACAAGGGCCCGGATTCTTAGAACTCACGACGACAAGGGCCCACTTTTCCGGAAGCCGCCACGACAAGGCCGGCAATTCCTAGAAGCCCCTAAGACAAACCTTGCGATTCTTAGAAAAGCCCCGCGATTCCCGGAAAGTCCCCGCGGTCATGTTCTTCTCGCCCCGTCCTGTTTTGTGTCCGGGGTTGCCGCTACACTCGTAGGGCACAGACGGCGAGAGGAACACCAACACATGACGAGCGACCAGCAGACCCTGTTCAGCCAGACGCCCACCGTGGACCTCGCGGGCCTCAACCCCGCGCAGCGCGAGGCCGCGGAGTGCACGCGCGGGCCCCTGCTCGTGCTCGCGGGCGCGGGCTCGGGCAAGACGCGCGTGCTCACGTACCGCATTGCCCACATGATCGCCGACGAGGGCGTGAAGCCCTGGCAGGTCCTGGCCATTACGTTCACCAACAAGGCGGCCGCCGAGATGCGCGAGCGCCTGGAGGCCCTGCTGCCCTACGGCACGCGCGGCATGTGGGTCTGCACGTTCCACGCCATGTGCGTGCGCATGCTGCGCGAGGACCCGGAGCTGGTGGGATACCGCCCCAACTTCACGATCTACGACGACGACGACTCGCGCCGTCTGGTCAAGACGATCATGGCCGACCTCGACCTCGACCAGAAGCAGTTCCCCATGAACTCGGTGCGCGCCAAGATCTCCGCCGCCAAGAACGCGCTCGTGGGGCCCGACGAGCTGGCGAGCTCCTCCAACCCGGCCGACCGCGCCGCCGCGCGCGTCTATCGCGAGCTGGACCGCCGGCTTGCCCGCGCCAACGCCATGGACTTTGACGACCTGCTGGTCAAGACCTTCGAGCTGCTCTCCAAGCGCCCGGAGGTCCTGGAGCGCTACCAGGACCGCTTCCGCCAGATCAGCGTGGACGAGTACCAGGACACCAACCACGTCCAGTACGCGATCACCAACCTTCTGGCCGCGCGCCACCGCAACCTCATGGTCGTGGGCGACGACGACCAGTCGATCTACAGCTGGCGCGGCGCGGACATTCAGAACATTCTTGACTTCGAGAAGGACTACCCCGACGCCCATGTGGTGCGCCTGGAGCAGAACTACCGCTCCACGGGCCACATTCTCGCGGCGGCCAACGCCGTTGTTGCCAACAACGCGCGGCGCAAGCCCAAGCGCCTGTTCACGGACGCGGGGGAGGGCGAGAAGATCTCTGTGTTCCAGGCCTCTGACGAGCGGGACGAGGGTCGCTGGATCGGCTCCGAGATCGAGAAGCTCCACGACGGCGGCACGAGCTACGACGACATGGCCGTCTTCTACCGCACCAACGCGCAGTCGCGCATTCTCGAGGACATGTTCCTGCGTGCGGGCGTCCCGTACAAGATCGTGGGCGGCACGCGCTTCTTCGACCGCGCTGAGGTCCGCGACGTCATGGCCTACCTCAAGCTCGTGGTGAACCCGGACGACGACGTCTCGGCGCTGCGCGTGGTCAACACACCCCGGCGCGGCATAGGCACCACCTCCATTGCGAAGATTCGCGAGCTGGCGGCCGAGGAGCGCGTCTCATTCTTCTCGGCCTGCGAGATGGCGATCGCCGAGCAGGGTCTGCTCGGCGCCAAGGTGCGCTCGGCGCTGGCGGAGTTCACCGGCACGATCGAGGCGGCGCGCCACTTCACCGGCGAGCTTGCCGACGTGGTGGAGGCGATCGTGGACCGCGCGGGCCTCGTGCGTGCGCTCGAGGCCGAGCACTCCGTGGAGGCCGACGGCCGCATAGAGAACATTCGCGAGTTCCTCGGCGTCGCGGCCGAGTTCGACGAGACCCACGACGCCGTCGAGACGCTCGAGTCGCTCGCGCAGCTGCGCGCGGCGGGGGCGCTCGAGCCGCCCGGCTCCGGGGCGACGTCCCCGACGGGCTCCGCGCTCGCTTCGCTCGCTCGCCAAGGCGAGTCGCCCTCTGGGGACGTCGCCCCGGAGCCTGCCCCTCTCAGGCAGCCCGTGGCGTCCGAGAAGCTGCCGGCGCTGATCGAGTGGCTCGCCCTGCGCTCCGACCTCGACTCGCTCGCCGGGCAGACGCACGCGGTTACGATGATGACGATTCACTCGGCGAAGGGTCTGGAGTTCCCGGTCGTGTTCGTCGCGGGCATGGAGGAGGGGATCTTCCCGCACGCCTCCTACGACAGCGACGAGGCGAGCGTGGAGGAGGAGCGCCGCCTGGCGTACGTGGCCATAACGCGCGCCCGCAAGCGACTCTACCTTACGCACGCCACCACGCGGCGCACCTACGGGTCGGTGCAGGCCAACGCGCCGAGCCGCTTTCTGAGAGAGATTCCCGAGGCCGACGTCGAGCGCGTGGGCGTGGGCTCGTCGGGCTTTGCCGGCGTGGGCTGGGAGAAGCGCGGCGACCGCCACGGAACCTTTGGCAGCGGGCGCGGCTCGGAGGTCTACGGCGGACACGTCTTTGGCTCGCGCACGCGCTCCACGGGCGGAGGCCCCTCTCGCCCGGCGCCCTCGGGACCCAAGCCGGACGCGGCCCGAGCCGCCGCGAGCTTTGCTCCCGGCGACCACGTCTCGCACAAGACCTTTGGCCCGGGTGTGGTCATCGCCGCCTCCGGTGACACGATCGAGGTCAAGTTCACGCGCACGGGCAAGACGAAGAAGCTGCTCAAAGGCTTTGCCCCGCTGGTGAAGATCGAGGGATAGGAGCGTTTTGACTTTCGCGTTCGCATAAGTAGAAGTCATGAGACGATTGATTTATGCGAACGCATATATTACGCTCTCAAAATAGATAATCGTTGCGAACGCGTAAGCTGAGGTGAATATGATCCAGGTGGGAAGCGTCGGCGATCTGGCGGCCCTGATTCGATCCGAGCGGAGGAGACAGGGAATCACCCAGGCTGATCTCGCGGGTCTTTCGGGCGTGGGCGTCACGTTCCTCTCCCAGCTTGAGAACGGCAAGGAGAGTGCCGAGCTGGGGAAGGCACTGAACGTCCTGACCATGCTTGGAATCGACCTCGTTGCGGAGCCGAGGAGCTGAAATGCCGGGCCATTACGTCTACAGACTCGCCCAGCTGTCCCCGGTTCTTGTCGGTGTCCTCGAGGAGTCAGGTTCCTTCTCATATGACTCTGGCTATCTTGCCCGTGCCGACGCCGCGCCGCTGTCGCTCTCGCTCCCCCTGAGGGAGGGGGCGTTCGACGTCGTCGAGGCACGTCCCTATTTCGAGGGTCTCCTCGCCGAGGGGCAGGCGCGAGCCACCCTCGCCTCGGAGCTCGCGCTCTCCGAAGAGGACTGGCTGAGCCTGCTCGTCATCTGTGGGAGGGAGTGCGTCGGAGACGTGCTCGTCTGCGACGACCCCTGTCTGGCCGCAAGGGCCGACGAGGGGTATGCGTCCCTTGGCGATGACGAGTTGAGAGGGATGTTTCTGGGCGATTCGCAGACCGCGCGGGAGAACGTTACGACACGCCTCTCGCTCGCCGGGACCCAGTCCAAGACCGCCCTGGCACATATGCGTGGGATGCCCATCGACGAGGGCTGGCTTCGTCCCATGGGCCTCTCGGCGAGCACGCACATCCTCAAGACGAGCCATCTGCGCGACCTGCCCGAGGTCGAGTACCTCTGTATGTCCGCCGCCGCGTTCTGCGGGATGGCGGTCGCCCAGACCGCCCTGCTCGACGTCGGCAACCCCGTGCTCGCCATCGAGAGGTTCGACAGACGCGTCTCGACTGCGGGGGAGCGCCTCGTGGTCGGCAGACTCCATCAGGAGGACATGGCGCAGGCGATGGGTATCACGGGTGGCTCCAAGTACGCCGAGCTCGAGGGAGGGAGCGTCCGTGCCATGGCGGAGCTGCTCCGGAAGCGGAGCGTCAGTCCCGCTCGCGACGTGGCGTCGCTCGCTCAGATGGTGTGCCTCGCGTTTCTGGTGGGAAACTGCGACGCGCATCTCAAGAATTACGCGATTCTACATGAGCGCCCTGCGCGTGATGGTGGGGCACACGTTAGCCTTGCTCCGGCGTATGACGTCGTGAGCACCACATACTTCCCGAACCATCCACGAAGGCTCGCCATGCGCATCGGTGGAGCACAGACGATCGACGAGGTGAACGCCGACAGCTTCCGTGCGCTCGCTCGCGAGCTTGGCGTTAGGGATTCAGCGCTCCGCCGTCTGGCGACCCCGCTTGTCGAGGGGCTGGCAGACGGCATTCGCCGCGCGGGCGAGGGAGCTTTTGGGACAGTGCTCGCCTCTACCCCCTACGTTGCCGAGGATCTCGTCGAGGACATGGCGCCGCGTCTGGGAATACTGAGCGAGTACTGCACGGCGGCCGGGTAGCGAACGAGAGGAATTACGATGGAGCACCTCATCGGTATCGACCTGGGAGGCTGGCTCGACAAGGGCGTCACGCTCGTCGTGGCGGTGGCCATAGCGCTCGTGATCCAGCGCGTGGTGGTGCGCCTCATGCACAAGGTGCTGGACGCCTCCAACCTGCCGAGCGCCTCGCTCTTCATCAACATCGTGCGCGCCGTCATCTGGGCGCTCGCCCTGCTCAGCGTCATGCGGCCCGTCTTCGGCGTGGACCCCGCGGGCTTCGTCGCCGCCCTCGGCGTGGTGTCGCTGGCCGTGTCGCTGGGCATGCAGGACACGATCTCGAATATCATCGGCGGCATCAGCCTCATGCTGAGCAAGTCGGTCCAGCCCGGCGACCTCATCTCCGTAGGTGACGTGACGGGCGAGGTCACCGACGTTACGTGGCGCAGCACCACGGTCCGCATGCGGGGCGGCGCGGAGGAGGTCATCCCCAACTCGGTGCTCTCCAAGACCGCCCTCACGCGCGTCACCGACTGGAGCGCCGGCTACTGCGGCGTGCCCATCTCCGTGGTGCCGGGTGCCGACCTGAACGGCGTGGCGGACGAGTGCTGCGAGCTGGCCGCGCGTGAGCTCGCCGGCCTTCTCGACCCCGCGTTCGAGACGGACGTGATCTTCACGGCGTTTACCGCCTACGGCACGCAGGGGGAGGTGCGCCTGCACGTGAAGCCCGACGTGGTCTTCTCCACGGCCCAGGACCGCCTGGCGCGCGCCCTCTCCGGCAGGCCCTGGCTCGCGAGCGCGCTGTAGCCGCGCGTCAGTTCGGAGATTCCGGACCTTGTCTGAGCGCGATCTAGAAATCTCGTCCCTTGTCACGAGCCCTTCTAGGAAATCGGGACCTTGCCCGGGCATGTTCTAGCTTTATCGACCCTTGTCCGCGGATACGTCATAAATCAAGGGGTTTTGCGGCGCGGGACCCTTCCCGGCGGGACAAGGGCGGACTTTTCTAGAACGCATCCGGACAAAGGCCGGAATTCCTAGAGCACCCCATGACAACAGCGGACTTTCCTAGAACGCATTCCGACAAGGGCGGCAATTCCTAGAGTCGCCCTACGCCTCCGTTACGCCCTCGATCTGGAAGATCGGCTCCGAGAGGCGCGGGTCCGCCGCGATCTGCTCCGCGGTGGGCGCGGGGTACTCGTGCCAGGGCAGCTCCTCCTCCAGGCACTGCGAGAAGTCGTCGTCAATGGCGAGCAGCGCGTCAAAGCGCTCGGAGACTACCTGCTCGTAGCCGTCCACCAGCGTGATCCGGTAGCGCCGCGTCTGCGTGCCGCCGCCCGAGAAGGACGCGGTTGCTTCGAGCCTTGCCTGCTCGAAGGCGTCCTCCGCGCAGGTGAAGGAATTCAGGTAGAGCGAGCGCTCCCACGCGACGAAGCTCTCCGTCGTGGCGGCGTGCGCGCGGAAGCTCGCGAGGTAGGCCTCGTGCGCGGCGTCGATCTGGGGTTGCAGGGCCACACGGTCCGCCTCGGCCTGTTCGTCGAGCGCCTTTATGCGCTCGAGGTGCTGCTCGTCCGTCTCGCCCTCGCGCTGTGCGTACTCGTCGTTGCGGGGGATCCACGATTCCTGGAGGTCCAGCCACGTCTTGAGCAGCGCGAGCGTCTCGTCCGCCGCCCAGTAGGCGGACTCGTTGTCGATCGTGAGGCGGGAAATGCCGTTTTCCGCGTCGGGCGTGCAGTCGACGGTGATCGCTTCGACGCTCCCGCCCCCGTCGGTGGAGAGCGAGACGACGGGGTACTCGTAGACCGGCTCGTGAACGCTCGGTCGGTCGACCTTCTCCACGGGGCTTTCCGTCACGCGGTAGGTCACGGACTCAAGGCCCGTGCCGCTTGCGTCAAGGTTGAGCGAGAGCACGAGGTAGCTCCCGTACGTGCCGTCCTGCGGCATGAGGCCGTCGGGCGTGGCCTCCACGGCAACGGCCTCGCCGGTTTCGGCAGCCTGGGCTATGACCAGGCCAAACGCGTTCTCGTCGCCACTGCGTCGCAGAAGCGCCGGCAGTCCCAGCGCGAGCCCGGCCGTGACGGCGCAGCCCGCAGCCCCAACGAGCGCGACGCGGCGGGTGACAAGAACGCGGCGCTCCGGCTCCGCCCCCTGCGCTCGCAGCTCGTGCACACGGTCGAGTACGGCTTCGTCAAGCTCGGCGTTTGGGTGCACCTCACAGAACAGCTCGCCCAGGCGCTTCTCCACGTGGTTCTTCTCGCTCATGACAGACCTCCCAGGTAGATCCTCAGCTTTTGCATGGCGCGCGAGAGGCGCGTGCGCACCGCCGACGCCGAGATCCCGCACGCGGCGGCTATGGCGTCTGCCGGCAGCTGCTCCACGTAGCGCAGGTGGACGACCGCGCGGTAGCGCTCGGGGAGGCGTCGCACGGCCTCCCAGAGCTGGGCGTCGGTCCAGGGCGCGTCGTCCTTCTCGTCCTGCGCGACCTCAATGCCCAGCGCGTCGAACGACTGCGCGTGTCGCCGCCACCACGAGCGCGCGAGGTCCCGGCAGCGGTTGAGCGTGGCGCGCAAAAGCCAGGCGCGCAGGTGGTCGCTATCTGCGAACTCCGTGTCGCAGCAGGCCAGCGCCACAAAGACGTCCTGGTAGACGTCTTCGGCGTCGGCACGCGACCCGGTCTGCGCGAGCGCCAGCCTCAGCACGCTCGCCCCGTGCTCGCGCATCGCCGCGCGCAGAAACGCGTCGTTTCTCACCACTCGCTGCGGCACGTCCCGCCCCTCTCGTCTCTGATCCCTGCCAAGTACACGACGCCGAGCCAAGTTTGTCTCATTTTTCTCGCGCGGCGCGGCGACCCGCTACACTGGGGGGCGAGAAGAACCGCGTCGCAGGGAGCCCCATGGACAAGATCGCCAGCTTCACCGTCAACCACCTTACGCTCGAGCCGGGGGTCTACGTGAGCCGCGTGGACGCCGACCCCGCCACGGGCGCCGCGGTCACCACGTTTGACCTGCGCCTCACCGCGCCCAACCGCGAGCCGGTCATGGACACCGCCGCCGTCCACGCAATCGAGCACCTCGGCGCCACCTACCTGCGCAACGACCCCACCTGGCGCGACCGCGTGGTCTACTTCGGCCCCATGGGCTGCCGCACGGGCTTCTACCTCATTCTCTTTGGGTCACACACCTCCGCCGAGGTGGCACCGCTCGTGCGCGCGACCTTCGAGTTCATCCGCGACTTCGAGGGAGAGATTCCCGGCGCGCGCCCGGAGGAGTGCGGCAACTGGCACGACGCGGACCTCGCGCAGGCCCGCTGGTGGGCGCGCCGCTACGTGGAGAACACGCTCCAGAACATCGACGAGGCGCACCTCGTCTACCCGGAGAGCTAGGGGGCACACGTGAAGATCGGAATCATCGGGGCCATGGACGTGGAGGTCGAGCTGCTGCGCGAGCGTCTGCTCGACCAGGAGGTCACCTCGGCCGTGGGCATGGACTTCTACGAGGGACGCCTGGGCGAGAGGGACGTGGTGGTCGTCAAGTGCGGGATTGGCAAGGTCAACGCCGGCGTCTGCGCGCAGGCGCTTGTCGACCGCTTCCACGTCACGCACCTGATCAACACCGGCATCGCCGGCTCGCTGGACCCGGAGGGCCTTGACGTGGGCGACCTCGTCGTTGCCACGGACTGCGTGCAGCACGACTTCTCCGTGGCGCCGCTCGGCTATGCGCCCGGCCTCATTCCTGGCCGCGAGCGCGCGGAGTTCGTCGCCGACGCCCGCATGCGCCAGGTCGCGCTCGCGACGGCGGCCGAGGTGGCGTCCGACGTCCACGCCGTTGCCGGCCGCGTGGCCTCGGGTGACCAGTTCATATCCGCCGAGGAGGACCGCGCGCGCATCGTCTCCACGTTCGGCGCCGTGTGCTGCGAAATGGAGGGGGCCGCGATTGCGCAGGTCGCGACCTTGAACGGCGTCCCCTTCGCCGTGGTGCGCGCCATTTCGGACAAGCCCGGCGCCGAGGGCCAGACCGTCACCTACGCCCAGTTCGAGCAGGCTGCCGCCCACCACTGTGCCCAGATCGTCGCCCACATGGTCGCCGCGCTGTAACGGCAGGGAAGGGCGCGCGGGACAAACGTCCGCCGCGAGTTCTTGCCGAGCGCTCTTCTCGGCAAGCTGTCCGAGCGCCGGATGTTTGTCCCGCGCGCCCCGGACGGGCGGGCTACATGCCCATGACCGCCATGCCCACGAGGGTGGGCCCCGTGTGCACGAGCAGGTCGGCGGAGATTCCGCAGCTGATCAGCTCGACGGCGTTGCCCACGCGCTCGCGCAGGCTCGCCGTGAGCTCCTCGCGCAGCTCGGGGTCGTAGGTGCACACGGCAAGCCGCACCTGCCTCCAGCGCTCGGCCTGCTCGGCAATGAGGTCGACCTGGGTCTTCAGCGCCTTCTGCCAGCCGCGCGGCTTCTTCTCGATCACGTACTTGCCCTCGCGCTCGTCGCAGGTGAGGACCGGCTTTATGTTGAGCACGGAGCCCACGCGGTAGACGGCCTCGCTTATGCGGCCGCCCTTGCGCAGGAAGTCGAGCTTCTGCACCGAGAAGTACACGCGCACGCGCTCGCTCACCGCCGTGAGCACGCTGCCCAGGCGCTCGAGCGGCATGCCGGCCTCGACCTGGCGCACCGCCTCCATGACGACCATGCCGGCCGCCACGCCTATGCTCTTGGTGTCCACCGTGACGACGGGGAAGTCCTCCATCTGCCGCGCCACCATGCTCACCGTCTCGTAGGTGGCGGAGAGCCCGGAGGATATGGTCACCACCACGGCGCCCGCGTAGCCGTCGCGCCTGGCCTGCTCGAAGGTCTGCTGGATCTTCATGGGGGAGGGCAGCGACGTGGTGGGGACCTCCTCGTCAAAGCGCCGCACCACGTCCTCGGTCGTTATGTCGACCCCGTTCTCGTAGCTCGAGCCGTCGGAGTAGTTGATCCGCAGCGGGATCACGCGGACGTCGTGCTCCGCGACAAAGTCCGCGGGCGTGTCCGTGCCCGAGTCGGTTATGACGGCGATTCGCTGGTCGTTCATGGGACCCCCAAGGCGTGTCGAGCCTGACGTTCGCTATCATGGGAGCGTAGTGCCCCGCAACGTAGTATTCAATACTAGATTGACTGTTTTTCGGTAACTGCACAGGAGCGGCACATGGGCGAGAAGGACAAGATCATGGCGGTCCCGCATGTGGACGCGGCCGCGCGGCGCGCGCTCGCCGAGCGCATGCGGAGTCTGCACATTACCCGAATCGCGGAGATGCCGCGCATAGAGCTCTACCTCGATCAGGTCCTCACCCTCGTGACCCAGGAGCTCGAGTTCATGCAGGTCCCCGGTGACGCCGCCGTGACCGGCTCCATGGTCAACAACTACGTCAAGCAGGGCGTCATTCCGGCACCGCGCAAGAAGCGCTACACCCGTCGCCACCTCGCCTCGCTGCTCTTTGTCTGCGCGTTCAAGCGCGTCTTCTCGATCGCGCAGGTGAGGCAGCTCATGGAGCGCATATACGCCTCCGGCGCCGACCTCGCCTGGCTCTACGACGCTACCTGCGACCTGCTCGAGCGCTCGCTCGCGACATGCTTTTCCGGGGAGACCCTCGCCGCGTCCGTCGAGGGGGCCTTCGGCCTGGGCGAGGGTGGCGAGAAGACCCTCGACCCCGAGCTCAAGCGCCTGATCGAGGCGTCCGTGACCTCGCTTGCCACGAGGGTCTTCGTCGAGCAGACGCTGCTTCTCGCCGACGGGGGCGAGCGCCGGTGACGCGCCCCGGGGCGATTTTTGACGAGCCTGCAGTCGTGCGCCGTCTCGAGCGCCGGGGCGCGCTCAGGCCCCTGACCTCAAACGGCACCATTGCCGCGGCGGTCATGGTGGGCGCCGCCCTTCTCGCCCTGGTGGTGGCAAACTCCCCGCTCTACGAGGGGGTCGAGTACGTGCTCGCCCTGCCGCTCTCCGTGGGCCTTGGCCGGCTCTCGGTCGCGCTCACCGTCGAGCAGTTCGTCAACGACTTCCTCATGGCCGTGTTCTTCCTGCTCGTGGGCATAGAGCTCAAGTACGAGATGACGGTCGGGCAGCTGCGCCGCCCGCGCCAGGCGGCGCTGCCCATGCTCGCCGCGGTGGGGGGCGTGGTGGTGCCCGCGTGCATCTACGGCTTTGTGAACCGGGGCGGTGCGGTGTACGGCTGGGCCATCCCCATGGCGACCGATATCGCCTTCGCCCTCGGCGTGCTGTCGCTGCTCGGCAACCGGGTGCCGCCGGCGCTCAAGGTGTTCTTCTCCACCCTCGCCATCGCCGACGACCTGCTCGCCATCGCGGCCATCGCGCTTTTCTACGGGCACGCGCCCAACCTGTTCTGGTTGGGGTGCGCCGCGGCGGTGACGGCGGCGCTCGTGGTGCTCAACCGCTGGCGCCGCTTCCGCCTGGCGCCGTATCTGGCGCTGGGCCTTGTGCTGTGGTTCTGCCTCTTCCAGTCGGGCGTGCACGCCACGCTTGCGGGCGTGATCTTGGCGTTTACGATTCCGGCGCGCTCGGACATCGTCGCCTCCGAGCTCGTTGGCTGGCTGGGCTCCAAGCTCCCCGAGCTCGACGACCGCTTTGACGACGAGGTCCACATCCTCGGTCAGCACGATTTCACCCGCGCCGCTCGCGGCGTCGAACGCGTCATGCACCGTGTCACGCCGCCGCTGCAGCGCCTCGAGCATTACATTTCCACGCCGGTCAACTTTCTCATCCTGCCCATCTTCGCCTTTGTGAATGCGCAGGTGCGCCTCGTGGGCGTCGACCCGCTGTCCCTTGTGTTCGACCCGGTGGCCATCGGGGTGTATCTGGGCATGCTCCTCGGCAAGCCCATTGGCATCGCGGGTATGACGGCGCTTCTGGTCAAGACGCGCATCGCGCACCTGCCGACCGGCGTGAGCATGCGGCATATCGTGGGCGTGGGCATCCTCGGCGGCATCGGCTTCACGATGTCGATTCTTATCGCGGGCCTCGCCTTCACACAGATCCCGGCGGAGCTCTTGGCGGCAAAGACGGCGATTCTGGCCGGTTCCGCCTCGGCGGCGCTCGTGGGTCTGCTGTACATGCACGTTGCGTGCGGTGCGCGACGGGAGAAAAGCTAGCGGTTCTCCGCGCTACTCCACGGTCCCGTAGGCCGCGCCCCATCCGTGTGCGGCGAGCGCCGAGTTGAGCTGATCGCAGAGGCGCTGGCGGCCGTAGCGGCCGGGCGGCAGGAGGCTGACCACCTCGAGTAGGTCGGCGTCGAGATCCGCGAGCTCCGCCTGCACGATGACGTCGAGGCGCTCGACGGCATCGCGGCCGGTGAAAAGGCTGTCCACGAGGCGCTGGAGGTCGCCGAAAGCCTCGGTTTGCAGATTCTGGAACGTCATGGTGCTCCTCGGTGGGTCGGATCGGCAGGCGAACGTGGCCGCTTACGGGGCGGCCGCGTCCTATCTTACCCCGCGGCGCCGATGCAGGACGCGCTCACTCGGCCGGAGCGGGTCGTTGCGGGCCGGGCTGCCGACCCGTGGACAAAAACCGCCGCGAAATAATAATTGACCCCTACTCCGGACGGCCCCGCGCTCCCCGGTCGCGCGCGGCGTCGCGCGTTTTCCCAGATAAGGCGTGTGCCGGGGAGCGTCGTCGCGTCCGCTGCGACCATTGAGGGCGCCTTATGGGGCGTCTTTTGGGGAAAATGGCCTCACGTTCGGGGTGCCATTAATTATTTCGCGGCGGTTTTTGTCCATGGGGGGTTAATTAAAGGACGCCACCGCCTCTCCGGGACCGCGGAGCGCGCGTTCGTGCGCAGATTATGTTCGTTTCTGCTGATATCGTTGCGACATCCCACCGCGGGACGCCCGTTCGGTCAGCCAGTCGGCCCTGCCGCTATACTTGTGCAGATTGACTTTTTGACCCGTGCCTCCGGGGCGCGGGCCCGGGCGGCTGCAGGGCCGTCCCGGCGGCGCCGAGCGTCGCCCCAAACGGTGGGAGGCATGTGCATGCAGACAGATTACGAGAAAACCGAGGCGGAGCTCACGCGCAACGTGTACGAGCGCATGGGTGATGACGAGCTCGCCCGAGCCATCGAGTCCCTCAAAGCCGAGGTGGAGGAGGTCAAGGCCCAGGGCCTCAAGCTCGATATGGCGCGCGGCAAGCCGAGCCCGGCCCAGGTTGACATCTCGCGTCCCATGCTCGACCTCTTGACGAGCGACGCCGACCTCACCGACGAGGGCATCGATTGCTCCAACTACGGTTGCTTCGAGGGGATCCCCTCGGCCCGCCGTCTTGCGGGCGCCTTCCTCGGCGTTCCGGCCGACCAGACGATCGTGCTCGGGTCCTCGAGCCTGAACATCATGCAGTCCGTCCTCATCCATTACTGGGAGAAGGGCGTGCCCGGTCATACCCCCTGGTATAAGCTGCCGCGCATCAAGTGGCTCTGCCCGAGCCCCGGTTACGACCGTCATTTTGGCCTTACGCAGGACCTCGGCATCGAGAACATCCCGGTGCGCATGACCGACGAGGGGCCGGATATGGACCAGGTCGAGTACCTGTGCGCCTCGGACGACTCCATCAAGGGCATGTTCTGCGTGCCTAAGTACTCCAACCCCACGGGCATCACGTACTCCGACGAGACGGTCCGTCGCCTTGCCGTCATGAAGGCGGCACCCGATTTCCGTATCGTGTGGGACAACGCCTATGCTGTGCACGACCTCTTTGACGAGGGCGACCAGCTCCTGAACATCCACGATGTGGCGCGCGAGGTCGGCAACGAGGACCGCATCCTCGAGGTGGCCTCGACCTCCAAGATCACGTTCCCGGGTGCCGGCATCGCCTTCTTTGGCTCGAGCGCCGCAAACGTCGAGGAGGTCGCCCGCACGCTGCAGGTGGGTCTCATCTCTGCCAACAAGCTGAACCAGCTCATGCACGCACGCTTCCTGCCGAATCTGGATGCGGTCAAGGCTCACATGGCCAAGCATGCGGAATTCCTGCGTCCGCGCTTCGCCGCGGTGGAGGAGAAGCTTACCGAGGGCCTCGGCGGCCTCGGCTGCGCGCGCTGGACGCATCCGCGTGGCGGCTACTTCGTCTCGTTCGATGGCCCACGCGGCTCGGCCAAGCGCATCTGGCAGCTTTGCGCCGACATGGGCGTCACGCTCACGCCGGCGGGCGCCACGTGGCCGGGCGGCAACGATCCGGACGATACCAACCTGCGCATCGCGCCGACCTATCCCTCGGTTGACGAGCTCAAGGCAGCGCTCGATGTGCTGGTGCTCGCGACAAAGCTGGTGAGCGCCGAGCTCGCCCAAGAGGAGCGTGCCGCATGACGGAGCGTGCGTTTGACGACTTTTTTGATGACGAGCTCGCGCTCGAGGAGGAGGCCGAGGGCAAGGTAGCGGCAGAGGACGTCTCCGTCGCCGCGCCTGGTGCCGAGACGACTGCCGCGACCGGAGACACCGCCGGCGACGAGGGTGCCGCCCCCGCCTCCGATGTGCCCGCCGCCGGTGCGACCGCCGCGACCGAGGACGCCGTCTCCGCCTCCGATGCGCCCGCGCGCCAGGCGCCGCCGTTCTGGATGGTGCTCGTCATCACGGCGATCGCGCTTTTGCTCGGTGTCATCATCGGCTACCTGCTCGGCTCCTCGGCCGCCATGAGCTCGCTTGCGAGCGCGCAGGCGGACGCCGCGGCCCAGCAGACGGCCGACACGGCGAGCGACGACGCGTCCTACGCGCTGCCCGAGGGCCATCCGCAGGTCGAGGTCGATACCGACGGCACGGCCCACGTTGCCGAGTAGGGAGGAACCGTGGCATTTAACGCGCAGCAGACCTCTCGCGTCCGCGCAATCGTCCTCATGGTGGCGCTCGTGGTCGTTGCAGCGGTCGCCCTGTTTGTGGTGACGGGCGGGTTTGCGCCGGCAGGCACGGCGGGCTCGCAGGGCAGCGCCGCGACGGGCGAGGCGACCGGTGCCGAGGCCGCGGGCGACGATGCCAGCGCTGCCGACGCCATGGAGACGGTCGACGCCCAGTACGGCACGGCGGCGCAGTCGCTGCTCGCCCAGCTCGAGCAGGACCCGAG
>CASEQJ010000011.1 GCA_949290055.1 uncultured Olsenella sp. | reverse complement strand
CGACGCGGCCGCTCCCGCGCCCGCCCCGGCCCCCGCGCGCCACTCCGCCGGCGACGGCCTGGACGTGATTCCCGTCGACGTCGTCGAGCCCATGCCCGTCGCCTCGGCGTCCGCCTCGACCCCCATGCCGGTCCCCCTGGGCGGCCCCGCCCCGGTCGTGGTCCCCGGCGAGGGACCCGGCTCCGTTCCCGTCCCGCAGACGCAGCGCCGCAACGTCCCGCTCGTGGACCTTCGCCGCGGCGTGGGCGAGGCTGCCGCTGTCGCCGCGCCCGCACCCGCGCCGGAGCCCCAGCCGGCGACCTGCCTGCTGATCGACCGCCAGTCCGGCCGCACCTACACCGCCACCGCCCCGGCCACCGTCATAGGCCGCGAGCGCTCCCAGGCCGGCGTCGTCCTGCGCGACCCCAACGTGTCGCGCCGCCACGCCGAGCTCAGCTTTGACGGGCGCGACTGGCACATCGCTGACCTCGGCTCCACCAACGGCACCCTTGTGAACGACGTCGACATACGCGAGTGCGTGCTGCGCGACGGCGACCTCATAACCCTCGGCCTCATGAACCTCGAGTTCAGGGAGAACCCGAGATGATCGAGCTGGTGCTGTTTGCGGGCAGGATTCTGCTCGTTGTCGTCCTGTACCTGTTCTTGTTCGCGGTCATGCGCACCGGCGTCGGCCTGGTGCGCGGCCAGCGCCGCGACTCGGCGATCTGGGCGATTGACGTCGAGAAGGGCACCCGCTCGCTCCGCGGCCTGCACGTCGACATTCTCGGCCCGGTCGTGATCGGGCGCTCCCCCTCCTCCGACGTCGTGATCGACGAGCCCTACGTCTCCTCCACGCACGCGCGCCTCACCCTGCAGGGCCCCGCGCTCGTTCTCGAGGACATGGGCTCCACCAACGGCACGCTCGTGAACGGCCATGTCATTGACCAGCCCGTCACCCTGCGCGAGGGAGACGAGGTGCAGGTCGGCGACACCATAATGCGAGTGAGTCGCGGATGACGTCCGTCGAGGCACAGATCGGCCCCGCCCAGGAGCCGACGAACGCCCCCGGCCGCGCCGAGATTCCCGTCGAGGGCCGCCTCGGGGCGGACGCCGTCTCGGGCTCCAACGAGTTCATTTCCTGGGGCGCCCGCAGCGACGTCGGCCTGGTGCGCGGCCACAACGAGGACTCGTTCCTCCTGCGCACCCCGCTGTTCATGGTCTCCGACGGCATGGGCGGCCACGCCGCCGGCGAGGTCGCGAGCTCGATCGCGGTCGAGACCGTGGGCGAGCAGGCGCCCGGCACCGCCGACGACGTCCTTCTCGGCGCCTCCGTCGAGGCGGCGAACATGGCCGTCATCGAGGCCGCTGAGCAGGGCATTGGCAAGCCTGGCATGGGCTGCACCGCCACCGCCGTGCTGATTGAGAAGAACAAAATGGCCGTGGCGCACGTGGGCGACTCGCGCGCCTACGTCCTGCGCCAGGGCACGCTCGTGCGCGTCACCCACGACCACTCCTACGTCGAGGAGCTCGTCGACTCCGGCCAGATCACGGCCGACGAGGCACGCACGCACCCCTCGCGCTCCATAATCACCCGCGCGCTCGGGTCCGACCCCGACATGTACGCCGACCACTTCTCGCTCGAGGTCAACGACGGCGACCGCATTATTCTCTGCTCCGACGGCCTCTCGTCCATGATCTCCGACGCCGAGATCGAGTCGCTCGCGGTCTCGAGCGTCACGCCGCAGCAGGCGGCCGACAACCTCGTCTCCGCCGCGCTCACCGCCGGCGGGGCCGACAACGTCACGGTCGTCGTGATCGACATTCTGAACGACGGGATCGCCGACGCCGCGCGCCGACGCCTGCTCCGCCGCGCCTCCGTCGTGAGCGGCGTCGTCGTGGCGCTCGTCGCCCTCTCGGTCCTGCTCGCCGCCGCGCTCGTGCGCAGCGAGTGGTTCCTCGGCGTCGACGGGACCACCGTGGGCCTGTACCGCGGCGTCTCCGGCAGCTTCCTCGGCATTCCCACCTACGAGCTCGTCGGGACGAGCTCCGTGGAGCTCTCCGACCTGCCCGCCTCGGTCCAGGACCAGCTGCGCCAGGGCATTCGCGTCGAGGACGAGGAGACGGGCCGCGAGGTCATTGACTCCTACCACGACCAGATAAACGCCGAGAAGGACCGTGCCGCCGAGATCGCCGAGACGGCACGCTCCGAGACGGACGGGGGTGAGCAGCAGTGAGACGCAGAAGGTACTCCGGCGCCATGTCGCGCTCGGAGGTCGAGGCCTCCGTCATGTCCGCCCCGCTGCCCTCCGCAGCCACGCGCCGCCACGGCCACGGCCGCAGGAACACCGAGTTGTTCCTGCTCTGCCTCGCCGCCGTCCCGGTCGTTTTGCTCTATGCCATGTACGTGCTGAACTCGAGCGCGCAGCTGAGCCTCTCCACACTCGGGGTCCCGCTCGGGCTGTTCGCCGCTTTTGCGGCCGCGCACGTGGCGATTCGCTTCCTCGCCCCCGGGGCCGACCCCGCGATCCTTCCCATAGTGTTCGCCCTCTCGGGTACGGGCATAACTTTCCTCACGAGGCTCGCCCCCGACGCCGCGGTGAGCCAGGTCGTGTGGCTGTTCCTCTCGGTGGCGGCCATGGTGGCCGTGCTCGCGCTGGTGCGTGACCTCGACTCGCTGGCAGACTACAAGTACTCGATCGGAATCGCGGGCGTCGTCCTTCTCGTCCTGCCAATGCTGCTGGGCACCGAGCAGAACGGCTCCAAGCTGTGGATATACATTGGCAGCTTCAGCTTCCAGCCGGGCGAGTTCGCCAAGATAGCGATCACGCTCTTCCTGGCGTTCTACCTGGCCGCAAACCGCGAGGCGCTCTCCGCCTCCATGCGGCGCTTTGGGCCCTTCACGCTGCCGCGCCTGCGCATGCTGCTGCCACTTCTGGTCATGTGGGGCATAAGCCTGCTGGTCGTGGTCTTTGAGACCGACCTCGGCAGCGCGCTTCTGTTCTTCGCCTTCTTTGTGATCATGATCTACGTGGCCACGGGCCGCGCGAGCTACGTCGTCGTGAGCCTTCTTCTGCTCGCCGTGGGCGGCGTGGCGTGCTACTTCCTGTTCGGCCACGTCCAGAACCGCATCAACATCTGGATCGACCCCTGGTCCGCGGCCTCGAGCGGCGGCTACCAGCTCGTCCAGGGCCTCTACTCGCTCGCCGACGGCGGGCTCGTGGGCAGCGGAATCGGCAACGGCCTGTCCACGACGATTCCCTTCGTCCAGAGCGACTTCATATTCGCCGCGATCGGCGAGGAGATGGGTCTTCTCGGCGCGTCGGCGGTTCTCATCCTGTTCTTGCTCTTCTGCGTGCGCGGCCTCGCGACGGCCGCCCGCGCCAAGTCCGACTGCTCGGCGTTTGCCGCCGTCGGCCTCACGTGCGCGATCTCCATTCAGGCGTTCATAATCGTCGGCGGCGTCACCAAGCTCCTGCCCCTGACCGGCGTGACGCTGCCCTTCATGAGCCAGGGCGGCACGTCGCTTCTCGCCAGCTTCCTGATCGTCGGCCTGCTGCTGCGCGCCGGCGACGAGGGCACCGGGCGCGAGACGGAAATGCGCAGCGCGACGGAGCGCGAGAGCTCGCGGCGCGACCCGCTCCTCACGCTCGCGAGCCAGGCTCAGGCGGCCCCCGTGGGGGCGCACGCCGCCTCGGTCGTCCACGGCAGCCACGCGCGCGGGCGCTTTGGCCTCACCACCGCCGAGTCGGGCGTGCTCGGGCGCGTTGCGCTGGGCAAGCGCCTCACCGCGCTGATCACGGTCTTCTCGCTGTTCTTTGCCGCGCTCGTGGCCAACCTGACCTACATACAGCAGATCGACGCGGAGCGCATACAGAGCCTCCCGTCGAACAGCCACACCATTGCCCGCAGCGCCTACGTGCAGCGCGGTGCGATCATAACCTCCGACGGCGTGACCCTCGCCGAGAGCACGCAGCAGCCCGACGGCACCTACACGCGCTCCTACCCGCAGGGCACGCTGGCGCGCCACACCGTGGGCTACATTTCGACCCAGTACGGCTCCGACGGCGTCGAGGCGACCATGAACGAGACGCTCACCGGCCGCAAGGACTACTCCGACTGGAGGAGCGCCCTCTACTCCCTCGCCGGGGTCGCCCAGCCCGGCTCCACGGTCCAGCTGACGATAAACTCGCAGATCCAGCGCGCCGCGGAGTCCGCGCTCGAGGGCTACACGGGCGCGATCGTGGTGCTCGACCCGAAGACGGGCGCCGTGCTCGCGAGCGCCTCCTCGCCCACCTACAGCGTCGACGAGCTCGACCAGGTGATCTCCTCGGGCTCGAACGGTGAGCTCGTGAACCGCGCCACGCAGGCGCTCTACGCGCCCGGCTCCACGTTCAAGGCGCTCACGCTCGCCGCCGCGCTCGACTCCGGCACCACCACGCTCGACTCCGCGGTGAGTGCCCCGGCCTCGATCGAGATCGGCGGCGCTGCCGTCACCAACATGCACGGCGCCGACTACGGAGAGACCACGGTGGAGGACGCCTTCGCCGCCTCCGCCAACACCGCCTTCGCGCAGATCGGCACCGCAGTCGGGTCGAACGCGCTCGTGAGCTACGCCAACGCCTTCGGCTACGGCCAAGAGATCGGCCAGGACTTCCCGAGCCTCGCCTCGCTCATGCCCGACCCCGCCGAAATGACGGAGTGGGAGACGGCGTGGGCGGCCTGCGGCCAGCCCGTGGGCCAGCACGCGAGCCCGGCGGGACCGCAGACCACGGTCATGCAGAACGCTGTCGTCGCTCAGGCAATCGCCAACGGCGGCATAGCCATGGACCCCTACGTGGTGAGCCACGTGCTCTCTCCAGAGGGGGTCGAGACCTCCACCACCGCCCCGCGCTCGCTCGGCCAGGCCGTCTCGGCCGAGACGGCGACCCAGCTCAAGGAGGCCATGCTCGCCGTGGTGGAGCACGGCACCGGGACGAGCGCCCAGGTGTCGGGCACGCGCGTCGCAGGCAAGACCGGCACGGCCGAGGTCGAGGGTGGCAACATCAACTCGCTCTTCATAGGCTTTGCGCCCTACGACGAGCCGACGCTGGTCATTTCCGTCTGCGTCGAGGGTCGGGGCAGCGACGTCGAGGGCCTCGCGGCGAGCCTCGCCGGGCGCGTCCTCGCGACGTCGCTGCAGGTGCAGACCTCGGGGGCGGTGAGCTGATGGTGACGGCGGCAGTGAAACGGAACACGAAACGAAGCAACACGAACGCCTTACGCGTGGGATAGGAGAGACGATGTCAGCAATGCTACTTGGCGGGCGCTACCAGGTTCAGGACAAGATCGGCGCGGGCGGCATGGCCACGGTCTA
This sequence comes from uncultured Olsenella sp., assembly GCA_949290055.1. Taxonomy (GTDB): domain Bacteria; phylum Actinomycetota; class Coriobacteriia; order Coriobacteriales; family Atopobiaceae; genus Thermophilibacter. The sequence goes on along the minus strand of CASEQJ010000011.1, from coordinate 64,995 downwards.
CCGCGGCCTCGACGAGGTGCTCGGGCGCACGGTGGCGATCAAGACCATGCTGCCGCAGTACGCCAACGACCCCTCATTCGCGGCGCGCTTCAAGCAGGAGGCCCAGGCCGCAGCGGCCCTGCAGAGCCCCTATATCGTGAGCGTCTACGACTGGGGCAAGGACGCCGACACCTACTACATAGTCATGGAGTACCTGCGCGGCACCGACCTCAAGAGCGGCATACGCAAGCACGGCGCGCTTGACTGCAAGAAGGTCGCGCAGATCGGCTCGCAGATCGCGCAGGCGCTCTCGGTGGCCCACCGGCACGACATAATCCACCGCGACATCAAGCCGCAGAACATAATGGTCCAGCCCGACGGCAACATAAAGGTCATGGACTTTGGCATTGCCCGCGCCAAGAACAGCCACCTCACGCAGGACAACTCCGTCCTGGGCACCGCTCACTACGTCTCTCCCGAGCAGACCCAGGGCAAGGAGCTCGGCCCCACCACCGACATTTACTCCCTCGGCATAGTCATGTACGAGGCGGCAACCGGCCAGGTTCCCTTCCAGGGCGACGACGCGATCTCGGTCGCCCTCAAGCAGGTGAACGAGCAGCCCAAGCCGCCCAGCCAGCTGAACCCCGCCGTGGACCCGCAGCTCGAGGCGATAATCCTCAAGTGCATGCAGAAGAACCCCGCCGACCGCTTCCAGACCGCCGACGAGCTCTCCCGCACGCTGCGCGACTACCTCGCCGGGCGCATGCAGGCGGTCAACACCGCGACCTCCGTGCTCCCCGTGCAGGCGACCAACAAGCTCGACCGCGGCGCCACGCCCGTCATGGGCGGAACCGCCACCATGCCCCGCACCGAGCGGACCGGCCGCTTCTACGCCCAGAGCGCCACGGCCCAGGCCGCCGAGGAGGAGGCCGAGCGCCAGCGCAAGCACAAGCGCAACGTCATGCTCGCCGTGGCCGGTGGCGTGATCGCCGCCATTCTCGCCATAGTCGCCATTGTCGCGGTGCTTGGCTCGGGCACAGCCATGAAGACGGTGCCCAACCTTGCCAACCTCACCGTGGAGCAGGCCGAGGAGGCCATTACCGAGGCCGGCTTCGTGCCGGGCGAGCCCGAGTACACCTACAACGACAGCGTCGAGAAGGGCAAGGTCTGCGAGCAGGACCCCGCGGCGTACCGGGAGATGCCGGAGGGGAGCACGATCAACTTCAAGGTCTCCAACGGCCCGACGCCCATAGAGCAGGTTGAGGTTCCCGACCTGCGCAACAAGACGCAGGAGGAGGCCGAGGAGGCCCTCAAGGAGGCCAACCTCGCCGGCAACCGCGGCACCGACGAGGAGAGCGACGAGATCGAGGAGGGTCGCGTCTCCTCGCAGGACACCGAGCCGGGCGCCAAGGTCGACGCCGGCACGGTGATCACCTACCACATTTCCAGTGGCGCCAGCCAGAAGGTCATTCCCAACGTAATCGGCGACTCCCAGTCGAGCGCCAAGAAGCGGCTTGAGGACGAGGGCTTCGTCGTCAGCGTCAACGAGAGCTACTCCTCCTCGCCCGAGGGCACGGTCATTGACGTCAACCCCGGCGTCGGCGAGAGCGCGGCGACCGGCTCCACCGTGACCATTACCGTCTCCAAGGGCGTGCAGTACGTCGACGTGACCAACGTCGTCGGGTGGACGGGAAGCCAGGCGAGCACCGCGCTCAAGAACAGCGGTTTCGTCGTCAACATAAGCGGGCCGAAAGACGGAATCGTCGTCTCGCAGTCCCACTCCGGCTCCGCGCCGTACGGGACCACGATCACCCTCACGACCGAGGCGCAGCAGACGCAGGAGCCCACCGAGCCCTCGGGCGACGACATAGGCAACGGCGCCGGCGTCAGCCAGTAGCGCTCACGAGCCGTCGGGCTTCTCGCCCGGCGGCTCTTTTTTGTGCGACGTCTCCCGAGCATCGTGCGCGCAGCACGTCGTCTCGGGCCCGCGCTCGCGACACTCTCGTTTCGCAGTCCATCCTTGCTGTTTTGGGTCAAATTATTGATGCACAAGCGAGAAATACATCAAGCTTGTTGCCCACAACCTTTCAGAACGTGGAAGATCGGCCTCCCAGAGGTACTTCTCTCCCTGCCCGAATAAGTCCTGTTGCCCAAAACCAGCTGGTTTGTCTCTGAATCGGCGGTCTCGTCGACACGGAACGCTCGAAAACCCAGAACCTCGTGTTTCGTGGCCGGCCGGCGGCCGCTCCCGTCGCGGGCGGTACGCGTTTCTTGGCGCGCGCCAAAATACGAGGCAGGCCAGAGGCGACAAGAACCTCTGGCCTGCGAATCTACTGGTGCCCCCGGGCCGATTCGAACGGCCGACACCCGCTTTAGGAGAGCGGTGCTCTATCCCCTGAGCTACGAAGGCGTAGGTGACATTCTATCACCGGGCACAGACGAGCACTAGGCTACTTCTTCGAGCGCCTGGCCTCCTTGGCGGCCCGCCGCTCGAGCTGCGCGGCGCGCTCCTGCTCGAAGAGCTCGGCGAGCTTCTTCTCGGTGAGCGCGCTGACCTGGGCCTGCGCGCGCTTGCGGTACGGGCGGCGCTTGACGAAGTCGAAGATTATGGCGCCGATTATGAACGCATAGGCGATCACGAGCGTGGCTGTTGCGACCATACCCTGGGTCGTGGTTATGTCGGTCACCTCGCCGAACGCGTACATGCCGACGAGCGAGGCAACGGCAAAGACCATGCCCACGCCCACGACGACCCAGAAGATCTTGTCGGACTTGCGGTACTCGGGCATGCCCTTCAGCACGAGGTCATACGCACGGCTGCGGAGGTCGGCCTCCTCGCGCTCGCGGCGCTTGCGGTCGCGCTTCTCCTCCTTGCTCTCCGAGCCGCCGAAGAGGCCCTGCGACTGCGGCTTGGAGCCGGTTCGCACGGACGCGGCGGCCTCGCGCGCCGGGCGCGCCTTGGTGACGGAGCTGCGCACGAAGCCCTTCTTCTCCTCGGAGGAGACGGCCTCGGCCTCCTTCTTGGGACGACCGACGGCGTTGCCCTCGGCCTCCTGGAGAGCGCCCTCAATGGTGTCACGCAGAGACATATGACTCCTTACTGGGTACGGGCGGGCGCGAAGGCGCTGCCGGTTATGATCTGGAAGGCCTCCTGGTAGCGATCGGAGGTCCCCTGAATGACGTCGGCGGGAATGCGCGGCGGCTCGCCGGTCATGTCCCAGTTGGCGCGCAGCCAGTCGCGGACGTACTGCTTGTCGTAGCTGGGCTGAACCTTGCCCTCCTCGTAGCCCTCGGCGGGCCAGAAGCGGCTGGAGTCGGGCGTGAGGCACTCGTCAATCAGCGTGAGCTTGCCGTCAATGAAGCCGAACTCGAACTTGGTGTCGGCGATTATGATCCCACGGGTGGCCGCGTAGTCGGCCGCGGCCTTGTAGATCGCGAGCGAGGCGTCGCGCAGCTGCTCGGCAACGTCGGTGCCCACGATCTCGCAGCAGCGCTCAAAGGAAATGTTCTCGTCGTGGTCACCGAGCTCCGCCTTGGTGGAGGGGGTGAAGATCGGCTCGGGAAGCTTGGAGGCCTCGGTGAGGCCGTCCGGCAGCTTGATCCCGCAGACGGTGCCGTCCTGGTCGTAGGTCTTCTTGCCGGAGCCGGTGAGGTAGCCGCGGACAATGCACTCGATCGGCACGGTCTGCGCCTTCTTCACGAGCATGGAGCGGCCGGCGAGGTAGTCGGCGTAGGGCTTGAACTCCTCGGGGAGGTCGGCCACGTCGCAGGAGATCATGTGGTTGGGAATGAGGTCGGCGAAGCGCTCGAACCAGAACGCGGAGATGCGCGTGAGAATCTCGCCCTTGTAGGGAATCTCGTCGGGCAGGATGAAGTCATAGGCGCTGATGCGGTCCGACGCCACCATGAGCAGGCTGTCGCCGCAGTCGTAAATGTCGCGAACCTTGCCGTGCGAGTCCGGGCGCAGTTCCATCTCAGCCATTCCGGCCACCTTTCCTCAGCGTTAAGCCACAACGGTTCAGTATACGCTACCGCTCCTGCGCGCGCTTGGGGCTTCGCAGGGGGATTCGCAGCGTGAACGTGGTGCCGCGCCCCAGCTCGGACTCCACGAGGATCGTGCCGTTGTGGCGGTCCACGATCTCCTTGGTTATGGCCAGTCCAACGCCCAGGCCCCCGGACACGCGCTCGCGGCTCACGTCGGAGCGCCAGAAGCGCGCGAAGGTCTGGGGAATGTCCTCCTTGGCAATGCCAATGCCAGTGTCCTGGACGGCAATGAGCACGTCGGAGCGGTCCTGCCTGAGCGACACCTTCACCCAGCCGTCCGCGTTGGTGTAGCGCATGGCGTTGCTCATGAGGTTGACGATCGCCTCGCGCAGCAGGTCCGGGTCGACGTCGGCATAGAGCTCACCGTGCGGCGTCTCGTCAACAAAGCGCAGGTGAAGCCCGCGCTCGTGGAAGAGCTGGTGCTGCGAGGAGACCAGGCTCTTCACCAGGTAGACAAGGTCGGTCCGCTCGGTCTTGAGCTCGGTCGTGCCGTTTTCGAGACGCGACAGCTTGAGCATGGCGTCGATCAGGCGAGAAAGACGGCGTACCTCGGTGGCCACGACCTCGAAGTGCTCGTCGTCGGCCGGGAGCACGCCGTCCTGCATGGCCTCGACCGTCGCCTGCATGGCCATGAGCGGGGTGCGCAGCTCGTGTGCGACGTCGCCGGTGAGGCGGTGCTCGAGCTTGAGGTCGCGCTCGATCGTCCCGGCCATGTCATCGAAGGTCTCGCCGAGCTGACCGACCTCGTCGGTGCCCGTGACCTTGGACCGCGCGGTCAAATCGCCGTTTCTAATCTGCTTTGCGGTGGAGGTGATCCGCTGAATGGGCCGCGAGATGGCGCGGGACACAAAGAAGCCGATCACGCAGGCGAGAAGGGCGGCGATCGCCGCGGCTGTCGCGATCGCGCCGTAGGAGTTCGTCCTGAAGACGGCGTCAGCCTTGGTCAGCAGGGCCTCGGAGCCGAGGGCCCACAGGCGCACGGACCCCACGATCTTGCCGCTGGGTGCGGTTATGGCGGAGCTCACCGTCGCGTTCTCCTCCGTCGGCATGGTGGCCGGAATGCGCGCCTCGCCGGGACGGCGCGAGTTCACCGCCCACGTGTCGTCATAGAGAATCTCTCCGTCGGTCGTGGCGACCTGCACGACGATCTCGGACGAGACGGCCGAGGCGGAGCCGGCAACGGCCGCGACCTCCTCGTTCATCTCGCCCGCCTCCGCGTACGCCTCCGAGATCGCCTCCGCCGTGGAGTCGGCGAGGGCCTGCATGTTCTGGCGCGTGTACGCCATGAACTGCGGCTCCCAGACAATGGCGAGAACGACGACGAGCACGAGCGCCGTCATGATCGCCGTGAGGGCGAAGGCGAAGGTGAGGCTCGTCACGTAGGGACGGCCGCGCTTGGGGCGGCGCTTTATGGTGTTCCAGCTGCCATACGAAGAGGAGGGGCGCTCGCCGCTCTCCTCGGCGCGCGCCCGCTCCCCGGTGACGAATCGTGCGGACATGGCGTCCTACTTGGCGGCGTCGGCCGGCTTCTCGGGCGCCTCGAAGCGGTACCCGACGCCGTGCACGGTGTAGAGCCAGCGCGGGTTGCGCGGGTCGTCGCCCAGCTTGGCGCGCAGGTTCTTGACGTGGGAGTCAATGGTGCGCTCGTAGCCCTCGAAGTCGTAGCCGAGGACCTTCTCGACGAGCTCCATGCGCGTGTAGACGCGGCCCGGGTAGCGCGCCAGCGTGGTGAGGAGCTTGAACTCGGAGGCGGTGAGGTCGACCTCGGAGCCCTCCACGAGGACCTTGTGGCCGGAAATGTCGATCACGAGGTCGCCAAAGTCCAGGGTCTCGAGGGCGGGCTCCGTCTCGGTGTGGGCGCGGCGCAGCAGGGCGCGCACGCGAGCCACGAGCTCGCGGGGCGAGAAGGGCTTGATCAGGTAGTCGTCCGCACCGAGCTCGAGGCCGATTATGCGGTCCTCCACCTCGCCCTTCGCGGTGAGCATAATGATCGGCACGTTGGACGTCTCGCGAATGGCGCGGCAGACGCGCTCGCCGGAGAGCTTGGGGAGCATGAGGTCCAAGATCACGAGGTCGAAGGTGTGCTTCTCGAACTCCTCGACCGCGCTCTGGCCGTCGCCGACCCCGCGCACAATGTAGTTCTCGCGCTCGAGATAGGCCGCGACCGCGTCGCGAATCGTCTTCTCGTCCTCGACCAGCAGAATCTTCTTCTCTTCTGAAGCCATCTTGGCCTCCTCGGTTTTTCTCGCGTTGCCCAAACTCGGCCCGTAAGTGCTTTTAGTGTACCCCACCGGGAGGGGGTCAATGCGACCTCACAGGCGGAAGGTCCGTACGGCCACCGTGGCCGGGTAGCCCGTGTCGGCGTCCTTGACCGTCGCGAAGGTGACGAACAGGTCGCACTCGCCGGAGCGCGCGGGGTAGTCACCGTAGTCCACCGCGCGGTCGGCGGAGGCGAGAACCGCGTACTGGCGCTTTGCGAGGTCAATGACAAAGTACGAGGCCTGGCTCTTCAGTATGACCACGTCGCCGTGGCCGCAGCCGACCTCGGACGGCTCGCGATTGAGGCGGAAGAAGGACCCGTCCGCCGTCCCGACGTAGGTCCCCATCCGACCGAGCAGGCCGCCGGTGCTGTAACTTGCCTCAACCGAGACGAGAAAGCGCTCGCCCACGCGCGTGGCCCTGAACGGGCGAACATTCTGGGGCATGACGAGCTGGTCGAGGCGCGTCTCGAGGTCGTCGGAGAGCGAGTAGGCCGTCACGCCGTAGTACACGCCCTCGTCGGCGCGCACGCGGGGCGCGAGGACGACGGCGTCGCCCGACAGGGCCGGCGCGGTGGCAAAGCGACCGGGCGACTCGACCACGGCCTTGGCGTCGCTGTCGCCCAGGTGCCAGACGTAGCAGGACGAGTGCTCCGTGGTTCGCGACCCGCTCGTCGAGGGCTGCACCTGCCAGACGACCGTTCGCTCGGAGACGACGAACGGTGCCGGGTCAAAGTCCTTGTCGCCCTCCCAGAGGGTGACGGCCTCTCCGCTGAGCGTCCCGCCCGAGAAGGGCGCGGCGTAGAGGGCCCAGTCGCGCGAGTGCAGGTCGAGCTCCACCCACGCGTAGGCATAGTCGGAGCAGCGCGCGTCGTATATGACCCTGGTCGTGCCCTTTCCGACCGGCTCGGAGACGACCTCGACGAGCTGGCCCGAGGCGAGCGAGAGCGCGGAGGCCTTCACCATGGGCGTGGCCGAGGAGCCGGCGGTGGTCACGGGGATCCAAGTTCCCTCGGCGGGGTGCAGAACGTTGCCCAGCGGGAACGACCAGACGGCCTCCTCCACGAGCGTCGGGTCGACGGACTCGAAGGTCTCGAGAATGTCCTCGGCGGAGTCCTCGTCGACGACCACGGGGTCAGAGACCTCCTCGCTGCCGTCGTGCGTACAGCCGGAGAGCACACCCACGGCAGCCGCGACGGCCGTGCCGGCCGCGGCCGTCTTGAGAAACGAGCGACGCGTGAGCTTTGGGGCGCGCATGGCTGGGCTAGGCGCGAGCGCTTGCCGAGGCCTCCGTGAGCGCCCTCGCGAGCTGGTCGGCGCAGGAGGTCTGGCGCGGGCCGCAGGTGTTTCCGGCGAGGATGCCCACGATCTCGTCGACGGGGTGGCCGGCGACGAGCTTGCTCACGGCCTTGAGGTTGCCGTTGCAGCCGCCCTCGAAGGAGACCTGCTCTATGGTCGAGCCGTCCTCGGTGAGGTCAATGTGAATCGCGCGCGAGCAGACGCCGCGCGGGGTGTAGTCAAAGTGCACGTTCTTCTCCTTAGTCGAAGCTCAGCTGCTCCAGGCGGTCAAAGACCACGCCGGCGCGCGTGAGGAAGGCGCGGGGATCGAAGATGCGGTCCAGCTCGGCAGCCGGCACGGTGCAGCGCGGGTCGGCCTCGAGCTTCTCGCGGAACGTGGGGTCGGCCTCGAGCTTCTCGCGGAACGTGGTGCCGCCGGCGCACTGCTGGACCTCGCGCCACGTGGCCATGGCGTTCTCCTGCACGATGGCGTAGGCCTGCTCGCGCGTGATGCCCGTCTCGACGAGGGCGAGAAGGACCTTGGAGGAGAAGATCAGGCCGCGCGTCTTGTTGAGGTTGGCAAGCATCTGCGCCGGGTAGAGAATCAGGCCGTCCACGATGCGCGTGAGACACTGGAACATGTGGTCGAGGGCAATGAAGCTGTCGGCCTGCGCCACGCGCTCGGCGGAGCTGTGGCTAATGTCGCGCTCGTGCCAGAGCGCCACGTTGTCAAAGGCAACCTGCGCGTTGGCCTTCACCACGCGGGAGAGGCCGCAGACCTTCTCCACGGTGATCGGGTTGCGCTTGTGCGGCATGGCGGAACTGCCCTTCTGGCCCTTGCGGAACGGCTCCTCCGCCTCGAGGGTGTCGGTCTTCTGGAGGTTGCGGATCTCCGTGGCGATGCGCTCGCAGGTTGCCGCCGTGGTGGCCAGGACGCCGGCGAGGTATGCGTGGTGGTCGCGCGAGATGACCTGCGTGGAGAGCGGGTCGTGGACCAGACCCAGGTGCTCGCAGACGTACTCCTCCACGAACGGGTCGATGGAGGAGTAGGTACCCACCGCGCCGGAGATGGCGCCAAAGGCCACGTTGGCGCGGGCGTCCTTGAGGCGGTCGTAATCGCGCTTGAGCTCCCACGCCCAGCTGCCGAACTTCATGCCAAAGGTCATGGGCTCGGCGTGGATGCCGTGCGTGCGGCCCACGCAGAGGGTGTCGCGCTCCTCGAAGGCGCGGCGCTTGCAGATCTCGCCGAGGCGGCGGCAGTCCTCGATGAGGATGTCGGTTGCCTGGACGAGCTGGTAGCAGAGGGCGGTGTCGCCGAGGTCGGAGGACGTCATGCCAAAGTGGACCCAGCGCGACGGCTTGGGCTCGCCCTCGGGGACGTCGCGGTCGATGTACTCGCCCATGTTGGTGAGAAAGGCGATAACGTCGTGGTTGGTCACGGCCTCGATGGCGTCGACTTCTTCCTTGTTGAAGTCCGCGTGCTCGCGAATCCAGGCGGCCTCCTCGCACGTGATGCCGATCTTGCCCATCTCGGCGTGCGCCTCGCAGGCCAGGACCTCGATCTCCTGCCAGATGGCGTACTTGTTCTCGAGCGAGAAGATATGGCCCATCTCGGGACGGGTGTAGCGATCGATCATGCGGGGCCTCCTCGGCGTCTTGCGCGACTGACCCCTCGATTCTACCGCAGGCGGGCGACAAGAACGGGGCGGCCCGAACCAAGTCCGGACCGCCCCACAAAGGACTCGCGTTGGCGAGAAGAACTACTTGCTGCGACGACGCAGGGTCAGCGCGCCGGCTGCCGCAGTGAGGCCGGCCGCGCCTGCGACGATCACAGGCAGGAAGCTCGTGACGTCGCCGGTCTGGGCGAGCCCGTCGTCCTTCTCGGACTCTGACGGATTCTGCGGAGTCACCTCAGGCTCCTCCTCAATCTGCTCCCACTTGGCGTAAAGCGTCAGATCCGAGCGAACGGGGGCCGCAAAGTCGTAAGGCTCGGCCGCATAGGAGCCATTCGCAAACTCATACCAGCCAAGGAACTTCCAACCCTCGCACAAAGGAACTTCCAACCCTCGCACACGGGATCGGTCGGCTTCGTCACGGGCGAGCCGTTCTCAACCTCGACGACCGTGTTCGCCGTCGTGGGGAGGCAGTCGTCAAAAGTCGCCGTGTGCGTGACGGTCTTGACCGTGGAGCCGTTCTCGCCAGCAAAGCTGGAAGCGGCGTCCTTGTCGGCAAACACCCAGGTGTTTCCCTGCCTGTCAACGACGGCGTGCGCGCCGCCGTTTTCAAGGGCCTCGTCCGTGGAGGGGAAGATGTCGTAAGGCGTCTCGCCGTCGTTCACAGCCACCGCAGCGTCGTGCGCCAGGAAGTCACCAACCGCGCGGTCGCTGAACGACCCGCCGGAGACGAAGCCCTTGCCGTCGACGTCCTTGAAGTTCTCGGAGTAGATGCCGCCCTTGAACTCTCCGCCGGCGATGGAAAGGTCAATCTTACGCACCGCCTCCTGCTCGTTCTTCTGAACATTCATCTGGGCAAACGCTTCGGTAGCCTCGAAGGTGCCGCCTGAGATATCGATCTTGATGGGGAGCTTTGTGCTGTGCTGCATCACCGCAAGAGCGACGTTATCGGATGTGCTGCCACCGCCGTTGGGCACATAGGTGAACTCGCCGTCACCGCCCTTGATGAGGCCGCCGGCAATCTCAAGCTCACCAGCGCGCATCTCGATACCGGCCAGACCCTGGATGACACCGCCATTCACGACGAGACGGCCATAGTGCGGATGGTAAATCGCGGCGCCCATTGTGCTCTCAAGGGTACCGCCGTTGATGGTCATGACGGTGTTCTCGTACGATCCGCCAGCGTTGCCGCTCACGGCGAACGCGCCGGAGCTCACCGTCACGCCGTCATTCACGACGAGCGTGGTCGCCGTCGCGGGGTCGACTGCATGCTCGGTGCTGTTTCCGTATACGGTCACGCCATAGGTGTAACCCTGACGGGTGCCATTGTCGTTATCCTCGTTGATGGTCGTGCCGCTATTGAGCGTGAGCGCGGCACCGTTCTGGGCGCGCAGCGGATAGTTGTCGGCGGAATCCTCCGGAACCAGTACAGTAAGCGTCAAATCCTGTGTAGTAAGCGCCGTGTCCCGACCGTCAACGATGATGGAGAACGTGCGCACCGCACCACGACCGTCGTAAATCGTGCCGTTCTTGATTGTGCTAGAACCGCTCGTAAGGAACAAGCCAACCTCGTCCTTGTTGCCCGTCCCCGTAAGTGAGAGCTTGTGGCCGCCGAGATCGATGGTGATGCCGTTGTCCACCACGATGGGCGTGGTCTTGGCGTCCGTGAGCAGCGTCACGGTCTGGCCGTCCTGGGCCGCAGCAACGGCCTCCTCGAAGGACTTGTAAGCCACGCCGTTGACAGTGGCGACGTCGGGCGGCACAACAACGGCGCCTTCCTCGTCCTGCACCATGCCATCCGCGAGGAACGCGGAAACATCACTCGAGAAGGTACCGCCAGAAATCTCAATCGTGCGCTCATGGGTGGTCTGCTCTCCTTCCTTCTGGAAGAAGCGCACTGCAAAGGCGTTATCGCTCGTGAAGATGCCACCCTGGACGTCCACGACGATCGGGCGGTCGTTGTAGCCGCTCTCAACGTACAGAGCGTCGCCCGTGTCGTTGAATCCCTCTCCGCCGATGGTGCCCGTGTAGTAGTCATCCGGAACCTTGTTCTTGCCGGTGCCGTGAATCGTCGAGCCGTCCTTCACCACGAGGGTGCTGCCCTTGAGCACAATGCCCGTCGTACCGGTGATCGAGCTGCCTTCGATGGTGAGCGTGCCCGACTTGGGCGGATAGTAGATGCCGACCCCTGCGCTGGAGAGCGTGCTGTTGCGAATCGTCACGTTGGAGTTCGACGTCATCCCCTGGACGGCGAGCGTCTGGGTGCGCGAGGACAGCTTGACGCCGTCGAGCGTGAGGTTGAGGTTGTTGCTCTCCTCAAAGGCGTAAAGGCCGTCGCTGTAGTTGCCCTCAGCGTAGTTTTCGATCGTGCCGTTCTTGAGCGTCAGCGTCACGTCCGCGGCACCGATATGCACAGCCTCGTCTGCCGAAGCCGTATAGGTGAAGCCGGCCAAATCGACGGTGATGTCGACCTGCGGCTTCACAAATATCATCTGCTTCTCGCCGGTAACGTCCGCAAGCAGCTCGATCGTCGCCGGTTCATCGCTTCCCACCGAAGCGATGGCCTCTTGAACGGTCGCGATGACAGGCAACCCGCGAAGGCCGGACAAGGGGCCCGAGGCAGGGATCAAAAGCGCGGTTCTACGCCAGCGAGGACGCGTCCTTCTCGAGCGTGGCGCGAGCCTCACCAAGCTGCACGACAACCGCATCGTGACCGGTGCCGCCGTAGGTCACGCGCGCGTTGGCGATGCCCGCCGGATCAAGGTCGCGCGCGATGTCCGCCTCAAAGAGCGGGCTCGCCGCGGCAAACTCCTCCGCCGTGAGGTCCTCGAGGCCCTTGCCGTGCTTCTCGCAGTAAAGCACGAGCTCGCCCACCACGCGATGCGCCTCTCGGAAGGGCATGCCCTTCTTGGCCAGGTAGTCGGCCACGTCGGTTGCCGCCGAGAAGCCCGTGCCCGCCTGGGCGAGCATGGCGTCCGCGTTGACGGTCATGGTCTCGATCATGCCGGCGGCGATCTCCATGCAGTCGCTGAGCGTGCGCGCAGCGTCGAGCGGGCCCTCCTTGCACTCCTGGAGGTCCTTGTTGTAGGCCAGCGGAAGCGACTTCATGGTAGTGAGCAGCGCCATGAGGTCGCCGTAGACGCGACCGCACTTGCCGCGCGTGAGCTCGGCAAAGTCGGGGTTCTTCTTCTGCGGCATGATGGAGCTGCCGGTGGAGTAGCTGTCAGAGAGCGTGATGAAGCCGAACTCGGTGGAGCTCCAGAGCACGATCTCCTCGCAGAGGCGCGAAAGGTGCATCATGCTCACGGCGCAGGCGTACTCGAGATCGAGCAGGTAGTCACGGTCGGAGACGGCGTCGAGCGAGTTGGGGATCGCGCGCGAGAAGCCCAGGAGCTCCGTGGTGCGGGCGCGGTCGAGCGGGTAGGTGGTGCCGGCAAGGGCCGCCGCGCCGAGCGGGTTGGCGTCCGCGGCGTCGCGGGCGGCGGCGAGACGCGTGAAGTCGCGTGCGAACATCCAGAAGTACGCGAGCAGGTGGTGCGAGAGCAGCACGGGCTGCGCGTGCTGGAGGTGCGTGTAGCCGGGCATGACGACGTCGAGGTTCTTGTCCGCCGCGTCGAGCAGGACGCGACGAAGGGCGACGTTACCGGCAAGCAGCTGATCACAGAGCTCCTTGGCGAGCAGGCGAATGTCGGTGGCCACCTGGTCGTTGCGAGAGCGACCCGTGTGCAGGCGTCCTCCGGGCGCACCGATCGCGCGGGTGAGCGCGCCCTCCACAGCCATGTGGACGTCCTCGTCGTTGACGTCCCAGACGAAGGTGCCGTCCTCGATCTGCGCGGCAATGTCGGCGAGGCCGGCGTCGATCGCGGCCTGGTCCTCGGCCGAGATTATGCCCTGCTCAGCAAGCATGCGGGCGTGCGCGCGGCTGCCGGCGATGTCGTGGGCCGCCATGTTCTTGTCGACCTCGAGGCTCGCGCCGAACTCCTGCGTGAACTGGTCCACGCCCTTCTCGAACCTGCCGCCCCACAGCGCCATAATGGCTCCTTCCGTCGTCCGTGCCTCTAAGATTACCTCAGAGCTCGCGCGTCCACGGGCACTCCCCGTACCAAAGGCGTGAGAGCGGGCGGCCTGTGTCACTTTGGCCCTCGCGTGAGGTGGTACATGCCCGCTTCGGGAGCGGCCTCGCTACCGCCAGCCGTGTTTGCCCAGTTGAGTCGTTCACGCCGGTCGCCACGTCCTGAGGGGGCCGCCCAGAGCACCTCACATGAGCCCTGAAGTGACACAGGGCCGGCCAAATACTGCCTTTGCCTGAAGACGGCCGGCCGGGAGCGCCTCCCGGCCGGCCGTTTCTCGTGAAACGCGCTGGCGTCGTGCCCTCTGTAAATTGGGGACTGTCCCCAATTTACAGACTAGTGGACGGGCTGGAGGCCGGAGCCGGGACCCTGGACCTTGGACCAAGTCTTGGACTGCAGGCCGTGAAGGACGATGAAGCCCTCGGCGGCGGAGTGGTCGAAGGAGTCGCCCTCGTCGTAGGTGGCCAGGTTGTAGTCGTAGAGGCTGTAGGCGGAGCGCACGCCGTCCACGAACAGGCCGCCCTTGCAGAGGATTATGCGGACGTCGCCGGTCACGTACTTCTGCGTGTAGGCGTTGTAGGCATCGATCGCGTTGCGGTTCTGCGAGAACCACAGGCCGCGGTAGACCGTGGAGGCCCACTCCACGTCCATCTTCGCCTTCTGCTTGAGCGTCTCGGCGTCGAGGCAGAGCTGCTCGAGGGTCTGGTGCGCCTGAATGAGCAGGAGGGCGGCCGGGCACTCGTAGCACTCGCGGCTCTTAATGCCCACGACGCGGTCCTCGATCATGTCGATGCGGCCGTAACCGTTGCGGCCGGCGATCTCGTTGGCCTTGATTATGAGGCTGAGAAGGTCCATCTTCTCGCCGTTGATGGCGGTGGGAATGCCCTCCTCGAAGGAGATCACGACCTCCTCCGGCTCGGCGGGGCAGTCCTCGAGGTTGGCCGTCATGGTCCAAATGTCCGCGGGCGGCTTGTTCCAGGTGTCCTCGAGCACGCCGCACTCGATCGCGCGGCCCCAGAGGTTGTCGTCAATGGAGTAGGGCTTCTTCTTGGTGGTGGGCACGGGCACGCCGTTGGCCTCGGCCCACTCCATCTCGGAGTCGCGCGTGGTGAGGTCCCACTCGCGCACGGGGGCAATGATCTCGAGCTCGGGGTCGAGCGCGCGAATGCAGGTCTCAAAGCGCACCTGGTCGTTGCCCTTGCCGGTGCAGCCGTGCGCAATGTACTTGGCGCCGTACTGGTGGGCTATGTCCACGAGGTGCTTGGAGATCAGCGGGCGGGACAGCGCGGAGAGCAGCGGGTAGACGCCCTCGTACTTGCCGTTGGCCCAGATCGCCTTGGAGAGGATCTTCTCAGCGTACTCGGCGCGCATGTCAATGGCCTCGGAGGCGATGGCGCCCATGTCGAGGGCCTTCTGCTTGATCCAGGAGAGGTCCTTCTCGTCCTGGCCGACGTTGCCGCAGATGGCGATCACGTCGAGGTTCTTCTCGATCTGCAGCCACTTGACGATGACGGACGTGTCCAGTCCGCCGGAGTACGCGAGGACGACCTTTTCCTTCTCTGCCATGGTTTTTCCTTTCACGTGAGCGTGTTTGTGAGCATGCGTCAACCCGACGACGTCGGCCACGGCGCGGCGCGCGGGCCCGAAAACGTCGCGGGCTAGATTCGTCGCATCTGACGGTTGGCGGGGAGGAGGGCCGCAGCGGGCACGAGCGCGCTGTGAACGTTCATCAACGTTGGCCTCCTCAGTAGTTGAGCGGGCGCGGGCTATTGACCCGCGGCTGTCTGACGAGGCTGACTATAGGCCTTGGGTGCCGCGGCGGCGAGAAGAGACTCCTTTTTGAAACAAAATGGGCCGGACGTCCGAGAAGAACGTCCGGCCCGCAGGCTGCCGTGGTGCGCCCTCAGGGGTTCGAACCCTGGACCTTGGGATTAAAAGTCCCCTGCTCTACCAACTGAGCTAAGGGCGCGCGTAAGAAATTCTACTACTCCCAGGCCCACTGACCGTTCACGAACACGGGCACCTCGGTCCCGTCGGCGCAGACGCCGGTAATGGTGAGGTCGTCGGAGCCCACCATGAAATCGACGTGAGTCGCGCTCTGGTTGACGCCGCGCTCGAGCAGGCCCTCCTTGGTGAGCTTGGTGCCACCGGCGACACACTCGGGGAAGCCCATGCCAAGCGCCAGGTGGCAGCTCGCGTTCTCGTCGTAGAGCGTGTCGTAGAAGAGAGTGTCACTCTGGCGAATCGGAGTGTTCTTGGACACGAGCGCGACCTCGCCGAGCCGGCGCGAGCCCTCGTCGGTCTCCAGAATGTGGCGCAGGACCTCGCGCCCCTGCTCGGCACCAAAGTCCACGACCTGGCCGCCCTCGAAGCGCAGCCAGAAGTCGCGCACGATCTGGCCGGCGTGCACGAGCGGCAGCGCCGAGTGCACGACGCCCTCGGCGCGCGTGCGGTCGGGCGAGGTGAAGACCTCCTCGGTCGGAATGTTGGGGAAGAACGTGACGCCGTCCTGCGTGCGCCCGGCGCCACCGTCCCAAATGTGACCCTTGGGCAGGCCGACGGTGAGGTTGGTGCCGTTGGACGCCTCGTAACGCAGTGCGTCGAAGGCGTGGCCGTTGAGGAAGCGCTTGGTCTTCTCAAAGGAGGCGTTGTGGGTCTCCCAGGCGCTCTCGGGATCCTCGCCGTCGGCGCGGGACACCTCGAGAATGAGGACCCACAGGCGGTAGAGGGCCTCGGCGGGAGAGAGCTCGGGGAAGACCTCGCTCGCCCAGGCCTGCACGGGCACGCCGGCAATGCACCAGGCGTTGCGACCAAAGTCCATGCCGTCTCGGAAGGAGCGGCACTCGGTGTTGCGCGCGCGGGAGGCGGCGGCGGGCTTGGCCGGGTCGATCCCGCGAAGCATGGAGGGATCCTGGCCCTCGAGGAACAGGAACGCCGCGCCGTTCTCGGCGAGGGAGTTGAGCTGCTCGACCTGCCAGGAGGGCGTGTGCTCAAAGAACTCGAGGGGGCAGTTCTCGTAGGTGAGCCTGCTCACCACGTCGTCCGCCCAGATCACGGTCACGTGGCCGGCGCCGTGGCGGTACGCCGCGCGCACCACGCGCCGCGCGAAGTCGGCGCGCTCGACGGGCGCCTGCAAAACGAGCTCCTGGCCCTCGCGCAGGGCGACACCCTTTCTCACGAGGAGGTTCGCGTAGAGGTCGAGCTGGTCGGAGAGGCGCTCGGTCGCGAGACGGCACTCCTCGTCCGTCATAGGAATGTCTGCCACCCTGGTTCCTTTCGCTCAGGCTCGCCCGGGGGCGGCGAGCGGCAACAAAAAGGGCCCCGGCCGGGGCCCCGTGCAGTCTGGAGCGGGCAACGGGACTCGAACCCGCGAATGTCAGCTTGGGAAGCTGATGCCTTACCACTTGGCGATGCCCGCACAGTGCGCCTCGTTCGGCGCGCTGAAAAGTATACCCTGCCGTCGCGCCGGGTGGCAAGGAGCGCCAAATCCACACGAGGAGGGCCCGCCGGGCGAGAAGAACGTGGAGGGTCTGTGAGGAGCCGGAGCGCCGCGGCGGGCGGCGGGAGGGCGTGGCGCGCGTAAGACGGACGCGGGCATACGGCCTACCTCGGCCTCCGCAAGGGGTGACAGCGTGTTGTCAGTCCCGTGAAAGCCGGGGGGCAGCCACCGAACAGCCTCGTGAAAGCGCCCCTGAGTAGCGTTGGACCTCCCAACTCCAAGAGACGGGAGGTCCAACGTGAGACATGTGGCAACAGAGGGTCAGGCACGACCGCGCGGGCAGCCCTCCCCTGACGGGACGAGAAGGGCGAGCGCACCGAGGTGCCTGCCGAGAGGGGGCGACCCGCTCCGTGGCGGACGTCCCCCGGCAGTCGGCCACGCCGGGCGAGCCCGCGTCCCCTAGACGCGAGAACACAACCTACGAGCGACGGATCATCTCCGTGACCACCGCGGCGACCTGAGCCGCCTGATCGCCGCTCACGTTCTCCATGGTGTCCTCGGGCGTGCGCGAGAGGGCCGGGAGGCCGTTGTCGTCGAGGCCCATGACGGTGACGGCGCGCAGCGACGAGCGCATGGCGGGGGTGGCGTCGGTGTCGGCCCAGTCGTGGGTCTCCTGGCCGAGCTCCACGTGGAGATCTGCGGCCGCGCCGGAAAGGAGCCTCGTCAGCCTGCGGTCCGCACGGCGCGTCTCCTCGAGGCCCTCGTTCTTGAGGGTCACGAGGCGGCCCGCGCCCACGCAGTCGAGGTTCACGACGAAGCAGCCCCTAATCTCGGAGCGGTGACGCGCGAGGAACGAGCGCATGCCCGCGTGGTCGAGCGCGGAGCCGCCGAGGGCGACGAACCATATGTCGTGCGCGATCAGCTCGTCGTCGCCAAGCGCGAGCACGGCGTCGCGGAGCTCCTCGTCGGTCGGGGCCTCCTCGTCCGCCTGGTCGTCCTCGCCCACGAGGCGCAGGCCGCCACGCGCGGCGGCACCGCCGCGCCAGCCGCGACGACGACCGGAGCGCTCGTCGGCGCCCTCGTCGGACTCGTCGGCCTGCGCGGCCTTCCCGCGCAGGCGGCCGAGCAGGGAGCGCACGGGGTTCTTGGACTTCTTGTCGGAGGGGGCGTCCTGCTCCTCGGGCTCGTCCTGTGCCGAGATCGTGTCGAGGGGCTGGTCGGCCGGAACCACGACGTCAGGCGAGGCGGGCGCGGACGGCTGGACGCGCGTGGCGTTGGGGTCGGTCGCAAACGGGTCGACCTCGTTGGCCGAGGGGTCGGGGAGGTCGAAGAGCGAGGCACGGCGAGCGACGCTCGAGAGCTGGGGCCGGTAGCTCGTCTTGCCCCACTCGGGGTCGCTGGGGGCGTCCGGGCGCTCGAGGGGGGCGGCGGGCTGCGTCGCGTCGGGGTCGAAGCCCTCGTCGATCGCAGAGAGCCCCGAGGCGTCCTTCTCGCCCACGCCACGGCTCTCCTCGTCCATGTCGAGCCTGAAGCGACCCGTGGAGAGCAGGTCCTCGCGCGTCGTCTCGGCCTCGGCAACCTCGTCGGTGCCCTCAGCGGAGGCCTCGATCGGGGCGGTCTCGTCAGCCGGGACGGAGGTCGCGGCGGCCGGTTCCGGCTTTGCCGGCGCTGGCGGCGTGACGTAGTCGATCTCGCAGGTCTCCGGGAGAATTCCGAGCGACCTCAGAACCTCGGCGCCGTGGCGCACGCCGACGACCGGCTCGGCCTCGACGGGCGACGGAGCAGGAGCCGGGGCGTCGTCCACGCGCTGGGCAACGTCGGTCTCACCGGCCACGTCGGCCTCGTCGGTCTCGTCGCCCTCGGGCTTGGCGGGGACGGGAATGGGACGGGCCTTCGGCTTGGCGCCGCTCGGACGCACGTTCTCGAGGATGCCGAGAAGGGCGGCGACGGCCGCCTTGTTGTCGTTCGTACCCTCGGTGCACGGCGCCGTCCGCTCGGCAATTGCACCGACGGCGGGAAGCATGGCGGGAAGGGAGGCGAGAATGCCGACGATCCACACGACAATGCGGAAGGGGGCGGGCAGAAATCCCAGGAGCTGAATGAGCGCGCAGACGGCAACAGCAAACGAGCACGGCACGCTGAGCCTGCTGGCAAGCGTGAGGTAGGGGGCGACCGGCGACGTGTAGAGGAAGTTCTCGCGCGGCGAGTCATAGTGCGCCGCGACGACAATGGTGCGGCTGCCCTTCGTCACGAGCGGGCCCGTGGCGCGGTGGACGGCGACGACGTTCTGGCTCTGGGCGCTCGGGCCGAAGGCGAGGCGCGGCGCGCGGCCAAAGAGCCTCAGGACCGAGAGGGCTGCCGGCGCAATCGCGAGCAGAAAGCCTATGAGCGTGAGCGGGAACACGCCCGTCCCGACGAGCACTATGCCGAGAAGGCAGGCAATGGCGAGAACGGCGCGGTCGAGGCCCGAGAGCGAAGGCGCCTCGAACTCCTCAATGCTCGCCTCGACGTTGTGCTGCCCCATAAGGTCGGAAATGACCTCGGCGGCCTGGAGCTCCTCCTCGCTGTTGGTGGGGGAGATGTCGATCCTCTCGTCGAGGAAGTCTAGGTAGTCGTGAGTCATGGCCATGTGAAGCATCCTTTTCACAAGTGTCGCAAACGTCGTCACGCCCGGTGCATACAATTAAAAGAGTATACGTCTTGTCCCTGCTTCACGCAGGAAAGACACCGAAAGGCTCAATGAGCGGGAACATGCGGGGAGCGGGAGGTGCCGTGAGGATCACGCGTGACGACGACCGGGCGAGACGGGTCTGCTCCCTCGCGCTCGACTTCATGAACGCGACCGCCCCGCTGTCGTCCTCGGAGATCGCCCGGGCGCACTACGGCGGCCTCTCTCCCGACAGCTTCAGGAAGGCCTTCTCGCGGGACCGCGCGACGCTCGCCGCCTGCGGGGTCACCATCGTCGAGCGGCGCGTCCCCGGGGAGGAGTCCCTCTGGGAGGCCGACGACGCGCACTCGTTCGCCAGCGGCCCCGAGCTCTCGCCGACGGACGCCTCCGCGCTCGAGCTCGCCTGCCGCCCACTCGTGGACGACCCGTCCTTCCCGCTCGCCGAGGACCTGCGCCTCGCGCTCGCCAAGGTGTCCCGCGCCTTCTCGGAGCCGCTCGCGGCAGCCAGAACGCGCGAGCAGGGGTCCTCTCGGGAGCTCGAGGCGCTGCGCGCGTGCCTCGCCGAGCACCGCGCCGCCCGCGTGACCTACGTCAACGCCCGCGGCGCCTCCTCGGAGCGCACGCTCGCCCCCTATGGCTTCTTCTCGCTCAGGGGCGCGCTCTACCTGGTCGCCGGGCGGCTCTCGACCGACGGTTCGCTTACGGGGGACGCCCCGCGCACCTACCGCGTCGACCGCGTCGTCTCGGTGGACCCGCTCGAGGACGCGTTCTTCTCGGTTCCCGAGGGCTTCTCCGCCACGGACTGGCGACGGCTGCCGTTTCAGATGGGTCCAACGACCGTCGAGGCGCGCCTGCTCGTGGACGACGCGCACGAGGAGGACGTGAGGCTTGCCGCGGGGATGCAGGGAAGCTTTGCCCGTGAGGGGGGCTCGCTGGTCTGGACCGTCGCGGTCAGCGACGAGCTGGTCGCTGCGCGCTGGGCGATCGCGGCAGGAATCAGGCCCCTCTCGCCCGACTCCCTCGTCAGCGCGTGGACGCGCGTCCTCGAGGAGGTGCTCGAAGGTGGCCGTTAGGAGACAGGGGCCCGGCAGGCCCGGCTCGCTCGACGAGGCGCGCGAGCTCGTCGCGCTCGTCTCGAGCCTGAGCGAGGCCGGAGACGCCCTCAGCACCGACGCCGTGGCGGAGCGCCTCGGCGTGAGCGCGGAGCGGGCGGAGAAGCTCGTCGAGCTGGTGCTCTCGTCCACGCTCGTCGGCGGGTTCGGCCTTCCGCTCGTCGAGGACGCCGACGCGCTCACGCTCGCCTCCGAGCGCGGGGCGCGCGGCAGGAGGCTCCGCCTCAGCCACAACGAGACGCTCGCTCTCGCCGCGGCGCTCGAGCGCCTCGGCGTACCCGCGGTCGACCCGCTGCGAAGCACCCTCGAAAGCTCGCTGGCCGCGGAGCCCGTGGACGAGGACCTCGTTCGGCGCCTCATGGCCGGCTCGAGCGGCACCGACGCCCTCGCGACGACGCTCGCCGCCTGCGGGCGAGCCATAGCTGAGCGCCTGGAGCTCGAGTTCTCCTATCTCAAGCCGGGCGAGCGCAGCCCCGAGCGGCGACGCGTGGCCCCCCTCGGCCTCAGGTCCGAGGACGACACGTGGTTTCTCGACGCCCGCGACCTCGTGCGAGACGCGGAGCGCACCTTCCGCGTCGACCGCATGTCCGAGGTCTCCTCGGGGCGGCGCGCGGACGGGGGACGCGACAGAGACGGAGGGACCCGGGCGCGCACGGTGCGCGTGACCTTTGACGACGCGAGCCTCCTCGACCTTCTCCCCTGGCACGACCTGTGCGTGACCAGCGCCGAGGGCGAGGTTCCCGTAATCGCCGAGACCCCCTGGTACGGGGGCATGTGGCTGCCGCGCATGCTCGCCGCGTGCGGGGGCGCGGCGCGCTGCGACGACGCCGAGGTCACGGATCTGGTCGAGAAGTACGCGCGCGAGCAGCTCTCCTAGCGCGACGTGTGTCCCTATGTCTGAATTCCGAGTCTTATATCTGAATTCAGATATAGGACTCGGAATTCAGAGTCTAGACGCTGGGCGCCTCAGGGTCTCCCTATGGGCGTGTAGTACGCCTTGGGACCATTTGCGGCCTTGACTAGCTTTCCGTCGGTTATGAGCTTGCGAATTTCATAGTAGGCACGGTCGCGATCGACATGGAGGAGGTCCGCGACGTCCGAGGTCGTGATCGACCCCCGAGTTCTCGCGAGCTTGAGAATTAGCTCCGGGTAGCGGACCCTGTCGATGTCGGTCTGGCGCACGTACTCCGTCGTCTTTCCGGACCTCTTGTAGACGCCCGAGCTAAGCATGTAACTGCGCCTCTTTCCCTGTCCCGAAGCTTCGACGAGACCTGCCTCGGTGAGCGTCTCCAGAATCTGTCGCAGCTGCGTGGAACTGACGTCAATGTCCTCGGAGAGATCCTCGATCGTTGCACGCCGACACTGTTTCAGGGCGTCAAGGACGAGAAGGGACTGTAGCGGAAGGGGGCTTGAGCGTCGCTCGTTCTCTTTCGTAACCATTGAGACAAACGCCTCGTCGGGCTTGCTCCTCGAAATGAAGACGCTCACATGGTTGCTCGAGGAGGCGCTGTAGTCGGGAAGCGGCCGCCCGTACATAAGAGAGCCCTCGAAGATTCGGTCAATTCCGCGTCCCGTGCGCTCTGCCAGGCCGACCCTCTTCAAGGCGTCCATAAGACGCGGGTTCCTCCCGTGGGGGTCTGCGGTTAGCAGGTTGCGTATGGAAATGCCCTCAATGAAGCCGCCGGGATTGGAAATGGTGAGGCCCGTGTCGTCGATAACAACCCGAACCCTGCCGAGCATGGAATAGTCTCGGTGGCCAAAAGCATTCACAACGGCCTCGCGAACAGCATCCCGATCAAAGGTTGGAACAGGGTCTTTGAACAGACCGAAGGGAACCTCGGTTATGGGGTTCCACGGCTCGACGGAGGAGACGATCTGCTCAATGGTGTAGAGGAGAGGCTCGCGATAGGTGACGTTCGCCTTCACGTCAGTTCCTTGCAGAACCTGGAACACCGCCTCCGAGGTGGGAACGAGACGTTCAAGAGCCGCGGTCTTGCCGACAAGAAGAAGTCCCGTGAGCGTAGGCACGCTCTTGTCGCCAACGGTCGTCACAAAGCCCAGGGCCTTCTCGAGCTCCTCGTCTGACAAGTCGAGCAACGTTTTGTCGCTCTTTCGGTACGTGTCGACAATTCTGCGGAGTCGGGCAAGTTCGACGGGGTCAAAGTCGGAAAGCTCAGCGTCCGGGACGGGCTGTGCGGAAAAGTCGAGTCGACCGAGGTCAGAAAGTCGCGAGGAGAGTTCGAACGGGTACATGGCGACCGTCTCGGGCTCGCCGTCAAGCTTGAGCCGGCGCCTGAGAATCTTGCCTCCCGAGGTGGCGACTATAGCGGTGGACTTTGGAACGCTAACGCGAACCACTGGCATCGCCTCGTTGACGAGCTCAACGCGGGCGGGGACCGGAGGCACGGTTCTTCCGGAAATGAGGGACGCCAGCCGCGAGGTCTCTCTGTGTGTCGGCTGGGCACCCGTAATGGTCCCGTCGTCCTCCACCCCAATGTAGAGGGACCCGCCGTCTGTGTTGGAAAGGGCGACAACCTCCTCAATGATTACCGAGTCTGAGAGGGTCTTTTTATCGCTCTTGAACTCTATGGTGAGGTTCTCCCTCTTTGGCACCTCAGACATCCGAACTCCCATAGGTTGGAGGGTCTGCGCACCATGAGTATATCTGAATTCCGAGTCTTATATCTGAATTCAGATATAAGACTCGGAATTCAGACATAGCGCGCGAGTTCGTCTGATAAGCAGGCTGCGCCCTACTCGTGGCTCGCGCGCCAGATCTTAATGAAGCGCCCGACGTTTCCCGCCTCAAGCTGCGAGACGCTCTTCGACGGCAGCGACTTTACGAAGAGGCTCCCGTAGCGCTTGCTCGCCACGCGCGAGTCCGCCAGCACGAGCACGCCGGTGTCCGTGGAGCTGCGAATGAGCCGACCGGCCGCCTGCTTCACGGAGAGCACCGCCTCCGGAAGCGAGTAGCGCCACCACGCGCGCTCCTCCCGGAGGTCGCGCTCGCGCACGAGCGGGTCGTTCGGACTCGCAAACGGGAGCTTGGGAATGACCACGCAGCGCAGGGTGTCACCAGTCGCGTCGAAGCCCTCCCAGAACGAGCGCAGCGCCATGAGCGAGAGGGTCTTCTCGGACATGAAGCGGGTGCGCAGGCGCCGCGGCGAGCTGCCGCGCTCCTGGCACGCCACGTCGAGGCCCGCCGCGGCGAGCCGCGGCCGCAGGGCCTCGTAGAGCCGCTCCATGTCGCGGCGGTTGGTGAAGAGGGTGAGCACCGAGCCGCCCATGGCCACGTGCACGTCATAGAGCAGGTCCTCAAGAGCGTCAAGGTAGCCGCGCTCGTTCGGGGCGGGCAGGTCGGAGGCGACGACGACCGACATGTGGGAGTCAAAGTCAAAGCTCGAGTCGAGTCGCACGTCGCGGTGCTCGCCCTCGGGAAGGCGCGCGAGGCCCACGGCGCGGTCGAAGTGGGAGAAGTCCTCGCCGACCGCGATCGTCGCGGAGGTGAACACCACGCTGCGCACCTCCGGCAGCCAGCGCTCGGCGAGGTCGGCGCCCACGTCGATCTTCTCTGCCACCAGACGCTCCGACGCGATGCGCCTTCGGGAGCGCGAGAGCTGCGCGGAGTAGACGTAGGTCTCGTCCGTCCCGTCGCAGATCAGCCGTATGCCGGCGAGAAGGTCGCGCAGCTTGCGCGTCTGCTCGACGAGGTCGGCCGCGGGCTGCGGGGCCTGGGCCTCCAGCGTGGCCGCGGCCTCGGCGAGCGCGCGCACGGTCTCGTCGAGCGCGTCCGCCGCCGAGGCACCGGCGTCGCGCACGGCGCCCCACTCCTCGCTATTGCGGACGGAGTCGTCCAGCCACAGCGTGAGCGTGTCGTAGCCCCCGTCGCCGCGGGCGACGGCGAGCAGGCCGTGCACGGCCTCGAAGAGGTCCGCGACGGCGACCGTGGAGCGAGCGACAGAGGCCGCGGCCTTGGTGAGCAGGCCGATCGCGAACGTCGAGCCCTCGCGCGGCATGGCGTCGACCATGGCCGCGTGAAGCGCGCCGGTCTGCGTGCCGCCCAGCCGCTCGAAAACGTCGCGCGCCTCGGAGCCCGAGACCTCCACGGCCCACTGCCTCCTCGCCTCCGCCTCGAAGCCGTGTGCCTCGTCCACAACCCAGTCGCGAATCGGCGGGAGGATTCTCCCCTCCGCCTCGACGTCGCGCAGGAGCAGCGAGTGGTTGGTCACGACCACGTCCGAGCGGCCAGCGCGGCGGCGGGCACCGTGCAGGAAGCACGCGCCGGGAAAGTACGGGCACCTTCCGCGCAGGCACTCGCCGGGGGAGACCGTCAGCATGTCCCTGGGAACGTAGCGCCAGCGAATGCCCAGCGCGTCGAGGTCTCCCTCGAGCGACTGGCACGCAAACGCGTAGGTGACCGCGATTGCCGTGAGCATGTCGCACGCGACGGCGTTGTCCGAGCGCCCGTCGTGCGCCACCTCTCCCAGCGGGAGCGCCTCACGAGCGGCGCGGTCGAGCCTTCTCAGGCAGGGGTAGTGCTCATAGCCCTTGAGGCTCGTGAACGTGAGGCCGCCAGGCAGCGCCGCGGCAAGCGAGGGAAGCTCGTGCGAGACGAGCTGGTCGGTGAGCGCGTTCGTCTTTGTCGCCACGCCCACGCTCACGTGGTTGTGCCGCGCGTAGAGCACCTCGGGGAGCAGGTAGGCAACGGACTTGCCCACGCCCGTGCCCGCCTCGATCGCCCGGTGCGTCCCGGTGGAGAGCGCCTCGGCGACCTCGCGCGCCATGGCCACCTGCTCGGGGCGCTGCTCCATGCGCTCGTACATGCGCGAGACTGTCCCGCCGGCGGCAAACGCGCGCTCGACCTCCTCGGCACTGGGGCCCGTGACGCGCTCGAGCTCCGCCGCGTCGGCGCGGGCGTCGGAGGCCGCGTCGCGCAGCAGCTCCCCGCGCAGCTCCCTGAGCGAGAAGGGCCTCGGCTCGCCACCGTCCGCCGCGGTCGAGGCCAGGTACGAGAAGAGCGGCCTGAACGGCCACGTCACCTCGGGGTGCATGTCAGCGAGCAGGGCGAGAAGACCGGCGGGAAGGTCGGACAGGGCGAGCAGCAGTATGCGCCACATGCCGCAGAGGGCGTCCACGTCGTCCGAGGCCCGGTGCGTCACCGAGGCGCACCCGAAGGCCTCCGCCATGTCCGCGAGACGGTGCGTGGAGAGGCGCGGCAGCGCGATTCTCGACAGCGCCAGGGTGTCTATCCAGGTGCCGCTCACGGCCGCGCCGCCGGGAACCGCCTCCACGAAGGTCCTGTCAAAGGTCGCGTTGTGCGCGAGCACGGGGCTTCCCGCCACGAAGGAGGCGAGCGCGGCCACCGCGTCGCGCGGCGCGGGCGCCCCGGCAACGTCAATGCTCCTTATTCCGGTGAGCTGCTCGATCTCCGGGGGTATGGGGCGCCCCGGGTCAACGAAGGTCTCGAAGCGCTCCATGACCTCCCCGCCGCTCATGCGCGCCGCGGAGATCTCAATAAGCTGGCAGTCACTGAAGGAGAGGCCCGTGGTCTCGGTGTCGAGCACCACGACGTCCTCCTCGAGGGGGCCAAAGTCGGCCGTCACGGCGCGCTCGGCGAGGCTCAGGTAGCGCTCGCGCACCTCCTCGGGGGTCGTCGGCAGCAGCAGCTGACTCAGGTCCGCGGACCCCGTCAACGCGAGCCGCCCTCGAGCGCGTACTCGACGAATCGGGTGCAGAGCTCGGGGAACTCGATCCCACCGTGGCGCGCGGAGTCCGGAAGCAGGCTCTGCGCCGTCATGCCCGGAATGGTGTTGGTCTCCAGAATCACCGGCGTGCCGTCGGAGCGAACAATGAAGTCGCTGCGCGAGCAGCCCCGGCAGCCGAGCGCGCGGTGGGCGCGAACGGCGAGCTCCTGGGCGCGCGCGTACACGCCGGCCTCCAGGCGCGCC
Source organism: uncultured Olsenella sp. (assembly GCA_949290055.1). Classification (GTDB taxonomy): domain Bacteria; phylum Actinomycetota; class Coriobacteriia; order Coriobacteriales; family Atopobiaceae; genus Thermophilibacter. The sequence continues at coordinate 38,526 of CASEQJ010000011.1, read as the reverse complement.
GGAATGACGTGGTGCATGGAGGACGGCTCGTACTTGACCTTGAGGTCGTAGAACTCCGCACCCGTGACGATCTCCACGATCGGAAGGGCGTGAGCGTCCTCGTTGCCGAGCACGGGCACCGTGATCTCCGTGCCCTCGACGCAGCTCTCCACCAGCACGCGGCCTCCTGCGGCCCCCGCCTGGGCAATCGCCTCGTTCAGCTGGGCACGCTCGGTCACCCGCGTGATTCCGAAGCTGGAGCCGTTGGCCGCCGGCTTCACGAAGAGTGGAAGGCCAAGGCTCTCCACCAGCGAGTCGACGTACTTCTCGGAAAGCTCCACGCCCGCCGGAACGTCAACGCCCTCGGGCACCGGAATCCCCACCTCCTTGAACACCGCCTTCGCGATCTGCTTCTCCGCCGCGGCCGCTGAGGCGGCGACGCCCGAGAAGGTGTAGGGGATGTGCAGTATGTCGAGAAGGCCCTGGACGCTGCCGTCCTCGCCGTAGCGGCCGTGGAGGGCCACGAACGCCACGTCATAGCCGCCCCCCATGAGCCGGGCTATGAAGTCCCGGGCGGCGAGGTCGAGCAGGTCAACCGTGGCGAACCCCGCCTCCTTGAGCGCCCCCTGGCACTCCGTCGCCGACTCGAGCGAGATCTCCCGCTCGTCGGACCAGCCTCCCCCGATCACGACGACGCGCTTCTCCAACAGCTGCTCTCTGTCCATCGACGCCCCTTTGACACGGCTCTCTTGCGCTAGACTCGCTAACTGGTAGCTCTTGCAGAAAGAGGATACTCCAAGGACGTGACACACGACGGGGGAACGATGACGATCGCAAGCGACAACGCCGAATTCGACAAGAACGCGCGACGTGACGTCCACACGCTCACGCGCAAAGAGCTCGGCGAGCTTCTTTCGTCGCTGGGACAGCCCGCGTTTCGCGCTAAGCAGATCGAGGAGTGGGTCTGGTCGAAGAACGCGCGCTCCTTCGACGACATGACCAACCTCCCCAAGGCGCTGCGCGAGCAGCTCGCTGATCGCCTCACGATCTCCGCGGTCGAGGAGCCCGCGCGCCAGAGCTCCGCGGACGGAAGCCGCAAGTACCTTCTGCGCCTCTCGGACGGCGTCACGGTAGAGTGCGTCGGCATGCCGTCGAAGAACCGCCTCGCGGTCTGCGCCTCAACTCAGGCCGGCTGCGCCATGGGCTGCGCCTTCTGTGCCACCGGTGGTGCGGGCCTCACCAGGTCGCTCACTGACGTCGAGATCTACGAGCAGGTCATGCACGTGCGCGACGACTTTGGCGAGCGCGTCACGAGCGTCGTGCTCATGGGCCAGGGCGAGCCCTTCATGAACTACGACGCCACGCTTGCCGCGCTTCGTCGCCTCAACTCCCCTGACGGCGCCGGCATTGGCGCTCGCCACCTCACGGTCTCCACCTGCGGCGTCATTCCGCAGATCATGCGCTTTGCCAACGAGCCGGAGCAGTTCACGCTTGCGGTCTCACTCCACTCCGCCGTTCAGAGGACGAGAAACGCGCTCATGCCGGGAGTCCGCAAGTACTCCCTCGTGAACCTCTACGACGCCATGGGAACCTACGTCTCGAAGACGGGACGTCGCCCTACCTACGAGTATGCACTCATTGGCGGCGTCAACGACACCGACGCCGAGCTCCAGGCGCTCTGCGACTTCTGCGAGGGCACGCTCGCCCACGTGAACCTCATTCAGCTCAACGAGGTCGAGGGGTCAAAGCTTCGCCCCTCCACGCCCGCACGCGCCGAGGACTTCGTCCGCGCGCTGGGACGCGTGGGCGTGGAGGCTACGGTGCGCCTCTCGCGCGGCGCTGACATAGACGCCGCCTGCGGCCAGCTCAAGCAACGCCTCGCCAAGGGGCGCTCGGCCAAGTAGTATAGAACGTATGTTCTAGTACCCTAGAGCTCTCCACATTTCGCTCGTGCGACGCTTGTTGTCGAGCGCCTCTTTCTCGTTGTTCTGCTGCTCTCCGAGGCTCTCATTGATCGTATGGACGCTATCTCTAACTTCGCGCACGCTGCGACTCAACGCCGCTCGAGCCTCGTCGGTCAGTAACAGTTTGTAGGCTGCAACGCCGGCCAGGCCCACCACGGTGGCGCTGCAGAGCAGAGCACCAAAACTCTTCATTACTTCGACCACGCTCCCGGGCCAACAAGAAGGTCGACTATGTGTGCCAGCTGGTCCTCGTCCGCGAACTCGATCTCAATCTTGTTCTTGCCTCGGACGTTCTTCACCTTGACGTTTGTGTCGAGCGCCAACCGCATCTGTCGCGCCGCGCGCTTGAAGGACTGCGGCGTGGGCACTCTCACGGCTCGCTCTGTGTTCTCGCTGACAGAAAACAATGGGGCGAGGGTTTCTGTCTGTCTGACCGACAAACGCTCCTCAACGACCTTCCGCGCCAGCTTGATACGACCCTCTTCACTCGGGACCGCAAGAATGGCTCGGGCGTGTCCAGCAGAGAGGCTTCCTTCCTCCACAAGGTCCTGGACCTCTCTGGGAAGGTCGAGCAGACGTATGGTGTTGGTAATGGCCGATCGGGACTTTGAGAGAATCTTTGCCAGCTCCTCCTGGGTCAGCCCCTTCTCCTTAATGAGCTGACGGTATCCTCGTGCCTCTTCGAGTGGGGTGAGGTCAGAACGTTGAAGGTTCTCAATGAGCGCAAGCTTGAAGACGTCCTCGTCAGAGATCTCGCGAATCACAACCGGGACCTCGGTCAGACCAGCCGCGCGGGCAGCCTGGTAGCGACGCTCGCCTGCAACGATCTCGTAGACGCTTCCCTTTCTTCTCACCAGAAGTGGCTGGAGAATGCCGTTTTGCTTGATCGAGTCCGTCAGCTCCGCAAGGTCCTCCGCCTTGAAGCTCTTTCGTGGCTGGTCCTTGTTCGGCTTGACTTGATCAATTGGCAATGTCGAATCCGGCCGCATCCCCGCTGTTTCTGCGTCAGCCTCGCCAACGAGAAGTCCCAGACCCTTTCCGAGCCCACTCTTCTTAGCCACGAGCGACCACCTCTTTCGCCAGCTTCATATAGGCAAGGGAACCCTTGCTCACACGGGCGTACTGAATAACCGGCATTCCGTGGCTCGGAGCCTCTGACAGCTTCACGTTCCTCGGAATAATCGTTTTGAACATCTTCTTGCCAAAGTAGGACTGGACCTCGTCGACAACCTGCTTGGAAAGCGTGGTTCTACTGTCGAACATGGTCATGAGCACACCAAAGATCTCAAGTTCCGGGTTCATGCGGCGCTTGACCATTTGCATGGACTCCAGCAGCTTCGCAACGCCCTCAAGCGCATAATATTCACATTGAATAGGAATGAGCAGGGAATTTGCTGCAATGAGTGCATTAATGGTCAGAAGACCCAGCGAAGGCGGGCAGTCAATAAAGACATAGTCAAACTCGTCCTTGATTTTGCTTATCGCGTCTTTGAGAACTGACTCTCGTGCCATTGCCGTGACAAGCTCAATTTCTGCTGTCGCAAGCTGTATCGTCGCCGGAACAATGAAGACGTTTTCCTCACATGTCTCCATGATCGTGTTCTCAATTGGATAATCATGGAGAATCACGTCATAAATGTCGTGCTCTAGTTCTTCCTTCTCAATGCCGTAGCCGCTTGTTGAGTTCCCTTGCGGGTCAAAATCAACAACAAGAACCTTCTTTTTGTTCTCGCCGAGACAGGCAGAGAGATTGATTACGGTCGTTGACTTACCAACACCGCCTTTTTGGTTGATTACGGCAAACACACGCGTGTCTCGCTGAGGAAGTCCGCGTTTTACATCTTTGTAGCTCATTTAGCCTCCGTTTGTTGTGTGCGTACTTCTTGATTCAGCATATTACGGTATGTTCCACGTGAAACCTCACGTGAATTTTCAATTCGTCAATTTAGTTTCTGTTTCACGTGAAACATACTCATTGTTCGCCGAGTGGCTGCTGACGTGCCAGCCCATTCCTCCGAGGAAGTTTGATTTGACTAGTCCTGACCTTCTCATAGAGAAGAACCTCTCTGTGTCCAAGGTCTCGGGGAAGTTCGAAGGTTTCACGTGAAACAAGCTTCATGCCACAGATCTTTGCCGCCTGGGAGGCGGCACAAAGCTCCTCTTCCTCTGGACGCCCCTTCTCGACAACCAGCAGACCTCCCTTTGCAAGGAACGGTGTCGCATATTCGAGAAGCACATTCGTCTTTGCAACCGCACGCGCAAAGACAGCATTCTGTGTACACGAAATCTCGCAGGCGAGTTCCTCGAGACGAGCGTGTCGCGTAATCACGTTCTGCAGCCCAAGCTTGTCCGCGAATTCCTGCACAGCGGTTGTCTTCTTCCCAACAGAGTCAACGAGCAGCGCCTGAGCCTGAGTGACAACAGCAACGGGCACACCAGGGAAGCCGGCACCCGTACCCATGTCAAGAACATGGTCCTTCTCGCCTATATGAAACGTCGAGGAGGCAAGGGGAATCAGTGAGTCAACAAGGTGAAGCGTGACGGCATCGGCGGGATTGGTGATACGAGTGAGATTCACAACCTTGTTCTTCTCGATTACAAGCATGAGGTAGGAGACAAGCGTGCGAGCCTGGTCTGCGGACAGCTCGATACCATAAACTGCAAGCTCCTCAATGAGCTGCTTCTCGAGTGCTTCGTTCACGTGACACCTCTTCTGACAAGAATCCGTGTATCAAAAGGAATTGTCACAGAAAAAGGGGGAGCACTCAACATGCTCCCCCTCGCAAAGTCTTTGTCCAAACCGCTAGCGCACCGCGGTAATGACAACCCTGCGCTCGGGCTCCTCGCCCTCGGAGTGTGTGACGACACCGTCATCGTCACGAAGAGCAAGGTGAATGATGCGTCTCTCGTAGGCGTTCATGGGAGAGAGGGTGACCTTGCCGCCACGGCTCTTGGCACGGGCAGCAGAGCTGTGGGCCATGTCCTCAAGCTTCTTGCGACGACGAGACTTGTAACCCTCAATGTCCACGACGATCGGATAGTAGAACTTTATGCGGCTGCTCATGAGGGAGGTAAGGACCATCTGCAGCGCGTCGAGCGTGCGACCGTGACGGCCAATCAGGACGGCAAGGTCGCCGCCGTTCACGTCTAGAATGAGCTCGCCGTTCTCACCGTCATACTCGTCAATGGACGAGGAGGTCTCACCAAAGAGAGCGAGGATTCCCTTGAGGTAGCCGACGGCGAGGTCCGCGATCTTGTCCATCTCCTCGTCGGTCAGCTCCTCACCAGCCTCGAAGTGCTCACGAATGGAGGAGAACTCATCCTCTACGAGCTCAGTAGAGTCGTTCCTCGCTTCCTCAGACATCCCATCCTCCAAAACATAAATTGAATCATTTTCAAAAGTGTAAGCAGGTCAGATATAGACATTACTTCTTCTTATGCTGACGGGGCTTCTTCTCGCGGCGCACCACGTCCACCTCGACGGGACGGTTGGCGGCCTCGGCCTGGGCCTCGGCCTTAGCCTTCTCCATGACGCGCTGCGTAATGACCTTCTGCTGAATGACCTGCCACAGGGACGAGGTGACATAGTAGAGAAGGACCGCGGCGGGGACGCTCCAGCCGAACATGAGCATCATGATCGACATAACCGCACCCATCATCATGGTCTGCGAGCGCTGCTCGGAGTTCTGCATGGAGGTGTTGAGCACCATGGGAACGAACGTGAGAACGCCAAAGAGCACGACAAAGATTATGTAGGGGGCGGCCGCCACCCAGTCGCCGGCGGCGACCATGGTGGAGCAGGACGTGGAGATCGAGGGGAGAATCCCATAGAAGCAGGCGTCCTCGGGAACGTCGCGGACGACGGAGAACAGGCCGAAGAAGATCGGCATCTGCAGCAGCAGCGGCAGGCAGCCGCCGAGCGGGTTGAACTTCAGCTCGGCATAGACCTTGCGAAGCTCCTCCGCCTGGCGCGTCGGGTCGTCGGCGTAGCGCTCCTGAATCTCCTGGAGCTTGGGCTGCATGACCTGCATGCGCGCCGTCGAGCGCGTGGAGTGGGCCATGAGCGGCGTCAGAATGAGGCGCACGATCACCGTGAGAATGATCACGGCCAGGCCCCAGTCGCCCACGAAGCCCTCGATGCCGGCGAGCACCGCGGTCAGGAAGTTAATAAACCAGTCCCACATGGTTCCTCCGCTCCGCTCCCTTAGGGAACGGGATCGTACCCCCCAGCGTGGAGGGGATGGCACCTACAGATCCTGCGGACCGCGAGCGCCGCGCCTCGCAGGAGCCCGTACTTCTCGATTGCCTCGTACGCGTACTGTGAGCACGTCGGTACGTATATGCAGCGCGCGGGAAGCGCGGGTGAAACCCTTTCCTGATAGAAACGAATGAGGGCGCGCGCCCCTCGAGAGGGAAGCCCGCCCACGTTCTTGCGAACCATCAGATTCCACATTTCCCGAGAAGCCTTCTCAGAGAGGCCGCAACCTCGCTCGGAGAGCTGTCATGCGTCGCCGCGGTAGAGAAGAGAATGACGTCGTACCCTTGGACCGGAAGATCCACGGAGCGCGCCGCCTCCCTCAGAACCCTCTTGCACCTGTTGCGAAAGACGGCGTTGCCCAGGCGCTTTGCCGCCACGAACGCGACCCTCCCCGCCGTGTCCCCCGTGGGGAGCACGCGGACGCGGAGGAGGGAGTCGTTGAGTCGCCTCCCCCGCGAGAAGACCCTCTCGAAGTCACCTCTGGACTTGATGGTCCTCATCAGGCGGCGCTACACGGTCAGGCGCTTGCGGCCCTTCGCACGACGACGGGCCAGGACGGCGCGGCCGCCCTTGGTGGCCATGCGGGCACGGAAGCCGTGGGTGGTGGCGCGCTTGCGCTTGTTGGGCTGATAGGTACGCTTCATGTCTATTCCTCCCGGTTGGGTATGAACGTCGATATAGAGCAATAAGCTCAGAGATTGTAAGGGTCTCGCCCGCGCCCTGTCAATTTTTCCGCCAAACAATCTCCACGATTACTTCGCAGGTAGGCGCCGCTGAAGACGCGCGCTTCTCGCCCCGGTCGTCCCCGCTCGTTTCACTGAAACGTGAATCCAGACGAATTCGTTTTTCCAGAAGCTAAGAAACGCGACAACTCGCATGCTATGATTTTCCAACGCCGTTCGTGGTATCCACCCAGTTTTCAACAAGTTTTGAGCGCTTGTTGAAATCTTTCATTCAGATAGAATTCTGTCTGAAAAGTTTTCGACAATTGACGAACGGTTGTTGAAAGGGGAGACGGTGGCGCGAGATTTTTTCCCGTTCGTCGAGGACGGCGCCGTCAGGGGCGACAGTGAGGCGGGGGCACCGACGCTCGAGGTCAGGCACCCCGCGCGCATAGCCGTCTACGACGACGCCTCAGCCGCGCCGCGCGTGGTGGTGGTGGAGCCGAGCGAGGTTCGCACCTACCTCGAGGAGATCACCTCCACCGTGAACCGCCTCTCCCACGAGCAGGGGGGCTCCATACCCTTCATGGTCATTCGCGAGATCGTGGAGAACTTCATACACGCCTACTTCCAGGCCCCCACGATCACCATACTCGACGGCGGAAACACCATTCGCTTCTCTGACCAGGGACCCGGCATACGCGAGAAGTCGCTCGCTCTCGAGTACGGGACGTCCTCGGCGACCGAGGAAATGAAGCACTACATTCGCGGCGTGGGAAGCGGGCTGCCCTACGTCCACCAGTACATGGCGGACAAGGGAGGAAGCCTCGAGGTCGAGGACAACATCTCCGGCGGCACCGTCGTCACCATATCGACCCACCCCAGGCAGCAGGCCCGCGCCATATCCGGTGCCGACCAGCATGAGGACGAGAAGAACCTTGCGCCGAGGGTGACGTCGCCCGTCCCGCAGACGGCCCCTGCCCCCCAGATCTCCCTCGACGAGCGGGGGGAGCGCGTGCTCTCCTACCTCACCGAGCACGAGAGCTGCGGGCCCACGGACCTCGTGCGCGCCTGCGGGTCCTCGGGGGCCACGTGGTCGCGCGCCCTTGCCGCGCTGGCGGCGCAGGGGGTCGTCATGAAAGACGGCCAGAAGTATCGCTTGACCGGTTTCGGACGCACGCTCGTCTAACGCCCGCGGAGAAGTTATCAACAATCGCTATACTAGGGTTCCGTGTTTTCAACAATCAGGATTGCGAAGCCCATGGAACTCTCACTCGAGTCGGACGCCGAGGCGCTCTGGCAGGACACGCTCGACCTTCTCGCCGGCAGGAACCTGCCCGAGTCCATACTCGCCATGCTCAGAAAGTGCAGGCCCACGAGCATGGACAACGCAGTCATGCACCTCGAGACCCCCATGCGCCTCGTGCTCAAGAACGTCGCCAAGAACGCCGACGTCATAGAGGAGTGCCTCTCGCAGGCCGCCTTCGAGCCGATGCACCTGGAGGTCGAGTTCGTCCAGGCCCAGGCCGGAGCCGCCGCGCCCACCCCCTCGAGCATGTCGCGCGAGGAGGCGAGCAGCTGGGCCGCCGCGACCGGCGACGGGCACCCCGCATGGGACGGTCCCGCGGCGAGGAAGATGGCCGACGACGGCTGGGTCGAGCCGAGCCCCGAGGACCTGCGCGAGGAGGCCGCGAGACGCCGCCACAACAACCCGCTCGTCGAGGACATATCGCAGGCGACCTCCAAGCTCACCTTCGAGCGCTTCGTCCGCGGCGAGGAGAACGACATCGCCTACCAGGCGGCGCTGCAGGTCGCCAACGGCATGAACAGCACCTACAACCCGCTGTTCATATACGGCAAGAGCGGCCTCGGCAAGACGCACCTGCTGCGCGCCATACAAAACTACGTCGCAAAGAACGACCCCACGCGCCTGTGCGTCTACCGCGACGCCTCCTCCTTCATAACCGACTACACCGAGGCCATGCGCCACTCGGAGCGCTCGGCCGCCGCGGTGCTGCGCCAGAACTACGCAGACATAGACGTGCTCATAATCGACGACGTCCAGAAAATGACGGGAAAGGTCGGCACCGTCGGCTTTTTCTTCGACACCTTCAACGAGCTGATCGCCAACGGCAAGCAGATCGTGCTCGCCGCCGACCGGACGCCCGCGCAGCTCGGCATGGGCAAGGACGGCTTTGACGAGCGAATCACGAGCCGCCTCTCCTCGGGCTTCACCACGCCGATCCAGGTGCCGAGCTACGAGCTCAAGCTGCGCCTGATCGAGACCTTCTGCGAGCGCATGCGCGAGGACGCGGTGCGCGAGAACGTGGCGGGCCTCACCGGGGTGGTCCCGAGCGAGGCGCGCAGCTACATGGCCGAGCGCGCCGGAACCAACATTCGCGTGATCGAGGGCTTCTGCCAGCGCTGCCTCTTCGCCGCGACGGCGGCGGAGAAGGCCGGCCGCGAGCTCGCGCGCGACGAGATCGAGGCCCTGGCACGCGAATGCTGGCCGAGCGCGGGGCGCGTGGTCTCGATCGAGGACGTCCAGAAGGCGGTCGAGAAGTACTACGACATAGACCACTCGAGCCTCGTGGGCAACAAGCGTAACAAGGGTCTCATGGAGGCCCGCCACGTGGCCATTTGGCTCTCGCGCGAGCTGTGCGACCGGACGCTCGCCGACATAGGCAAGCACTTCGGCGGCAGAAGCCACGCGACCGTCATGCACAGCATAAGCGTGGTCGACGACGCGCGACGGGAGGACAAGTCCTTCTACGACCGACTCATGCAGCTCAGGGAGTCCATAACCGGAAACGCGTGAGACGGCGAGAAGAACGTGTGGGAACATTGTTGAAAGGCGTAAGAAAAGTGACGAGACCATGTAGAAGAAATTTCCCACACGCGGGCACGTGTCGAGTCGTGTTGAGAGTCGACCCCTTGGAGAGACCTCTTTCTCACGCCTCTGACCTCTACGTTCTCTGACTTTTCTTCTTTTCGACCGACTCTATTACTACTACTGTTCTTTTATTAATTACTAAGTACTAGGAGAAGGGACACCGATGAAGTTCACCGTCAGCCAGTCGTCTCTCATGAAGGCCCTCACCGTCGTCTCCAAGGGCATGGGTGGAAACTCGACCCTGCCCGTCCTCTCGGGCGTGTACCTTCGCGCCGCCGAGGGTACCCTCGAGCTTCAGACCAACAACCTCTCCATTTCCATTCGCCACCTCGTTCCCGCGAACGTCGAGGAGGAGGGCGCGGCGGTGGTCTCCGGCAAGGTGCTCACCAACATTGTCAAGACCCTTCCCGACGCCGCGATCACCGTCGAGGACGAGGACCGCATGGTGAAGATCTCCTGCGTCAAGTCCACGTTCCTGCTCAACACCCTCAAGACCTCCGATTGGCCGGAGTTCCCCGAGATCGAGCCCGAGCGCACCATAGAGCTTCCCAGCGAGCTTCTGGGACGCATGGTGGACAAGGTCTACCGCGTCACCTCGAAGGAGACGACCCGCCAGTACCTCCAGGGCATTCAGCTCACCGTCGAGGACAACACGATCAGAATGGTCGCGACGGACACCATTCGCCTCGCGGTGTGCGACTCCTCTGCCGAGGCCGCGGCGGGCGAGCCCTTCTGCGCCGTGATCGGCGGCCAGGTGTTCCATGACGTGCTCGCCATGCCCTCCATGACCGACACGATCTCGATCGGCACGGCCGAGAAGCAGGCGGTCTTCTCGTTCGGCACGACCACGTTCGTGACGCGCCTGCTCGAGGGCAACTTCCCCTCCTGGCGCCAGCTCGTCTCCTCCACCTGCTCCACGGCGGTGACCCTGGACGTGGCCGAGTTCTCCGCCGCGCTCAAGCGCGTCTCCGTCATTGCCCAGCAGAACGCCTCGATTCGCTTTGACGTGGACGCCGACGGCGGCCTCATGCGCCTCTCGGCGCGCTCCCCGGAGCAGGGCGAGTCCTCGGAGACGATCGCCTGTGAGGTCGAGGGTCAGAGCCTCGCGATCGGCTTCAACTACCACTTCGTCTTCGACTGCGTGAACGCCGTCTCCGACGCCGAGACCGTGCGCCTCGAGCTTCAGGGGGCCACGCAGCCGGGAATCTTCAAGAGCAACGGCAAGGTCAACTACCTCTACCTCCTCATGCCGATTCGTCTCTAGCGTCGGGCGGCGGGGATGGGCCTTCTTGTCACAGACGTCTCGCTGCGCGACTTTCGCAACTTCGAGCGCCTCGACCTGACGCTTGCGCCTCAGGTCACCGTGCTCGTGGGCCCGAACGCCGTGGGAAAGACGAACACGGTCGAGGCCGTGCAGCTCCTGACGTCGGGGGCCTCGTTTCGCCGCCCTGCGCCGTCCCAGCTCGTGCGTGACGGCGCCGAGTCCGCGAGGATCGACGCGCGCATAGTCGGGGACGGCAGGGTCATAGACCACCGCTGCGACGTGACGGGCACGGGCCGGCGCTTCTCGCGCAACGGGAAGCGCTGCCGCGCCGTTGACATGCCCGAGACGCTGGTCTCGGTGCTCTTCTCGCCCGACGACCTCGCGCTCGTCAAACGCGGCGCCTCCGTCCGTCGCGACGAGCTGGACTTCTTTGCCCGGCAGGTGAGCGTTGGCTACGCGCGCGTCCTCGCCGAGTACCAGCGCGCAGTCGAGCAGCGCAACCGGCTCCTCCACGAGGAGCACGTGGACCTCTCCCTGCTGGACGCGTGGGACGCCTCCGTGGCGCTGGGCGGTGCGACGCTGCTTGCCGCGCGCCTGCGCCTGTTCTCGCGTCTGGCCGAGAAGGTCGCGCGGGCGTATGGGGCCATAGCGGGTGGAGAGGAGCTCTCCTGCTCCTACGTCTGCACGCTCGGAGAGGGGCTCTCCGAGGCGGGGCGGGAGGAGCTGTGCGAGGTCTTTCTCGACCGCCTGGCCTCCTCGCGCGCCGAGGACCTGCGTCGCCAGCAGACCTGCGTCGGTCCGCACCGCGACGACGTGTCCTTTGTCGTGGGCGGCCGCGACGCGCGCGCCTTTGCCTCGCAGGGGCAGCAGCGCTCCGTCGTGCTGGCGCTCAAAATGGCGGAGGTGGAGCTTGCCGGGGAGATTCTCGGGAACATGCCCGTGCTTCTGCTCGACGACGTCATGAGCGAGCTCGACGGCGCGCGGCGCGAGGCGGCGGTGTCCTTCGTCGGTCGCGGCATGCAGACCGTCATAACGACGACCAACCTCGGGTACTTCTCGGCGGAGCTGCTCGACGGTGCGAAGGTGGTGGAATTTGGTGAGCGATGAGATTGAGCGGGAGATACGCCGGCGCGAGCATGCGGGAAGGAGTCTTGAGAGCCTCCTTGGCGGCGAGGTCGAGCGGATAGACTCCCAGGGAACGAGAAGGGGCGCGGCGCGGGCCTGGGCGGTCTGGAACGCGGTGAACGGCGACGTCGAGCGCGCCCACACGACGGGCGTCCACGTCGGCGAGCCGCGGCGCGGCGCGCGCGACCCCGAGCTCACGGTCTACGTCGACTCCAACGCCTACCTCACGGACTTCTCGGCAAACCGAGAGATCTACCTCGCTCGCATGGAGACGGCCGGGCTGCGCTTCTCGTCCATTGCCTTCCGTCGCGCGAAGGGTCGTGCGACGAGCGGGGCCGCGGCGAAGAAGGCCGCGCGCGCCGCCCGCCCGCCGCTGCCCGAGCTCACGCCCGACGAGGAGCGAAGGGTCTCCGAGCTGTGCTCGGCGCTCCCGGAAAGCCTGAGGGACAGCGTCTCTCGGGCCATGAGGGCCTCACTCAGAGCCCAGAAGCGAGAACATAGCTAATTTGTTGAGACCGGCCTGAGAGCGCCTCTCACAGCCTCACAAGCGCTATTATCTTTCGGTCTATGCTAGTTTTGGCTTCGGCCGAGCGAAAATACGCCCTTACAGGGGAGGATGTGAGCGTGGCAAAGAAGAACGACTACGGCGGAGAGTCGATCAAGATCCTCGAGGGTCTTGAGGCGGTCCGCAAGCGCCCCGGCATGTACATTGGCACGACCTCCGCGTCCGGCCTGCACCACCTCGTGTGGGAGATCGTGGACAACTCCGTGGACGAGGCCATGGCCGGCTTCTGCACCAAGATCAAGGTGACGGTCCACCCGGACAACTCGATCACGGTCGACGACAACGGCCGCGGCATTCCCGTGGAGAAGCACCCCGTCAAGAAGATCCCGACCCTCGAGGTCGTCCTCACGATCCTTCACGCCGGCGGAAAGTTCGACAACAACGCCTACAAGGTCTCCGGCGGTCTGCACGGAGTAGGCGTCTCCGTCGTCAACGCCCTCTCCAAGAAGCTCGTGGCGCAGGTCAAGCGTGACGGCAAGATCTATGAGATGGTCTTCGAGCGCGGCAAGACCGTGCAGAAGATGAAGGTCGTGGGCACCTCCAAGGCCACCGGCACCTCGATCACGTTCTGGCCGGACGAGGAGATCTTCGAGACCACCACCTACAGCTACGACACCCTGCACGACCACCTGCAGGAGACGGCGTTCCTCAACAAGAACCTCAAGATCGTGCTCGTGGACGAGCGCGAGCTCACGCCGCGCACCGACGAGTTCTGCTACGCCGGCGGCATAGTGGACTTTGTCAAGTTCCTCAACTCCGAGAAGGACATCCTGCCCGGCCTCTCCCGTCCGATCTACATTGAGGGCCGCTCCGCCGCGGACGCGCCCGAGACGCAAATGGGCGAGGTCGAGGTGTCCATGCAGTGGAACACCGGCTACTCGGAGCACACCCTCTCCTTTGCCAACGACATATACACCGAGGAGGGCGGCATGCACCTCGAGGGCTTCCGCACGGCCCTCACCAAGGTGATCAACGACTACGGGCGCGCCAAGAACATAATCAAGGAGAAGGACGCCAACCTCACCGGCGACGACATTCGCGAGGGCCTCACCGCGGTCATTTCCGTCAAGCTGCCCGATCCGCAGTTCGAGGGCCAGACCAAGGCCAAGCTCGGCAGCTCCTACATGCGCACGCTCGTGAACCGCGTGGTGTCGCAGGGCATGGCCGAGTACCTCGAGGAGCACCCCAACCAGGCCAAGGAGATCCTCAAGAAGGCGAGCCAGGCCGCCAAGGGCCGTCTCGCCGCGCAGAAGGCGCGCCAGGCGACGCGCCGCAAGAGCCTGCTCGAGAGCGCGGCGCTGCCCGGCAAGCTGGCCGACTGCTCGGTGCGCGACCCGGAAATGACCGAGCTCTTCATTGTGGAGGGTGACTCCGCAGGCGGCTCGGCCAAGGACGGCCGCCGCCGCGACATTCAGGCTATCCTGCCCCTGCGCGGCAAGATCTTGAACGTCGAGCGCGTGCAGGACCACCGAGCCTTCTCCTCCGACACGATCCAGGCGCTGATCACCGCGATCGGCACCGGCGTGACCACCGGCTCCGGCGAGGGCGGCGACTTCGACCTCTCCAAGGCCCGCTACCACAAGATAATCATCATGACCGACGCCGACGTCGACGGCGCCCACATCCGCATCCTCCTCATGACCTTCTTCTACAAGTACATGCGCCCGCTGATCGACGCCGGCTACATATACATAGCCACGCCGCCGATCTTTGGCATTAAGGTGCGCAACAAGATTCACTACGTCTACCCCGACGGCAAGACGCCCGAGGACGAGATTTTGAACCGCTCCATTCGCGAGCTCGGGCTCAACCCCAACGAGGAGGACGAGTCCGACGGCAAGTCCCAGGCCGCGATCAAGGGCTCCGGCCGTCGCCGCAAGGGCTACTCCGTCCAGCGCTACAAGGGTCTGGGCGAGATGGACCCCAAGCAGCTGGCCTCCACGACCATGGATCCCAAGACGCGCATTCTGCAGCGCGTGACCATTGAGGACGCAGCCATGGCCGACCGCGCCGTGCGCGAGCTCATGGGCAACCAGGTCGAGTACCGACGCGACTACATAGAGAAGCACGCGCACGACGCCCGCTTCCTCGACGCGTAACCACTAAGAGAAAGGCCACACGTGGCAGACGAGAAGAACACCAACGAGGGACTCCCCGAGGACCTGCGGCGGCTGCTCGACCGCGCCGAGGGCGAGGACGTCTACGTCGAGGATGACGCCGAGACCGACGACGACGCCGACGACGAGGAGCTCGAGGAGAGCTTTGGTGCCAACACCCGCGGCGAGGACGCCGGCGAGACCGACATAAACGGCGGTCAGCTCCAGGTCAGCGAGTTTGGCTCGGAGATGAAGCAGAGCTTCATTGAGTACTCCATGTCCGTCATTACCGCACGAGCCCTTCCCGACGTGCGCGACGGCCTGAAGCCGGTCCACCGCCGCATCCTCTACGCCATGAACGAGTCGGGAATCTTCCCCAACCGCCCGCACAAGAAGAGTGCGTGGACGGTCGGTGAGGTTATCGGCAAGTATCACCCCCACGGAGACTCCGCCGTCTACGACACCATGGTTCGTCTCGCCCAGTGGTTCTCCATGCGCACGCCGCTGATTGACGGTCACGGCAACTTTGGCAACATTGACGGCGACGGCGCCGCGGCCATGCGCTACACCGAGAGCCGCCTGGCCAAGCCCGCCATGGAGCTGCTGCGCGACCTCCAGAAGGACACCGTCGACTGGCAGCCCAACTACGACGAGTCGCTCGCCGAGCCCGTGGTGCTGCCGGCGCGCTTCCCCAACCTGCTGGTCAACGGCTCCTCGGGCATTGCCGTCGGCATGGCCACCAACATTCCCCCGCACAACCTCGCGGAGACCGTCGAGGCCACCTGCGCCTTCATTGACAACCCCGAGATCACGGTCGACGAGCTCATGCAGGTCATGCCCGGCCCCGACTTCCCCACGGGCGCCGTCATAATGGGCTCCGACGGCATTAAGCAGGCCTACGAGACCGGCCGCGGCTCGATCACCATTCGCGCCAAGGCGCATGTGGAGTCCACCAAGACCGGTCGCAGCCGCCTCGTCTTCACCGAGATCCCCTACCAGGTGAGCAAGGGCACGCTGCAGGAGAAGATCGCCCAGCTGGTGAACGAGAAGCGCATAGAGGGAATCTCCGACATGCGCGACGAGTCCACGCAGAAGGGCATTCGCCTCGTCATTGAGCTCAAGAAGGGCATGGTGCCCGAGGTCGTTCTCAACAACCTCTACAAGTTCACCTCGCTGCAGACCACCTTTGGCGTGAACAACCTCGCGCTCGTGGACGGCGTGCCCAAGTGCCTCTCGCTGCCCGAGATCCTGCGCCACTACGTTGACCACCAGGTCGACGTCGTGACCCGCCGCACGCGCCACGACCTCAAGAAGGCTCAGGCCCGCGCCCACATTCTCGAGGGCTACCTCCTCGCGCTCGACAACATTGACGAGGTCATTCACATAATCCGCTCCTCCCAGACCGACACCGAGGCCAGCGCGCGCCTGATTGAGCGCTTTGGCTTCACGCCCGAGCAGACCCAGGCGATTCTTGAGATGCGCCTGCGCCGCCTCACCGGCCTCGAGCGTGACAAGATCGAGGAGGAGCTCGCGGGCCTTCGCCGTGCGATTGCCTACTACGAGGACCTTCTCGCCCACGAGGAGAAGATCCTGGGCGTGATAAAGGACGAGATGCGCGAGATTGCCGCCAAGTTCGGCGACAAGCGCCGTACCGAAATCGGCGGCGCCGTGAAGAGCCTCGACGTGGAGGACCTCATCGCCGACGAGGACATGGTCGTCACGATCACCCACACCGGCTACATAAAGCGCATTCCGGTCGCCACCTACCGCTCCCAGAAGCGCGGCGGCAAGGGCGTGCAGGGGCTCTCCCTCAAGGACAACGACTTCGTCGAGGACCTCTTTGTGGCGAGCACCCACGACTACGTGCTCTTCTTCACCAACTTTGGCAAGGTCTACCGCCTGAAGGTCCACGAGCTGCCGATCGGCAGCCGCCACGCGCGCGGCTCGGCGATCGTGAACGTGCTCTCCCTCGCCGAGGGCGAGCACCCCGCCGCCGTGATCACCTGCCGCGAGTTCCCCGCCAACGAGTACCTCATGTTCGCCACGCGAGACGGCATGGTCAAGAAGACGGCCATGAGCGAGTACGACAAGAGCCGCCGCGACGGGATTATTGCCATTAACCTGCGCGAGGGCGACGAGCTCGTGAACGTGCGCCGCGTGCGCGAGGGCGACAAGGTCATGCTCGTCTCCACCGACGGCAAGGCGATCCTCTTCGACGAGTCCGAGGCGCGCGCCATGGGCCGCAACACCTCCGGCGTGCGCGGCATAACGCTCAAGGGCGACGCGAAAATGCTCGGCATGGAGATCACCAACGGCAACGGCGACCTGTTCGTCATTACCGAGAACGGCTACGGCAAGCGCACGCCCGTCTCCGAGTACCCCGAGCACAAGCGCGGCGGCCAGGGCGTCTACACCATTGCCATGACGGCCAAGAAGGGCAACCTCGTGGCCTGCCGCGTCGTGGGCCCGCAGCACGAGCTCATGATCGTGTCCGAGGAGGGCGTGGTCATTCGCGTGAAGGCCAACGACGTGAGCCGCCTCGGCCGCTCGACGCAGGGCGTGAAGGTCATGAACATGGTGTCCGGCGACCGCGTGAGCGCCGTCGCGCGCATGGTGGCGCGCAAGAAGAAGGCGCCGAAGCGCGACGAGAACCAGACGGTCCTCGACATAGACGCCGCCGGTGCGAGCGGACCCGACGAGCCCGAGAGCGTCGACATTGGCGTCGACGAGGAACTCGACGACGCGCTGCTCGACGACGAGGAGTAACGACAACGAGAGGCGCCCGCGGGACCGACCCGCGGGCGCCTTTTTCTTGCCTAAAAGGGGTCAGACCCCTTTTAGGCAACTATTCGGAGTCCTGGTCGCGGTTCGCGACGTTGAAGTCCTCGGGTGAGAGGCTCTCCACGAAGGCGTGGAACTGCTCGAGCTCATGGGCCTTCTCGTCCTTCTCGACACCTCGAAAGTCCGGCATCGCGGCGGCGTCCAGCACGGACTCCTCCGCGTAGACGGGGACCTCCTCGCGCACGGCAATTGCCAGCGCGTCGGAGGGGCGCGCGTCGAGGAAGACGTGCTCGCCGTCCGCGCGCTCGAGCTCGACCTGCGCGAAGAACGTCGTGCCCTGCACCGCCATGACGCGAACGCTCACGCAGGAGGCACCCAGCTCGGAAATCGCGGAGCAGAGAAGGTCGTGCGTCATGGGGCGTCCGCTGCGGCCGTTGACGCCCATGGTTATGGCGGTCGCCTCGAACGAGCCAATGCGAATGGGGAGCTGGCGGGACGTCGAGCCGTCCGCCTCCTCGCGCGTGCGAAGCACGACGAGCGACGCTATGGGGCCGTCGCCCACGATGACGCTCTCTATGTCCATTCTCCTCAGCGGCACGCTACCCCCTTCGTTTCTCTGCTCGCATATCCTACCCAATAGTTGTCGTTTCGCAACCAGAGAGCGCAAAGCCCCGGAAAATTGAAAAAAGTCGTTGACCGGTCGGGCGGAGCTGTGTAATATATCTCCTTGCGTTGGGCCTGTAGCTCAGTTGGTCAGAGCGTCCGGCTGATAACCGGGAGGTCACAAGTTCGAACCTTGTCAGGCCCACCATTTCCTGACAATAGTCGCCCCAGCGTTAGCCGAGTCGCCGCTGGGGCGATTATTCTTTTCCGGGGACGTAGCTCAGTTGGGAGAGCGCGGGCTTTGCAAGCCTGAGGTCGTGGGTTCGATCCCCATCGTCTCCACCACGAAGCGCCGCCGGGACCCGCGAGGGTCCCGGCTTTTTTGTGGCGCACGGTTCCAAGAATCGCGGCCCTTGTCTTGGGGCGTTCTAGAAATGCGGGTACTTGTTGTGAGGCGTTCTAGGAAAAAGGGTTCTTGTCCTAAGGCGTTCTAGAAATGCGGGCCCTTGTCTGCCGAGAAGGACCTCGGTTGTGACAACCTCGCGATTCTTCGGAAGAATCTGGTGCAAGGGTCCGATTTCCTAGAACCGCTCAGAACAAGGTCCCGAATTCCTAGAACCGCCCGGAACAAGGCCCCGGTTTCCTAGACGCGCCGTCCCGTGCCGACCGCTGCGGTATCATCTCAGCGACAAACACAGCACAAGGAGGGCACATGGCCGAGAAGGACGAACTGCTCGACGGGGTCTCCCCGGAGACGGACGAGCTGGCGAGCACGCTTGTGGGCGACGCTCTGGACCTGCTGGCCGCCGGCGACCCGTTTTGCGTCCTTCTCGCCGTCCAGAGCTCGTCCGGCGAGGTCACGAGCTACGAGTTTGAGGACGACGGCACCGAGGTCTGCCTCGAGGCCGCCCGCGCGAAGGTCCCGCAGGTCCCGGACGCGCGCCGCTACGCGATCGCGTACGAGGGCGCGGTCGAGGCGGGAGACGGCGGCTTCGCGGACGCCCTGCTGCTCGAGTTCGGCGAGCGCGGCTGGCGCTCCTATTCCGCCTATTCGCTCGTGGACGGCAAGGGCGCAGGTGATGGTTTCACGTGGACCGACCCCGCGCCGGCCGGAGAGGTGCCTCCTCTGCTGTAAAGTACCGTATGGCGAGAAATACGGACCGCTGGCCGAGAAAGGCCGGCCCAGCAGAGGCGAGAGGGACCCATGCGTCAGGAGAACATTCGCAACATCGCGATCATCGCGCACGTCGACCACGGCAAGACCACGCTGGTGGACCAAATGCTCAAGGCGACGGACGCCTTCCGTGAGAACCAGCAGGTCCAGGAGCGCGTGCTCGACTCCAACGACCAGGAGCGCGAGCGCGGGATCACCATCCTCGCCAAGAACATCTCCATTGAGTACCGGGGCGTGAAGATCAACGTCATCGACACCCCGGGCCACGCCGACTTTGGCGGAGAGGTCGAGCGCGTGCTGCGCATGGCCGACGGCGCGCTGCTGCTCGTGGACGCCGCCGAGGGCCCCATGCCCCAGACGCGCTTCGTCCTGCGCCACGCGATCGACGCGGGCCTCGCGGTCATGATCGTCGTGAACAAGATCGACAAGCCCGCCGCCGACCCCGAGCGCGCCGTCAACACCTCGCTCGACCTCATGGCCGACCTCGGCGCCACCGACGAGCAGCTCGAGTTTGCCATGGAGCACGTGATCTACGCCTCCGCGGTCAACGGCTTTGCCCGCCTGGACCCCGCGGACGACAACCAGGACATGTTCCCCATGCTGGACATGATCGTCGACGAGCTCCCCGCCCCCGAGGTGGACCTCGACGGCCCGCTCGCCATGCAGTGCGTGACGATCGACCACTCCGAGTACGTGGGCCGCATCGGCATTGGCCGCATCTACTCCGGCACCATTCACGACGGCGACAAGATCCTCGTGGTGAAAAACGACGGCAGCCGCGCCATGAGCCAGGTCAAGCAGCTCTTCACCTTTGACTACCTCGGCCGCAAGGAGTGCACCGAGGCGCAGGCCGGCGACATTGCCGCCGTCGTGGGCATTGACTCCACCGACATTGGCGACGTCTACACCGACCCCGAGAACCCCGTCGAACTGGAGCCGATCGAGATCGACCCGCCCACGCTCTCCGTCGTCTTTGAGCCCTCCACCAGCCCGCTTGTGGGCCGCGAGGGCGACATCGTGGGCGGCCGCCAGCTCAAGGAGCGCCTCATGCAGGAGCGCGAGAACAACGTGACCATGCGCATAGAGGAGCTCCCCGACAAGACCGGCGTCGAGGTTGCCGGCCGCGGAATCCTGCACCTCTCCGTCCTCATGGAGACCATGCGTCGCGAGGGCTTTGAGTTCCAGGTGGGCCGCCCGCGCGTGCTCTTCAAGAAGGACGCCAACGGCGCCATGACCGAGCCCGTGGAGCAGGCCGTCGTGGAGTGCCCCGGCGAGTACTCCGGCAAGGTGATCGAGGTCTTTGGCAACGCGGGCGGCACCATGACCACCATGGACGCCGGTGCCACGCAGACCCACCTCGAGTTCAAGATTCCCACCCGCGGAATCATGGGCCTCAAGAACCGCATCCTGAACGTCACCCACGGCGAGGCCGTCTTCTACCACACGTTCCTCGAGTACGGCCCCTACGCCGGCGAGATCGGCGTGCGTCAGAACGGCGCCATGATCTCCATGAGCACCGAGAAGGCCGTGGCCTACGCGCTCGGCACGCTCCAGGAGCGCGGCGCGCTCTTCGTGAGTCCCGGCGACGAGTGCTACGAGGGCATGCTCGTGGGCGAGCGCTCCAAGCCCGGCGACATGGTCGTCAACATTGCGCGCACCAAGAGCCTGGGCAACCAGCGCTCCTCCACCGCCGACATTGCGGTGCAGCTCACGCCGCCGCGCACGTTCACCCTCGAGGAGGCCCTCGAGTACATAATGGACGACGAGCTGGTGGAGGTCACGCCCAAGAGCGTCCGCATGCGCAAGCGCCTCCTCTCGGAGATCGAGCGTCGCAAGTGGGCCGTCCGCACCGGCAAGGTCAAGAAGTAGCGAGAAGAACGGCGCGCAGACACTCACCCGTCGCCTAGCGGCGACGGCCGGCGCGTCGCTGCGTGATTCTCACGAGACGGGCGGCGCGCTTGACCGGCTCGCTCACGCGCGGGCCGAGGTCGACGTCGGCGGGCGTCTGCACGTTGAACCGCAGGGACCAGCGGCGCAGGCCGATCGTCACGGCAACGCACAGAAGGCCGGCCCACAGCTTGCTCATGGGGAGGCACATGACCGCGATGTAGTAGACTGCGCTGCCGGCGAGGGCGCAGACGGCGTAGAGGTTGGAGCGCTGGAATATGCGGGGGACCTCGCCGAGGAAGACGTCGCGCAGCATGCCGCCGCCGACGCCGGTCATTATGCCCATGAGCAGGCAGGAGGCGGGCAGCAGCCCGTGAACCAGGGCTTTGTCGCAGCCGACGAGGGCAAAGAGGGCGACGGCCGTTATGTCGAGCCACTCGAGGAGGCTGCCCGCGCGGTCGATCGGCTGCGGGAAGAAGAAGGCGACCAGGCCCGTGGCGACGCTGGCCGGAATGGCGAACGGCGACTCGAGCATGTAGACGCTGCCCACCTGCATCATTACGTCGCGAATGAGGCCGCCGCCCAAACCGCACAGGAGTGCCAGGCCGACAAACCCCACGGCGTCGAGGTGACGGGCGCGCGCGACCGCGACGCCGCCGGCCGAGCCGACGATCACGGACGCGAGGTCGACCCAGGTGGGCAGCGACACCGCGGCGAGTTCTGGATAGGTGACGAACAGCTCTGGCACGGGCACTCCTTGGAGGCGGTTGGCGCTTGCCCGCCCATTGTGGCGCGCGCGGCCGGGTATGTACACCCCTCGAGGGCCCATGCCGCTGGGTGGCTTGCGAATCCGCAGGTAGTGGCCTTGTCTCTACTTTGGCTCTTCTCGCGGGGTGTACATACCCGGAACGCGAGCCACGGATTGTCGCGAAAGGCCACGGTTTTTCTCACTTTTGACGCCTGGGTCGCGCGGTCTGCCCGCCTGCGGAGAAAACCGGACCGCTCAAGAAGTCGTACGGAACGGAGCGCTGACGTCGCGTCTCCTCCAACTGCGAAAACGCTGCTCAGGGAGGTTGGTGCAAGCCAGGGGAAAGCGTCGTGCAAGCACCCTTCCCTACAGTTGAGCCCATGCTTTCCGTCACCGACATATCCGCTCTTCAGCGCTGGGGCGAACCCCATCTCGCCCTGCGGCTGGGACTACCCGTCTCGGATCCGTCTCCCGGGGTGACGACGCTCGACGAGGCGACCAACGAGGCCGTTCTTGCCGAGGCGCGGCTCCAGGCTACCGCCGAGCGTCCCCTACACATACTCGTCGAACGTCCGGAGCAGCGCATTCGTTCGACGCGCGTCGTCTCCCACGTCTGGTCCGGCCCACTTCCTGAGGGGGCGTTCTACCAGCTCACACCCTCCGTCCTTCTCGCCTCGCCGAGCTTTGTTCTTCAGCAGATGTCCGCGCGTCGGAGCCTTGCCGAGTGTGCCGTCATAGCGTCGGAGATCTGTGGGACGTATGCGCGCGACGCCACCGTCTCGGACGGATTCTTTCGCCGCCCGCAACTGGGGACGCTGGACGCTTTGCGCGAGCACTTCGTCTCAGAGCATGGATACGGTGCCAAGCGCGCCCGTGAGGCGCTGCGCTTCGTCGTCGACGGGTCGCGCTCGCCCATGGAGACGGTGGTCGTTCTGCTGTTCACCCTGCCGCAGAGCGTGGGCGGCTGCGGTCTGCCGGCGCCGAGGCTCAACGTCCGCATAAACATACCGGCGGATCTGCAGGAGGCAATAGACAAGCCTTACGTGGTCGTGGACCTGTGCTGGTACGACCAGCGCGTCATTTTGGAGTACGACAGCTATCGCTGGCACACAGCCCCGCGGGCCGTCGACTCGGACAGCACGCGCAACGAGGGTCTGCGCGACCTCGGGTGGATGGTGCGCTCGGTGACCGCGGGCATGCTGGCCAACGACGCCATGCGGCGTCACCTCGTCAGCAAGGTCATGGCGCGCTTTGGAAGAGAGCTGCCCGGCGGGGCGGAGTTCGACCGCCTTCAGGGGGAGCTGGTGCGCGCGCTTTTGCGCGCCTGAGGGCACCGCCTTTCGGGTATGTACACCCCTCGCAGGGCCATGCCGCTGGGCGGCTTGCGAATCCGCAGGTAGCGGCCTTGTCTCTACTTTGGCTCTTCTCGCGGGGTGTACATACCCGGAACGCGAGCCACTCACGGGCTTGCACTCGAGCTGTGCAGCGGGCGTGGACCGCATTTTTTGCTCGCACCGTCGCGAGACATACGCTATACTGACCGCTGCACCTTTTCATGGAGAGTTGTCCGAGTGGCCGAAGGAGCACGATTGGAAATCGTGTAGGCGCCTAAAGCGTCTCCAGGGTTCAAATCCCTGACTCTCCGCCAGAACTTTCCGTGGCGCCTTCGGGCGCCACGTCACCCTTCGGAGGGGTGGCAGAGTGGTTGAATGCGGCGGTCTCGAAAACCGTTTACCCCTTCGGGGGTACGAGGGTTCGAATCCCTCCTCCTCCGCCATCGCACCCAACGACCGGTCCCGCGGGGCCGGTTTTTTGTTAGCGCGGCACGGCAGCGGCGCCGTTGGGGTACGCTACGTGAAGACGCTTCGATCCGAAAGGGGTCCAGGATGAACGACGCCGAGCTCGAGGGCTTCCGCCCGGACAGGTACTTTGCCCGCTCGTGGGCCCTGCTTACGCGTGACCCGGGCTGGATCAAGCCGGTGCTGGTCATGGTCGCGGCGGCACTCGTTCCCGTCGTGGGCGTCCTTGGCATACTGGGCTACGCCGCCGAGTGGGCCCGCCTCACCGCCTGGGGCGTCGTGTCCTCCCCCAAGCAGCGAGGCGTGCAGGTCGGCGCCTGCATCGCCAGCGGCTGGCGCGTCTTCGTCGTCATGCTGGTGTGGGGAATCGCCAACGCGCTCGTCTCCGCCGTGCTGGGGGCCGTCCCGCTTCTGGGGCCGCTGCTGGCGTTCGTGTGGGTGATCTGCTCCATGTTCGTGGGCCTCATGATCATGGTTGCCGCCCTGCGCGCGACCATTTACCAGAAGATCGTTGCCGGGCTGCGCGTTCCCACGATTTGGCAAATGGTGAAGAGCGACGTGGCCGGCCTCATGCGGATCTTTGGCATGCAGGTGGCCGGCTTCGCGATTCTTTGGGTGGCCAGCGTCGTCGTCATGCTGGTCGCGACGATCGCGCTGCTGCCGAAGGTGGTCTACTACGCCGACTACATTGCCGAGTTCGACGCCATCATGTCCGACGGCACGCGCATGGCCCTCGCCTTTGAGATCCTCGGGGGCGTGCTCTCCACGCTCGGCCCCGCCCTGCTTCTGCTCTTCGTCCTGACCGGGATCTTCTCGGTGGTCATGCTGCTGCTCAGCTATACCGCGGTGGCGCTGTGGATGCGGCAGTTCAACGTTGCCGCCTGGGGCCGCGAGGAGGACCCGCTTCCCGGGACCGCGCCGCTTCCGGGTCCCGCGCCGACCTATGCGCAGCCGACCCCGGCGCCGCAGCCCACCCCCGAGGAGGCGAGCCCCGTCGTCCCCGAGGAGGGTGCGGACCAGGACCAGCCAATCGAGAAGGACGCGGAGTAGCGCCGCTTGTGGAGAATGCGTGTGCTGCCGCGTCGCCGAAAGACGCGTGGCTCGCGCTCGCACGGGCGCCCACCTCGTCTTTGTCAGCCTGCTGACAGCCTCGTGAGAGCCACCGGGCAAATAAGTGTCCGCGCCGCCCCCTACCCTTGCGGCAAGGGAATGTGTGGAGGCTCTTAGCAGGCAATCAACATGTGATATCATGCTTCGCCGAACCTTTCCTGCTCCGGGCGTCCTTCACGAACCGGAGCCATTAGCCCAGAGGAGGTGAAACACATGAAGGCCTATGAACTGCTTTACTTTGTCGACCCCACGTGCAACGAGGAGACTCGCGCCGCCGTCATGAAGCGCATCGAGGTTGCGCTCGGCGAGACCGGCAAGGTCGACAGCGTCGAGGACTGGGGCAAGCGCAAGCTCGCCTTTGAGGTCGACGACCTGACGGAGGGTGACTACACCCTCATTAACTTCCACGCAGATCCCACCGTTATCGCCGAGCTCGATCGAGTTCTGCGCATTAACGATGCCGTTAAGCGCCACATGGTCGTGCGCCGCGCGGACAAGGAGTAGGCATGGAAGAGCGGGCCGCGTGCCCGCAGGAGGGAGCGAGACCATGAGCATTAACAGGGTCAATATCTCGGGCAACCTCACCAGGGACCCCGAGCTGCGCATGACGGGCAGCGGCACGCAGATCCTCGCGTTCGGCGTCGCCGTGAACGATCGCAGGCGCAACCCGCAGAGCGGCGAGTGGGAGGACTACCCCAACTTCGTCGACTGCGTCGTCTTCGGCGCCCGCGCCGAACCGCTCTCCCGCTTCCTTTCCAAGGGCTCGAAGGTTGCCGTCGAGGGCAAGCTTCGCTACAGCTCGTGGGAGACGAAGGACGGCCAGAAGCGCAGCAAGCTCGAGGTTGTCGTTGACGAGGTGGAGTTCCTCTCCCCGAGGAACCAGCAGGGCGGTGGCGCGCAGCAGTACCAGCACGCGCAGCAGGCGCCCAGCTACTCCGCCCCCGCGGCGGCCGCCCCTCAGCAGGGCTACGGCGCGCCCGTCCAGACCCCGCCGTCGGCTGACGTCTACGACGAGGACATCCCGTTCTAACCACCCGGCGGCCCCGCGCCGCCAACAGAAAGGCAAGAAGACATGGCTCAGCAGAAGCAGGATTTTCAGCGCCAGCCGCGTCGCAAGTACTGCCAGTTCTGCAAGGAGGAGACCGAGTACATCGACTACAAGGATGTGCAGCTTCTCCGCAAGTACATGACCGACCGCGGCAAGATCAAGCCGCGCCGCGTCACTGGCGCCTGCACGCAGCACCAGCACGACATCGCGCTTGCGATCAAGCGCGCTCGTGAGATGGCGCTTCTCCCCTACACCGTCCCCGTGGTCTCCAGCCGCGGCGGGCGCAACCGCGGCTAGTTCGCGGATCGGATAGAACGCAGCCAATGGCAGGCTGGACCAACAACGACCGACCCCCGGTGCCCCAGGGCGCCGTGGGGGCAGCGCGCGGGGAGCGGGGCATCGTCCCCTGTCCTCAGGACGAGCACCGGGGCGAGAAGAACGGCGTGCCGTCGCTTCCCGCCGGGATGTTCTTCTGCGCGCTCGGCGGCGCGGTGGCAAGCTCGGCGCTCTCCTTCGTCGGGCCCGCCTTCGTGGGCTACGGGTACCTCTCCGTCGCCCCGGCCGGCGGCCTTCGCGCCCGGGTCGCGTGCGCGGTCGCGGCGCTCGTGCCCGCGGTGGCCCTGTCGCTCTCGAGCGGCGTCTCGGTGACCCTCGCGGCCGTCGTGGCCTGCCTTGTTGTCCTGGCCGTCTGCGAGCTGACGGCCGCGCGACGACTGACCCCCGGCGCCGTGTGCGCCGTCGTGGGGGTCGCGGCCCTCGCGCTCATCGGGGCGGACGAGCTCGCCGCCCGGGCGAGCGGCACCACCCTGGCTGCCGGCATGGACGCGCTTCTCGACGCCTACCGGCAGGAGCTCGGCGCGCTCGTCGGCGCTGCCGGGCAGGTTCAGGCGGTGCTCTCGGTGGTCGGCCTCCTGTGGCCCGTGGCCTACGTCATAGCCGCCGCGGCCTCGTGCGCGTCGGCGTCCCTTGGCGCGCTCGTCGCGGCCCGGCGCTCGGGCGACGCGCTCGCGCGTCCCCCGCGCCTCGCGGAGTTTGACCTGCCGCTGTGGGTCGTCGCGGTCTTCGTGGCGTCCGTCGCCGGCATCGCGCTCGCGCTCTCCGTGGACGGTCCGGTGTCCCAGGTCGCGCTCGCCGTCTCGGCGAACGTCGCCATGTCCGTGAGGTTTGCCCTTGCGGTGCAGGGACTGGCCGTCCTCTCGTGGGTCGTTCGCGACAAGGGACTCGGCCCGGTCGGCTCCGCGCTCGCGGCTGCCGTTGCGCTCTATCTGGAAGTACAGTTCGTCGTATTGACCATCGCCGGCCTCGTCGACGTTTGGGCCAACTTCCGCCACCTCGCACGTGGCGGTGCGCCTGACGTCGCGGACCAGTCGATGCAGGACTAGCGGCCGGGGCAACTCGGTCGAACGAAGGAGTGTCTCATGAAGGTCATTCTCTTGAGTGAGCTTCGGGGCAAGGGCGGCGAGGGTGACGTCGTTGACGTCGCCCAGGGCTTCGCGGAGAACTACCTGTTCCCCAACAAGATCGCCCAGCCCGCCACCCCGGGCAACATCAAGCAGCTCGAGGAGCGTCGTCACAACATCGAGAAGCGCGAGGCGGAGCGCATTGCCGCTGCCGAGGCCACCAAGGCCGCCCTTGACGGCAAGTCGGTGACCGTCGACGCCAAGATCGGTGAGGAGGGCCAGCTCTTCGGCTCCGTCACCCCCGCTCAGATCGCCGACGCCATTCAGGCCCAGCTCGGCCTGGAGGTCGACCGCAAGCGCGTCGGCCGTGGCAACAACATCAAGACCTCCGGCAAGCACGCCGTCGAGGTCAACCTCTACCGTGAGATCACGGCCGTGGTCAACGTCCTGGTGGGCGTGACCGAGGAGGAGGCCGCCGAGCCTGAGGTCGAGGCTGAGGCCGAGACCGAGGCCGAGGTCGTCGCCGAGGAGGTCGCGGAGGAGAGCGCCGAGTAACTTCGACGTTTTTCAACGCATGTTTCTGAACTGCGGGTTTCTACAATAACCGCAGGTCAGGAAAGAGTAAGGAAACGCCCCGAATCACCGCCGGTGGTTCGGGGCGTTTGTGTGGTTCTTGGAAAGCATACCACCTCCTACCTGCGGTTTTGCAAACTAGTGCATACCCTTATATTCAATTGTGGAGCGGTTCTCGGGCCTGCTCGAGCGTCCCAAAAATGTTGAAAACTAGTAGAAAACTCGCCCAAACCGCGATGAAGAAATTTGTTGAAAACGTTGAAAGAGTACAAACACGCCGTTCAGGAGCCGTAGGTTTCCATCCTTGCATGTAGAAGAGGCTCCTCGGCCAAAATGCCCCCTTGACACCTCGGGAGAAGAGGGGGAGCTGGGCGTTCTCCGTTCTTCTCGGCCGTCCGCGCCCCTCTGGGCTCTGCCACGTTTGGAGAGGTTTTGAATAATAGGGGCCCGCGCGTCTCGATACCCGCCGTTCACGAGCCTAATCCTCATATTATGGGGCAAAGGTTTTATACCGGGGCCCACACAAGTGAGGTTTTGGGTTCCAGACGCCACGTTTCGTTAGGTTTTGCACGGCTGACGAGGGAGAAATCACCTGCCGGCATCAAACTTGTTGCCCAAAACATAGGGGGCGCGCCAGGGGCGTATAGAGCGCGCGTCAGGGGCGTATAGAGCGCACGCTGGGGGCGCATAGAGAGCACGCAAGGCGCGCACGGAGGGGCGCGCCTTGCGTGCGCGAGGGAAGGGCGAGAAGACCGCGGGCGCAGCGTCGCTCTCGCGCTAGAATGGTCGGACGCACGCGACAGGAGGACACGATGAGCGACTACGACGTCAACCCGACGCGCATGACGGTGGACACCGGCGCCGCCATGCCCCAGGACACGGAGGCCGAGGCCTCGGTCCTGTCCGCGATGATGGTCTCGGTCGACGCCCTCCAGGAGTGCCTGATCGCGCTCACGCCCGACGACTTCTACCTGCCGTCCAACCGCATGGTCTTTGTGGCCATGAGGGAGATGTTCGACAAGAACCTCCCGGTGGACACAATCTCGCTTGCCGACTACCTCAAGAGCAAGGGCGAGCTCGAGCGCGTCGGCGGCCGGAGCTTCCTTCTGGGCCTCGGCGCCAACTCGCTCGCCTACGTGGGCTGGCACCGCCATGTTGAGATGCTTCACCGTGACACCACGCTGCGAAAAATGATCAGCGCGGCAACCCAGATCACGGCCCTCGCCTTTGACGCGCCCGAGGACACCAAGGAGGTCGTGGACAAGGCCGAGCGCCTGCTGCTCGACGTCACGAACCGCGACGTCCGCTCGAGCGAGCAGAGCCTCGAGGAGATCATGGGCAACCTCTACGAGGAGCTGGGCACCGCGGCGGCCGACAGCGACCGCGTCCTCGGCGTCTCGACCGGCTTCCCCAAGATCGACGAGTGCCTGCTCGGGCTGCGACCGGGACAGATGGTCGTCATCGGCGCGCGCCCGGGCGTCGGCAAGACCTCGTTCGCGCTCAACCTCATGGTGAACGCCGCCTACGCCGGCGCCTCCGTCGCCATGTTCTCGCTGGAGATGTCCAAGGTGGAGATCGCGCAGCGCCTGCTCGCCGCCAACGCGCGCGTGGGCCTGCACGACATTCGCGCCGCCAAGATCCTCGACGAGCAGTGGCCGCAGATTCTGCAGGCGACCAACGAGCTCTCCCAGCTCGACGTCGTGATCGACGACACCCCCGGCACCACCGTCACCGAGATTCGCGCCAAGGCGCGCCGCATTCTCCACGGCAAGCCGCTCGGCCTGATCATAATCGACTACCTGCAGCTGATCTCGCCGCCCGCTGGCCAGCGCCGCTCGGACAGCCGCGCGACCGAGGTCTCGGAAATGAGCCGCGGCATAAAGATCATGGCCAAGGACCTCGGCGTTCCCGTGGTGGCGCTCTCGCAGCTCAACCGTACCGTCGAGAACCGAACCGGCAAGCGCCCGCAGCTCTCAGACCTGCGCGAGTCCGGCTCCATCGAGCAGGACGCCGACATCGTCGCCCTTCTCGACCGTTCCATGAACGAGGACGAGGCCGCTCGCGAGGACCGCCCGGCGCTGAACGAGACCACCTTCATAATCGCCAAGAACCGCTCCGGCGCGCTCGCGGACATTCCGCTCACCTTCCTGCCCGGCTCCACCAAGTTCGTCGAGATCGACTCCTTCCACGAGTGAGACAAACGAACCTGTCCCCCTTGTCTCGCGCGTGCCGTATAATGTGGGTTCGTATGTGAATCGCGACGAAAGGGCGCACATGTCGGCATCGGTGCTCGTGGGAACTCAGTGGGGCGACGAGGGCAAGGGTAAGGTCACCGACCTCATCTCCGGAGACTTTGACGTGGTCTGCCGCTACGCCGGCGGCGCCAACGCCGGTCACACCGTCATCGCCAACGGCAAGAAGCTGGCGCTGCACCAGGTTCCCTCCGGCGTCATGTACGAGGGCACCTACCCCGTGATCGGCAACGGCTGCATTGTCGACCCCGAGATCCTCCTCTCCGAGATCGACATGCTCGCCGAGCAGGGCGTCTCGGCCGACCGCCTCAAGATCTCCGGTAACGCGCACATTGTCATGCCCTACCACAAGGACCTTGACGGCGCGCACGAGAAGAAGCTCGGCAAGAACCTCATTGGCACCACCAAGCGCGGCGTCGGCCCCTGCTACATGGACAAAATGAACCGCACTGGTCTGCGCATTCAGGACATGCTGGACGAGAAGATCTTCCGCCAGAAGCTCGAGAGCGCCCTGGCCTACACCAACCCCATCCTCGAGAAGGTCTACGAGCTGCCCACCTACACCGTCGAGCAGATCTGCGAGACCTACCTGCCCTACGCCAGCCGCATTCGCCCCTACATTGTGGAGAGCAGCCTCTTCCTCAACGAGCAGCTCGAGAGCGGCAAGAGCGTGCTCTTTGAGGGCGCCCAGGCCACCATGCTGGACATTGACCACGGCACCTACCCGTTCGTGACCAGCTCCAACTGCACTGCCGGCGGCGCCGTCACCGGCTCGGGCGTGGGTCCCACCAACATTGACCGCGTCCTCGGCGTGGCCAAGGCCTACCTCACGCGCGTGGGTTCTGGCCCGTTCCCCACGGAGCTCTTCGACGAGATCGGCGACAAGCTCGGCGAGGTCGGCCACGAGTACGGCGTGACCACCGGTCGCAAGCGCCGCTGCGGCTGGTACGACGCCGTCGTCGTCAACTACGCCGCCCGCGTGAACGGCCTCACGGACCTGGCCATTACCAAGCTCGACGTTCTCGGCTGCCTGGACGAGATTAAGGTCTGCGTGGCCTACGAGTGCGACGGCGTGGAGTACCGCACCGTCCCCGAGCACCAGAGCGTCTTCTACCACGCCAAGCCGGTCTACGAGACCCTGCCCGGCTGGAAGTGCGACATCTCCGGCATTCGCAACTTCTACCAGCTCCCGCGCGAGGCCAAGGACTACATTGACTTCCTCGAGCAGCTCGCCGGCGTGCGCGTCTCCATTATCACCGTCGGCCCGGACCGCGAGCAGACGATCGACCGCTACTGGCACTAGGCGGGAGGCCCGCGTGGCCGAGAAGGACTTCGCGATCGTCTGTGACGCCACGTGCGACCTGCCCCTCTCGTTTCTCGAGAAGTCGGCGGTCGTGCCCGTGCGCCTGGACGGGGCAGACGGTCCCGTCCTGGACGAGCGCGCCGCCGCGGAGCGCCTCTACCGCTCCCTGGCGGCGGCGGGCCACACTCAGGTTGTGTCCGTTCACTCCGCCGCGTGCTTCTCGCCCCTCGTAGCGGCCGCCCGTGCGGCGGCAGAGGACTGCGCGGGAGTCGCCGACGTGCGCGTGGTTGACTCCGGCTCCGCCTCCGTGGCGACGGGCATGCTGGTCGACCGCGCCGCGCGCTACCGCCACTTCGACGTTGCGTTTGAGGACGCCGTGGCCGGGCTCGAGACCCTGGCCTCCCGGGTCCGCCTGCTCGCGCTCCCCGCGCCGGGCTCGAGGCTCGCCGGGCGGCGTCGTCGGCCGCGCGGCGGCCTGATCGGCAGGGCCGCGGCCAGCCTGCGCACGCGCGTGACCGGCGAGCGCGGCCTCTACCTGCTCTCCCATGGCGAGGTGACCCAGCTCGCCCGCAACAACGACCGCGCCGCGCTCCTGCGTCGGCTCGCGCACGCCGTCGGCACCGTGGCCAACAACGACGGTGCGCTCGTCAGCGCCCTCGCGGACGCCGGCGACGCGCGCACGCTGCGCGCCCTGGAGCGCGCCCTCGTCGAGACGGACGCGGACGTGGCCTGCCTGGGAACGGTGCGCGCCCTCGCCCCCAGCGAGGAGGCGCTCGGGTCCGGCTCGGTGGCGCTCGCCATTGCGCCGAGCTCCGCCTACTGGCGCGACGAGGCCTCGCTGGCGGGCTTGGGCTCACAGAACGGCGTCTCCGGTAGCGGCGACGAACAAAACGACGGGACTGGCTAGTGCTGAGGGCAATGAGGTGAACTCAGACCTTACGAGTGAGTGTGAAAGGGCGGCCCCGCGGGGCCTGAACAAGGAGGTTTCCATGAACAAGAAGGTCGACATCCTGCTTCTGGGCTCCGGCGGGCGCGAGCACGCGCTTCTCGCCAAGCTCGCCGAGTCCCCGCGCGCGGGCAAGCTCTACGTGGCTCCCGGCAACGGCGGCATGGACGTCATGGCCGAGAAGGTCGAGGGGCTCGACGCCGAGTCGCCGGTCGCGGTGGCCGAGTGGGCGCGCGCCCACAGCATTGGTCTCGTGGTCATTGGCCCGGAGGCCCCGCTCGTGGCGGGCGTTGCCGACGCGGTGCGCTCCGCGGGAATCGCCTGCTTTGGCCCCAACGGCGACGCGGCGCAGATGGAGGGGTCGAAGAAGTTTGCCAAGCAGGTCATGAGCCGCGCGGGCGTGCCCACCGCCGCCTATCGCAGCTTCACCGACGAGGAGTCCTGCGCCGACTACGTGCGCCGCGAGGGCGCGCCGATCGTGATCAAGGCCGACGGCCTGGCCGCGGGCAAGGGCGTGATCGTGGCCAAGACCACCGAGGAGGCCCTGGCCGGCGTGCACGAGTGCTTCTCGGGCGCGTTCGGCGAGGCCGGTGCCACCGTCGTCGTGGAGGAGACCCTCGACGGCCCCGAGTGCTCGCTGCTCGCGCTCACCGACGGCAAGACCGTGGTGCCGCTCGCCACCGCGCAGGACCACAAGCGCGCCCTCGACGGCGACAAGGGCCCCAACACCGGCGGCATGGGCGTCTACTCGCCCGTTCCCGAGCACTTGGTCTCGGCCGAGCAGCTCGCGGCCATGGTGGAGGTGGAGCGCAAGGTCGTGGCCGAGCTCGCCGAGGGGGGCATTACCTACTCCGGCTGCCTCTACGGTGGCTTCATGCTCACCTCCGAGGGCCCCAAGGTCCTGGAGTTCAACGCCCGCTTTGGTGACCCCGAGACCCAGGTCGTGCTGCCGCGCATGAAGGGCGACCTCGTGGAGCTCTTCCTCGCCTGCGACGACGGCACCCTCTCCGAGGACATGGTCTCCTGGGACGACGACTGGGCGGTCTCGGTGGTGCTGACCTCCGCCGGCTATCCCGGCGCCTACGAGAAGGGCAAGGTCATAACCGGCATAGAGCGCGCCGAGGCGCTGGAGGGCGTAACCGTCTACCACGCCGGCACTGCGCTCACCGCAGACGGCGAGCTCGTCACCGCCGGCGGCCGCGTGCTCGACGTCACGGCCGTCGCCCCCACCTTCGAGGAGGCCCGCGAGCGCGCCTACGCCGCCTGCGAGCTGATCGACTTCGAGGGCAAGACCTACCGCTCCGACATTGGCATGCGCGCGATCAAGCGGTAGCGAGCGCACGTTCTTCTCGCCCGACCGGCGATTAATGCGCTCGATTTGGCACAGATTTCTATATCCGCAGTTCGGAATAACGCGCTTGCACGATTGAGCGCGTTATTCCGAACGCGCAAGACCACGTGCTCGGCCGTCTCTGTTAATCTTGCTAACCTTTGTTAAACTTGCTAACCATTGTTAAACGCGTCAATCTCGCCCGCCGACAGGCGGGGTGCAGGGAGCGGATATGAGAAGGGTGAATCCGTTTAAGCCCACGGCCGGTATGAACCCTCCCGAACTCATTGGCAGGGACATGATTCTGGACGATTTTGCGGAGGCGCTCGAGAATGGCTCCGGCGCTCCGGATCGCCTGCTGCGCGTCTCTGGCATGCGTGGCGTTGGTAAGACGGTTCTTCTCAACGCGTTGGGCGACATTGCTCGTTCGAGGGGCATGACTGTAGTTGACGTTGCGTCGAACCCGGGGTTCTGCGAGAGGATTCTGCACTCGCTCGAGGGGCGCCGAAAGGTCGAGTCGCTTACGATCGCTCCCTCGATTCTGGGCGTGAGCCTTGGGTCCGCAGAGCTGACCGCGCCCTCGACGGAGCTTGGAGAGGCGATGCTTGCTGCTTCGAGACGCGGCGGCCTCCTCGTTACGCTCGACGAGGTTCAGGATGCGCGGACAGATGAGCTTCGAGTGCTGGGAAACGAGATTCAGCTGCTGATTCGCCAGGGGGCAAACGTCGCCTTTGCGTTCGCGGGGCTTCCCGCTGCTATTGATGGCGTGGTGGGCATTGAGGCGCTGACGTTCCTTCAGAGGGCGCGACACGTGGGGCTGGCCAGGCTTGGCGCCGACGAGGTGGAGGCTTCCTATGAGGAGACGATTCGCCACTCAGGCGGCTCGGCGTCCCCTGGTGTGCCGCGCCTTCTTGCGGCCGCGGCGGCGGGCTACCCCTTCATGGTGCAGCTTGTTGGGTACTACACCTGGCAGGCGAGCGCACGAAGGGGGTCGTCCGTAATTGAGCCCGAGGACGCGTGCAGGGGAATTGCCGTCGCACGCAAAAGCTTTGACGGTATGGTGATCGAACCCGCCCTGCGCCGTCTGCCCCAACGACAAATCGAGTATCTCCTTGCGATGGCTGCCTGCGAGGGCGAGGTCGTCTCAAGTAGCGAGGTCGCTGCGCACATGGGCCGTACTGTGCGGGAGGTTGGGTCGTATCGCAAGCGCCTGATTGACGCCGCGATTATCGAGCAGGCCGGATACGGCCGCGCCGCGTTTGCCATCCCTTACATGAGGGACTATTTGCGTGAGCGTCGTGACGAGCTGCGCCCCGCGGACTGATTTGCGCGCCCCGCGTTGCCCTATCATGGGGCGAGAAGAACCACGTGACCAAGGAGGACCCATGTCCGACACCGATAAGAACGACCAACAGGCGGCCCTTGACGACATGCGCGAGTCCGTGCAGGCGTTCACCTACGACGGCGACCGCTCCAGCCTCGACCACCTCTCCGGCGAGCCCGAACGCCGCGACCTCGTCCTTGGCGACGACGACCCGCGCGACGCCGCGCTCGCCGAGCGCCCGCTCACCGAGGACGTCGCCTGGACCGGCCGCATTTTCAACGTCGACCGCCTGCGCGTGGAGCTGCCCGACGGCCGCGCCGCGGTGCGCGACGTCGTGCGCCACCCCGGAGCCGTTGCCGTTGTGGCGCTCACCGAGGACGGTCGGATCTGCCTCGTTCGCCAGTACCGCACCGCGCTCGGCCGCGTGACCGTGGAGATCCCGGCCGGCAAGCTCGCCCCCGGCGAGGACCCGCTCGAGTGCGCGACCCGCGAGCTGCTGGAGGAGACCGGCATGTCCGCCGAGAAGGTCGCGTTTCTGACCACGATCGCCACCTCGGCCGGCTTCTGCGACGAGCTGATTCACATATACATGGCCACCGGCCTTGAGTTCTCGCGCTCCGACCCCGACGCCGACGAGTTCATTAACGTCGACCTCGTTCCGCTCGGCGAGCTTGTGGACGCCGTGCTCGACGGGCGCATAGAGGACGCCAAGACCGTCGTGGGCGCGCTGATCTGCGACTCCGTCATGCACCGGCTGACGCCGGAGCCCGCGGAGTAGCGCCCGGGGCTGAGACGCCCGAGCCGATAATCCAATAAAGAGTCCTGCCCGCCTGCCGCGCAGCGCCGCGTGGGAGGTGGGCGGGACCGGTTATGTACACTCTTTCGTTATCGTCGGAGTAGCGCCACCGTCGCTACCTGCGGAAACGCTGACACCGTAACGCGGCGATACGAGCAGGGGTGTACATACCCGAATCCGGAGGGCCGCGCGGCGGGTGGGGGCCGTTTTGGCTATGTTGCCGCTTGGATGCCTTCCGAACTTACGTGCATGACCGCTGGGGTACTCGCGGGGACGGTGAAGCGGGCCCCCTGTGCAGGGGCTCATTGCGCATGGCGAAAGTGAGCGACATAAGAAATCATAACGGGGAGAGGGGTCAGCTATTACAAATCAAGAAATCACAAAAAACACAAACTAGCAGAATCGCTTCGAATTCGCAGAGACCGACACTGTTTCTCAGAACGAACTGCCTGATAAAAGGCCCATAAGAGGCTTAGTTTTTCACAGCAAGTGCAACGAGGCCGATCGGTAGACCTCGTACGGCGTCAGATACCCCAGGCGCTTGCGAGGCCCGCGGTTCAGCTCATCGTACACCCTCTCGACCTCCTCGTCGCTCACGGCGTCCAGGTCGCAGCCCTTTGGGAAGTACTGCCTCAGCAGCCCGTTGGTGTTCTCGTTGGTCCCGCGGTCCCACGGGTGGTGCGGCGGGCAGAAGTGGCACTCGGCCCCGACGGCCCCGGTGAACAGGGCGTGCTCGGCGAACTCCTTGCCCCGGTCCAGGGTGACGGTCTCCACGGCGTGGCCGCGCATCGACTCGACCATCGCCCCCCTCACGTCGCCCTTCCTCTTCGAGGGCGACTTGCGGCCGGCCGGGTAGCCGCTCGTGCGGTCGACCATGGTGACGAGGCACGCGCCGCCGGCGCGCCCGGCGACCGTGTCGCCCTCCCAGTCGCCGGCCCGCGAGCGGGCGCCCGCCTCGGCGGGCCGCTCGGAGAGCTCGTGCGACACCTTGATCTTCCCGCGCGGCTCGGAGCCGTCCCGGCGCTTCCGCCGCCTGCCGCCGCGCCTCAGCCTCGCCGACGCCCCTCGGCCGCCCACGCAGCGGTCGAGCGCGCCGGAGCCGATCGCGCGGCAGATCGTCGTGTCGCTGACGGCGAGGTCGGGGCGCCCGGGGCGGATGCGCCCCTCCAGCTGCTCGGGCGACCAGCGCCCCTCGAGCACGCGCTCCCTGACGAGCTCGAGCCTCTCGGGGTCGTCGAGCAGCCGCGGCCTGCGGCACGCCTCCCTGCGCGCCTCGTAGCGCCGCTGGGCGGTCGAGGCCCGGTGCCAGGGGCGCGCGGTCGACGCGGCGCAGGAGTTGCGCGCGAGCTCCCTGGACACGGTGGACTTGTCCCTGTGGATCTCGCGGGCGATCTCGGAGACGCCCTTCCCCTGCCTGCGCAGGCACATGACGTCCTCGCGCTCCTCGATGGTAAGATGGCTGTACCGGCCCATGGCTGCCTCCTGATGATGTTGTCGTCGCAAGCACCATCGTATCAGGGCGCCATGGGCCGTCCCCATCGGGCGTTGTTGCGCTTGGAATGAAAAACTAAGGGAGTTTCAGACGGCAAGTCCGAGAAAATCAGAAACGTGAAATTAAACATAATCTAACAGTCTAGAACTTGGGTGATGGATCGCTTACGTCGAGCTGCGGAAACGCGCGCCGGTCATGAGCAGGTGGCGCACCACCCTCGCGATCCCGGGCCACCTCTCGTCGTCCCGCTTGACCCGGAACGGGCATACGTAGAGGTTCAGGTAGGACTGCAGGTTCGCGGGGTCCATGCCGGTGAACCTCCACAGGTAGCGCTTGATCCAGGAGCACAGGTTGTTCACGAGCGCCATGGCCTCCAGGTAGGCCGGGCCGCGGACGTCGGCCTTGTACGACTCGTCCTCGAGCGAGTTCTCCCTGACCAGCACGTTGTGGGCCCGCTCGCGGTCGTGGACCAGGGTCGAGCCCTCCGCGACGTGGGCCTTCATGGCCTTCCTGATCCGGGCCGACGACGGCTTGCCGTGCCCGCAGACGACGGCGACGGGCTCCTTGCGGGCGTCGATGCCGACGGCGATGCATATCTTCTGCCTGGACAGCCCGCGCTTCCTCGCCTGGCCGTAGCCGTGGGAGAGGTCGGTGTCGTTGACGTAGGTCTCGTCGATCCAGACCCGCCCCCTGAGCACGATGCGGTCCCGGCAGCCGTCCACGGCGGCGAACAGGCGGTGGCGCCACTCCCAGGCGGTCTGGTGGCTGATCCGGCACATCTCCGCGCAGGCGCCGGGCGGAACGGCGAACGTCGTCAGC
Organism: uncultured Olsenella sp.; assembly: GCA_949290055.1. Lineage (GTDB taxonomy): Bacteria > Actinomycetota > Coriobacteriia > Coriobacteriales > Atopobiaceae > Thermophilibacter. Next base: position 335 of record CASEQJ010000011.1, on the reverse strand, counting down.
CTGATGAAGTCGACCCAGGTCGCCAGCGGCTTCTTGCAGTTCTCCAGCACGGTGCCGGTGAGGGATGTGAATCTCGCGCCGCACGAGGGGCAGCGCCACCGCTGCACGCCCGACGGGGCCAGCCCGTCCCTCCAGGGCGCCTCCTCCCCGCACGACGGGCGCGCGGGGCGCGGCCGGTACAGCTCGGCCGCCTCGGCGAGGGTCCCGAAGCCGGCCTCCTCCCGGAGCCTCCTCTCGGCGACGGCGTCGTGCAGGAGCTCGAGCTCGCCGGCGGACAGGCCGTCGACGAGCCCCGAGTAGGGGTTCGGGCGTCTCATGGCGGGTCTTCCCATCCG
>CASEQJ010000010.1 GCA_949290055.1 uncultured Olsenella sp. | reverse complement strand
TTCATCACGCGGGCGCGGTCCCCGCGCGCCGTTCTTCTCGCCTGCCGAAGGCGGGGCTCCGGCCTGCGCCGCCGTAGGGTAATCCCCCTCATGGCGGGGTATTTTACCTGCGATTTGTTATGAGGGGCGTTTTACGGCAAAAACCGCGCGCTCGGCCGATTTGCCCGCGAAGTCGTGAATAAAAACGCGTGTGCGGAGTACACTGTCACCATGCATGGGCCGTGGGCCCGACTCAGTCATGTGTCTTGTGAGTGAGAGCTGCCTGAGGCCATGGGGGTCCTCAGGGGACCGGTTCGAAGGAGAGGATATGGCGCGTAAGTTTAAGCGTACGTCTCGTATGCGTTCACCGAGGTGGCGGGCATCTACCCGATCACCCCGTCCAGCCCCATGGCCGACCACGTCGACCAGTGGGCCGCTCAGGGCATGAAGAACGTCTTCGGCACCCCGGTCAAGGTCGTCGAGATGGAGTCCGAGGCGGGCGCCGCGGGCACCGTCCACGGCTCGCTCGGCGCCGGCGCCCTCACGACGACCTACACGGCGTCGCAGGGCCTGCTCCTCATGATCCCCAACATGTACAAGATCGCCGGCGAGGGCCTTCCGGGCGTCTTCCACGTGTCCGCCCCATTTTCGGCGACCACTCCGACGTCATGGCCTGCCGCCAGACCGGCTTCGCCATGCTCGCCGAGGGCAACGTCCAGGAGGTCATGGACCTCGCGCCGGTGGCCCACCTCGCGGCCATCGAGGGCAAGGTGCCGTTCCTGAACTTCTTCGACGGCTTCCGCACCTCGCACGAGATCCAGAAGGTCGCGGTCTGGGACTTCGACGACCTCAAGGAGATGCTGGACATGGACGCCGTCCAGGCGTTCCGTGACCACGCCCTCAACCCGGAGCACCCGCACGCGCGCGGCTCCCACGAGAACGGCGACATCTTCTTCCAGCACACCTCTTCGACTACTACGGCGCCGACGACGCCGACCGCGTGGTCGTCTGCATGGGCTCCTTCTGCGACACCCTCGAGGAGGTCATTGACTACCTGAACGCCCACGGCGAGAAGGTCGGCCTCGTGAAGGTCCGCCTGTACCGTCCGTGGTCCGTCGAGGACTTCGTGGCCGCGCTGCCCGCCACGGTCAAGAAGATCGCCGTGCTCGACCGCACCAAGGAGCCCGGCTCCATTGGCGAGCCCCTCTACCAGGACGTCATTACCGCCCTCTACGAGGCCGGCAAGTCCGAGATCACCGTCGTCGGCGGCCGTTACGGCCTCGGCTCCAAGGACGAGCCCCCCGCGGCCGCCTTCGCCGTCTACAAGGAGCTCGAGAAGGACGCGCCCGCCCGCGAGTTCACCATTGGCATTGTGGACGACGTCACCAACCTCTCTCTCCCCATGGACCCGGAAGCCCCCAACACGGCCGACCCGTCCACGATCGAGTGCAAGTTCTGGGGTCTCGGCGGCGACGGCACCGTTGGCGCCAACAAGAACTCGATCAAGATCATTGGCGACCACACCGACAAGTACGTCCAGGCCTACTTCCAGTACGACTCCAAGAAGACCGGCGGCGTCACGATCTCGCACCTGCGTTTTGGTGACTCCCCGATCCGCTCGCCGTACTACATCAACAAGGCCAACTTCGTGGCCTGCCACAACCCGTCCTACATCGTCAAGAACTTCCCCATGGTCCGCGACGTCAAGCCGGGCGGCACGTTCCTGGTGAACTGCCAGTGGTCCGACGAGGAGTTCGCCGAGAAGCTCAGCGCCGAGGCCAAGCGCTACATTGCCAAGAACAACATCAACGTCTACCTGATCGACGCCATTGACCTCGCCGAGAAGGTCGGCATGGGCAAGCGCACCAACACGGTGCTGCAGTCCGCGTTCTTCGCGCTGGCTCAGGTCCTCCCGGCCGAGGACGCCCTTCAGTACATGAAGGACGCCGCCGAGAAGTCCTACGCCAAGAAGGGCCAGAACATAGTCGAGGCCAACTGGAAGGCCATTGACGCCGGCGCCACCGCCTTCCACAAGTTCGAGGTGCCCGCCGAGTGGGCGACCGCCGAGGACGAGAAGGTCGAGCTCACGCTCGAGGGCCGCGCGGCCATTGTCAAGCAGGTCCGCGAGCTCATGGAGCCGATCAACCGCATGGACGGCGACTCGCTGCCCGTCTCCAAGTTCGTCGACGTCGCCGACGGCCAGTGGGAGCTCGGTGCCTCCGCGTACGAGAAGCGCGGCGTCGCCGTCATGGTCCCGCACTGGGACGAGTCCAAGTGCATTCAGTGCAACCAGTGCTCCTTCGTGTGCCCGCACGCCACGATTCGCCCGATCGTCATGAACGCCGACGAGCAGGCCGCCGCTCCCGAGGAGATGCGCCGAATCGACGTCATGGTTCCCAAGAACTCCGGCCTCACCTTCACCATGGCCGTCAGCCCGCTCGACTGCATGGGCTGCACCAACTGCGTCAAGGTCTGCCCGAAGGGCGCCCTCACCATGGTGCCGCAGGAGTCCGAGCTCGACCAGGCTCCGGTGTGGGACTACGCGGTGAACAAGGTCTCCGAGAAGAAGGAGCTCGTCGCCGCCAACGTCAAGGGCAGCCAGTTCGCCAAGCCCTACCTCGAGTTCTCCGGCTCCTGCGCCGGCTGCGCCGAGACCGCCTACGCGCGCCTTGTCACGCAGGTCTGCGGTGACCGCATGTTCATCTCCAACGCCACCGGCTGCTCCTCGATCTGGGGCAACCCCGCTGCCACCTCGCCCTTCACGGTCAACGAGTGCGGCCACGGCCCGGCGTGGAACAACTCCCTCTTCGAGGACAACGCCGAGCACGGCCTGGGTCTCGCCCTCGGCTACGACGCCGTCCAGGAGAAGCTCGTCACCGAGACCGAGAAGATCCTCCAGTGCGACAAGGCCTCCGACGCCCTGAAGGAGGCCGCGACCGCCTGGCTCGAGGCCCGCAAGGACACCGAGGCCAGCAAGACCGCCGCTGCTGCCTATATCGCCGAGCTCGAGAAGAGCGACTGCGAGACCGCCAAGGCTGTTCTCGCCGACAAGGCCTACCTCACCAAGAAGGCCTTCTGGATCTTCGGCGGCGACGGCTGGGCGTATGACATCGGCTTCGGCGGCCTCGATCACGTCCTCGCCTCCGGCAACAACGTGAACGTCTTCGTCTTTGACACCGAGGTCTACTCCAACACCGGCGGCCAGGCCTCCAAGGCCTCCAACATCGGCCAGGTGGCCCAGTTCGCGGCCTCCGGCAAGGTGACCAAGAAGAAGAGCCTCGCCGAGATCGCCATGTCCTACGGCTACGTCTACGTGGCCCAGGTCGCCATGGGCGCCAACATGAACCAGACGCTCAAGGCCATCCACGAGGCTGTGAGCTACGACGGCCCGTCGCTGATCATTGGCTACAGCCCGTGCGAGATGCACTCGATCAAGGGCGGCGGCATGCAGAACTGCCAGGCCGAGATGAAGAAGGCCGTGGAGTGCGGCTACTGGAACCTCTTCCGCTTCAACCCGGCTGCCCCCACGGGCAAGAAGTTCACGCTCGACTCCAAGGAGCCGGCTGGCGGGTACCAGGACTTCCTCATGAACGAGGCCCGCTACACCTCGCTCACCCGCTCCTTCCCCGAGCGCGCCAAGGAGCTCTTCGCCCAGAACGAGGAGGCCGCCATGGCTCGCTACGCCCACCTGCTCAAGCTCAAGGACCTCTACGCCGACGCGTAAGCGCTGACGCCATAGTCTGAGCTGCGGCCCCCGGCAACGCCGGGGGCCGTTTTGCGTTTCGGGCACGCGTTCTTCTCGTCCCATTCAAGACCAGTTTGGCATGTCCCCCTGTTTTGAGGCCGAAACTGCCAAAACCCCGGCATGTCCTCCTGTAAAAAGGGGGGCATGCCGACGGGTGGGCGAGAAGGGCCTCGAGATGGTGCGTTACCGCCGCGTGGCAATGCGCAGTGCGACGTCGTGCGCGGCCGTTTCCAGCGCGTCGTTGAGCGGCGCCAGCTCAACGGCCTCGCCGCGGCGCGCGAGCGCCCGCGCGATCAGCCAGTCCGTGACGCCGGGGTTCTTGGGAAGGATCGGTCCGTGCAGGTACGTGCCCACGACGCCGTCGTGCAGCACCCCCTCGCCGCCGTCCTCGCCGTTGTTGCCGGTCCCGGTGACGAGCGCCCGTCCGAGGGGCTTCTCGCCCGCGCCCAGAAGCGTGCGGCCCGCGTGGTTCTCAAAGCCCACGATCGGCGTCGCGCACACCGCGGACTCAATCGCCACGTTGCCGATCAGGCGCGTGTCCCCGGCAACCGTCTCGAGGTCAAGAATGTGCAGGCCCTCCACCTGCTCGGAGCCCATCATGTAGGAGTGGCCGAGCAGCTGGTAGCCGCCGCATATGGCGAGAAGAACCCCGCCGTCGGAGACGTAGGCGGCGAGCTTCTCGCGCTGTCGCTGGAGCTCGTGGCACACCGCGAGCTGGTCGCGGTCGGCGCCGCCGCCGAGCAGGACGACGTCCGCGTCGGAGAGGTCGAGCTCGGAGCCCATGAGGACCTGGTCCACGCGCGCGGGAATGCCGCGCCAGGCGCAGCGCTTGGAGAGCGAGGCTATGTTGCCGCCGTCGCCGTAGAGGTTGAGCGCGTCGGGGTAGAGGTGGACTATGCGCAGCGGGCGGTCGAGTGCGACGGGCACCGCGTCGGGTGCTGCGGGTGCCACGGTCGCCACGGACCTGCCCCATTTTTGCGGCTCTGTTGAACACGTCCCGTTTTGCAGGTCGGCGACGACGGGCGGGAAGGCGGTGTAGTTGGCGATTGCGTGGAGCTTCTCGCCCTCGGGCAGCAGGCCCACGGCGTCCAGCACGCCGTCAACGAGCACGACCTCCGCGCCCAGCTCGGCATACTTCACGCGCACGGCCATGTCCTCGCGCCGGGTGCCACCAACGCAAACGAGCCGCAGGTCAGAGAGGTCGCGCAGGCGCTCGAGGTCGATGTCCCAGATCCAGGAGACGTCGTGGCCGTCCGCGTCGTTGTCGTTCAGGAAGAGGGCGAGGTAGCGCCCGTCCTCGGCGCGGACCTGCTGGATCATGCGGTTGAAGCCGGTGGGGTTCTTTGCCAGGTTGGAGGCCACCTCGCGGCCGCCCGCAAGCGAGAAGACCTTGCCACGGCCGCTCGCGGGTTCGTAGGCGTCGAGCACCTCCTGGAAGCGCGCGACGTCACCGCCGGTGGCCAGGCACCCCGCCAGCGCGGCCATGACGTTGTAGACCATGTAGAGGCCGCTGTAGCGCGTGCGCACGTGGTGGCGCACCACGGCGTCGCCGCGGCGGTCCTCCACGTCGAACTCAAACCCGCCGCAGGTAAGCGTCACGTTGACGGCGGCAAAGGCCAGCGCGGGGCGCTCCCAGCCGCAGGCGGGGCAGCGGTAGCGGCCCAGCTGGCCGTAGTGCACGTACTCGTACTCCAGGCCCGTGTTGCACCGCGCGCAGAAGCGACTGTCGGATATGCGGTCCGCCTCGAGGTCCGTGGGCTCGTCAATGCCAAAGGGCAGACCCGGGTTGTCCACGCGGTCGGCGATCGCCGCGCACAGCGGGTCGTCGGCGTTGTAGACGAGCGCCGTCTCGGGCGAGCGTCGCAGCGCCTCGGCGATCACGTCCTGCGTATGGTCGATCTCGCCGTAGCGGTCCAGCTGGTCGCGGAAGAGGTTCAGCAGCACGAGCGCGTTCGGCCGCGCGGCGGGCAGCACGCGCACGGTGTAGAGCTCGTCGCACTCGAAGCAGCCCGCGCGCCGCTCGTCCTTCTCGCCCGCGTCCGCCAAAACGAGCGCGGCGGCGATGCCGGACTCCATGTTGTTGCCCGCGCGGTTGCAGACCACGCCCTGCCCGCCCGCGGCGAGCGCGTCGGCGAGAAGGCCGGTGGTCGTCGTCTTGCCGTTTGTCCCCGTGACCACCACGCGCGGCGAGAGACCGCCCGCCAGCTCCCCGACGAGGCCGGGGTCGACGCGCAGGGCAACGGCTCCGGGAATGTTGCCGCCGCCGCGGTGCGCCAGGTTCACGGTGCCCCAGTGCGCAAGCGCGCCGGCGAGCCGAGCGATTCTCGTGCGAGCCCTCATGCCGCTCCTCCCAAAGTTGCAAAAAAGGGACTGGCCCCTTTTAGGCAACCGCACGTGTTGTGGTATATGGGGGTAATATTAGCACGGCGCCTCTCACGGCCCGCCACCCGCACGTCGCCAGCAAAGCAAACCGGAGGTACCCCGTGTCCCACCTCAGCACCGTCGAGCCCAGCGAATCCCTGCGCCATGCACGCCGCGTCGCGCGCGTGGGCGTGATCGCCGCCCTCTACGCGGGGCTGACCCTCGTCTCACTCCTCTTCCTCGGCAGCCTCGCCTGGGGTCCCGTGCAGTTCCGCGTGTCGGAGGCCGTCTGCGTGCTCGCCCTGTTCACGGCTGACGCCGTGCCCGGCCTCGCGCTCGGCTGCGCGATTGCCAACCTCGCCAACATAGTCCTGTCCGGAACCGGCATGCTTGGCATGCTCGACGTGGTCTTCGGCAGCCTCGCCACCACGCTCGGCGCGTGGTTCACGTGGCGCAACCGCCGCCGCCCCGCCCTCGCCCTGCTCGGCCCCGTGATCGCCAACGCGCTCATAGTCCCGGCCTACCTGCCGCTCATGCTGCAGGGCATTGGCTTCTACACGATTCCGTTCACCAACATAGCGATCGACGGTGCCTATCCGGCCATGTACGTGTTTGGCCTGCTCGCCACCGGCGCGGGCGAGGCCGTGGTCATGTACGCACTGGGCCTGCCGCTCTTCCGCTCCCTCTCTCGCACGACGCTCGCCCGCACGCTCTCCGCTGGCGAGAAGAACGACCTCCCCGACCCCGCCGAGAGAGGCTGATGCGTGAACCCCGTCGTCGTCATTCCCTCTTACTGGGACCGTAACACGCGGCCCGGTGCCCTCGGCGAGCGCGGCGTGTACGACTACACCACGCCCATTGACAAGCCCCTGCCCGAGCTCGAGGTCTGCCTGTCCTCGCTCGAGCGCGTGAGCGGCGTGCTGCGGGTCATTGTGCTCGTGGTCGCCCCCAAGGAGTGCCGGGAGTCGGCGCGGGCGCGCGTGAACAGCATTTGCCGCGCGCACGCCGACCTCAACCCGCTCGTGGTCGGCGCCCAGGAGGCGGCGCACGTCGAGCGCGCGGTGGCGCGCATGGCCCACCACGTGACGGGGGAGACCGTGGCCCTGCGCGGCTACGGCGCCATTCGCAACATGGGGCTCGCCGTCGCCGCCGTGCTCGGCCACGACGTCGTCGTGTTTCTCGACGACAACGAGGTCGCGCCGGAGGCGGACTTCCTCACCAAGGCCGTGTGGGGGCTCGGCTCGCTCACGCGACAGAACCTGCCGGTGCTTGCCAAGAGCGGCTTCTTCATTGACGAGCTCGGCAGCCCCTACGCGGAGCCGTCGGGCGCGTGGAGCGAGAAGTACTGGTCAAAGGCCGCCGACTTCAACCGGGTCATGGAGCGCGCCCAGACGAGCTCGGCGCGCATAACCCGCTCCAACCACCTCTGCGGCGGGTGCTGCGCCCTGCACGCCGCCGCCTGGTCCAAGGTCCCCTTCGACCCCTACATAACTCGAGGCGAGGACCTCGACTACGTGCTCAACCTGCGCGCCAATGGCATGGACGTCTGGTTTGACAACGAGTGGTACGTCGAGGCCCGGCCCTCCGAGGAGACGGCCGGCGCGCCGTCGCTGTTCATGCAGGACGTCCACCGCTGGCTCTACGAGTACCGCAAGCTCGACGCCATGAACGCCCGGCGCGACCTGCGCACGATCACGCCCGAGTCCCTCATGCCCTACCCGGCGCCGTGGCTCTCGCCCGAGGTTCGCCGCCGCGTGTTCCGCACGGCGCTGCGCCGGTTCCTCACGGGACCCGACCGTCTTGCGTACCTGCGAATCCTCACCAAGGGGCGCTACGAGGCGGACCGCTTCGCGCGCTCCGCCAGCTCGCGCTACCTGTCGTTTGCCATGGTGTGGCCCACGATTGTCTCCGCGCTCTGGGGCGACCGCGTGATCGCCTCGGCGATTCTGCGCACGGGGCAGGTGGCCCCCGCGGCTCCCGCCGTGCCCGCGGCACCAGCGCCTGCCTCCGACCCCCTTGCCGACACCGGGGCCTTCCCCGTCCAGGGAGGTGGGGAGTAATGGGTGGTCGCAGCCGCATGTCGGGCTGGGTCGCCGGTGGGCTGCTCCTCGCCTGCGCCCTTGCCCTCGCCCTCATGCTCGTGCGCAGCGTGAGCGACGGCCTGGTGGCCGCTGCCATGCTCGCGGGGTGCGGCTTTGCCGCCGTCATCGTGCTCGGCGGCGCCGTCAACCTCGCTCCGGACGACACCCGCTCCGAGGCGACCGAGCGCACCCTGCGGATTGCGACGGGCACCCTGGCCCACCTGCGCGGCGGCCTCACCGAGGAGAACGCCCGCGCGATCTGCGCCCTGCTGCTCCCCGAGACGAGCGCCGTCGGAATCGCGATCACCGACACCACGCGCGTGCTCGCGCTCGAGGGCCCGGTCGACACGCCGTTCGTCGCGGGGACCGAGAACGCCAAGCCCACGCTCGAGGTCCTGGAGAGCAAGCGTATGGAGACGTTCGTCTCCGTCGACCAGGAGAGCCAGGACGTGAGGCGCTTCTCGGTCGGACGCCGACGCGACGGTCACGTCTTTGGCGTGATCGTGCCCCTGTTCGTGCAGGAGCGCGCGGTCGGTACGATCAAGCTCTACTACCGGCGCGACCTCGACATAGACCGCACCCAGCTCGCGATCGCCGAGGGCCTGGGGTCGCTGCTGTCCACCCAGCTCTCCTCCTACGAGCTGGACCGCCAGGCCGAGCTCACGGCCCGTGCCGAGGTCAAGGCCCTGCAGGCGCAGATCAACCCGCACTTCCTGTTCAACACGCTCAACACGATTGCCTCGTTCACGCGCACCAACCCCACCAAGGCGCGCGACCTGCTGCGCGAGTTCTCGACGTTCTACCGGCGCACCCTGGAGAGCTCCGAGAAGACGCTCATCTCGCTCTCCCAGGAGCTCGAGCAGACGCGGCGCTACCTCAAGATCGAGAAGGCGCGCTTTGGCGAGGACCGCATTGTGGAGACCGAGCATGTCGAGAAGGGCTGCGGGGAGCTGCCCGTCCCCTCGTTCCTGGTTCAGCCTATCGTTGAGAACGCCGTGCGCCACGCCATGCGCGACGAGGGCGCGCTCCACATTGACATTCAGGTGGCGACCGACGGTGATGATATTCTTATAGCCGTGGTCGACGACGGCGTGGGCATGGACAAGGCCGCGGCCGACCGCCTGCTCGCGGCCGCCGCGGAGCCCCGCCCGCCCGCCGGTCCTGGCCAAGGCACGGGCATGGCGCTGCGCAACGTCGCCGAGCGCGTGGAGCGCTTCTTTGGCGTGGGCTCCGGCGTCGAGATCGTCTCCAAGCCGGGCGAGGGGACGTCCGTCACGCTGCGGCTCGTGGGCGCCAGGGCCCGGCTCGTGGCGCTCGGGCGCAACGGCGAGTAAGATAGACCGGGTCTGGGTTTGGCCTGCGGAAGGACACGAAGGGATCGACACATGCGCGCGATGATTGTTGACGACGAGGCCCCGGCCCGCTCCGAGCTGCACTACCTGCTCGACGAGACGGGGAGGATCGAGTCGATCACGGAGGCGTCCAGTGCCCGCGAGGCCGTGGAGAAGCTGATGGAGGCCAAGGCCGACGTCATGTTCCTGGACATTCAAATGCCCAAGACCTCCGGCATGCAGCTCGCCGAGGCGCTCCACAAGCTCAAGAACCCGCCCGCGGTGGTGTTTGTCACGGCCTACAGCGAGTACGCGCTCGAGGCGTTCCAGGTCGACGCGATCGACTACCTCATGAAGCCCGTCGACCCCGAGCGCCTGAACCAGGCGCTCGACAAGGTGCAGGCGCGCGTGAAGCCGCAGCCGCAGAGCCACTCCTCGGTCGAGCGCATTCCCGTGGTCAAGAGCGGACGCAAGGTGCTCGTGCCGATCGACCAGATTCGCTACATTGAGGCCAAGGACGACTATTCCTGCATCTACACCGACTCCGACCGGTTCCTCTCCACGATTTCGCTCACCAAGCTCGAGCAGAAGCTCGCGCCTCACGGCTTCTTCCGCGTGCACCGCGGCTACATTGTGAACCTCGAGTACGTCGAGGACGTGGAGGTCATTTCCTCCGGAATCCTTCAGCTCGGGGTGAACGGAATCGAGGGCAAGAAGATCTCGGTCTCCCGCCGTCGCGTCGTCGCGCTCAAGCGCGCGCTCGGCCTCTAGGGGCGCGCGTTGGCCGTCAAGCGCTACGACATCGTCTCCGACACCCACGGCTTTCTCTCGCCGGAGCTGCTCTCCGAGCTGGCGGGCGCCGATCTGATCGTGCACGCGGGCGACATGTGCTCCGCGTCCGACTACCGCACGCTGTCCGCGATCGCGCCGGTGAAGATGGCCCTCGGCAACAACGACTGGGCCTACGACTACGGCCCCATGGTCAAGGATCGCACGGTGTTTCTCGGCAGCGGGCTCAAGTGGCAGGTGACGCACTACCGCCGGCGCCTCAACCTGCAGATGTGCGACGTTGCCGTGTTCGGGCACACGCACACGCCGGTGCTCGAGCGCGACGAGTGGACCGGCACGCTGGTCATGAACCCGGGCAGCCCCACCTACCCGCGCCGCTCGCGCCCGTCCATGGGCCGAATCCTCGTGGAGGACGGCCAGGTGGTCGACGCGCAGATCATAACGCTGGGGTAGCGAGCGCGCGTTCTTCTCGCCCGGCGGCGCGGTTCTAAGAAACCCCGCCCTTGTTAGTGCGCCTTCCAAGAACCGCGACCCTTGTTAGCGCGCCTTCTTAAAATCCGGGCCCTTGCTCGAGCTCCTTCTAGGAATCGCGACCCTTGTCAGCGCGCCTTCTAGGAAATCGGGCCCTTGTCACGCGGCTACCTTCGAAACCGTAGTTTTGCGGGCGAGAAGCCCAGCGCGGCAGGACAACCCCCGCGATTCTTAGACGCCGTCCGGACAAGGTCGGGATTTCTTAGACGGCGTCCGGACAAGAGCGCGGATTCCTAGACGCGGCCCGGACAAGCCCCCCAGGTCCTAGACGTCGGCGCCCTCTCGCGGCGCGTCCACGGCCACGAACGTCGGCGCCACCACGCGCGTGTAGAAGATCAGCCACACGAGCGAGACACATAATCCCGCCAGCACGTCCGAGGCATAGTGAACGCCCAGGTATATGCGGCTCACGCCCACCATGGCAATGACGATTCCAAAGCAGACGCACCACACCACGCGCATGGCGTCGCGGCGGTGGTAGCGCCAAACCATCCAAATCAGCAGCCCAAAGAACGCCATTGCCACCATGGAGTGCCCCGACGGGAAGCTGTAGCCGGACTCCGAGATCAGCCGGAACCCGTCCGGGCGAGGGCGCTGGACAATGAACTTGAGCACAGTGTTGAGCACGACCACGCACACCAGGTTCACCGCCACGCACCAGCCCGGCGCCTTGCCCGGCGCGAGCGCGGCGATCACGGCGGCCATGACCGCGAGCACGATCACCGAGGCGAGCGAGGTGAACGCCTGCATGATCGGCGTGAGGGCGTCGGAGCGCAGCCTCTCAACAAAGAGCTGGTAGGCAAGGGTGTCAAGCTGAAGGATTTCCCCCTCGGCCACCTCGCCGAGCAGCCACACAAAGACGAGCGCCGCGCCGAGAAGAACCACCACCAGCGGGTTCTGCCTGAGAAGGCCCAGGGAGCCGCGAGCGACGTCGCGCGCTTCCTGGGCAAGGTCCTGACGGTGCGACATGCCTAGAGGTTCGCCTCGATCTCGCCCACGAGCATGGGCTTGGGCATGTTGCCGACCATGGTGTGCACGGGCTGGCCGCCCTTGAACAGGATCAGCGTGGGAATGGAGACAATGCGGAAGCGCGCGGCGAGGTCCTCCTCCTCGTCGACGTTGCACTTGTAGACCGTGAGCCGGTCAGCCATCTCCTGCGAGATTTGGTCGACGACGGGGCTGAGCGCGCGGCACGGGCCGCACCATGACGCCCAGAAATCAACGAGGACGGGCTTGTCGGAGCCGGCGAGGACGGAGTCGAACTCCGCGGCGGTGATTGCCTGGGCCATGGGTAACCTCCCTGATAGACTGTGCTTGTTGGGGCTTATACCCCAATTCGCTCGCAACTGTTGCCTCAAAGGGGTCAGACCCCGTTTAGGCAAGTTTTGGAGGAGGGCACATGGCATCTGAGCGTGACGCGCGCCGCCGCGCGTGCGTGGACAAGGCGGCGGCAGAGGTCGACTCCCTGGCGGCGCGCGGCGTGCGCGCCGGGGGAAACGCCTTCTCCGAGGTCCTTCTCGTCAAGGGCGAACTCGCGGAGGCCGAGAAGAACGGCGGGCCCGCGTTCTCCGGCGCCGACGGCACGGCGCTCAGGGCCTCCCTCGAGCGTCTGGGCTACGCGCCCGAGGACTGGGCATGGCTGCTCACCGTGGACGTCGCGGGAGAGCCGCTCGACGCCGCGCTCCTGCGCGAGGCCGTGACCGTGCTCGACCCCGCCACGCTCGTCTGCTGCGACGAGGCTGCCGCCGCGCTCCTGCGCGAGGCCTACGCCGACGACCTCGCCGTCGTGGAGAACCTCGAGGAGGCCCTGCTCTCCCCGGGCGTGGTCGCACGCGTCTGCGGCATGCGCGTGCTCAACCTCGGCGACTTTGCGGCGGCGCTCGGCGACGCGCACGAGAAGCAGGTCATGTGGGCGCGCCTCAAGCAGATTCCGCCGCTCGGCGAGCCGTTCTAGCAGCTGGGCGCCGGGCGCTCTATGCTTAAACTGTCTGTAGCTTCACCGGGAAGGAGCCCGTCCATGTCCAACTTCGCAGCACCCGTCGACGCCACGACCACGCCCGCCTGGGCCGCGCTCCAGGCTCACCATGACGAGCTGGTCTCGTCGGGCTTCTCGCTCAAGGAGGCGTTCGCCACCGACCCCGAGCGCGTCTCCAAGCTCTCCTTCGACATGGACGACCTTCACTTTGACCTCTCCAAGAACCTCGTGGACGAGAAGACCCTTCAGCTTCTGTGCGACCTCGCCCGCGCCGTGGGCCTGGAGGAGCGCCGCGACGCCATGTACGCCGGCGAGCACATAAACACCACCGAGGACCGCGCCGTTCTGCACACCGCGCTGCGTCGCCCGGCGTCCGAGAAGGGCACCGTCTTTGACGGCGACCAGGACTGCGTCGCCGACGTCCACGAGGTCCTGGACCGCATGTACGCCTTCGCCGAGCGCGTGCGCTCCGGCGAGTGGAAGGGCGTCACGGGCAAGCGCATTGAGCACGTCATGTCCATTGGCATTGGCGGCTCCGACCTCGGCCCGGTCATGGTCTACGAGGCCCTCAAGCCCTATGCCGACGCCGGCATAGACTGCCGCTTCGTCTCCAACATTGACCCCAACGACATGGCCGAGAAGGTCAAGGGGCTCGACCCCGAGACCACGCTCGTGATCGTGGTCTCCAAGACGTTCACCACGCTCGAGACCCTCACCAACGCGCGCGAGGCCAAGACGTGGCTGCTCGAGACCCTGCGCGCCCAGGGCGCGATCGACGGCTCCGACGAGCAGGCCGCCGAGGCGATCAAGAAGCACTTTGTGGCCGTCTCCACCGCGCTCGACCTCGTTGCCGACTTTGGCATTGACCCCGAGAACGCCTTCGGCTTCTGGAGCTGGGTCGGTGGCCGCTACTCCGTCGACTCCGCCGTGGGCCTGGCGCTGATTCTGGCGTTTGGGCCCGAGCGCTTTGAGTGCTTCCTCAAGGGATTCCACGACCTTGACGAGTACTTCCAGAAGACTCCGCTCGAGAAGAACGTGGTCGCGCTTCTCGGCCTGCTGAACGTCTGGTACGTCAACTTCTGGGGCGCCGAGAGCCACGCCGTGCTGCCCTACAACCAGTACCTGCACCGCTTTGCCGCCTACCTCCAGCAGCTCACCATGGAGTCCAACGGCAAGAGCGTCCGCTGGGACGGCAGCCCGGTGACCTCCGCCACCGGCGAGATCTTCTGGGGCGAGCCGGGCACCAACGGTCAGCACGCCTTCTACCAGCTCATTCACCAGGGCACCCGCATGATTCCCGCGGACTTCATCGCCTTCGTGAACACGCCCAACCCCACCAAGGACGGCGACCAGGACGTTCACGAGCTCTTCCTCGGCAACTACCTCGCCCAGACCAAGGCGCTCGCCTTTGGCAAGACGGCCGACGAGGTCCGCGCCGAGGGCACGGCCGAGTGGATGGTTCCGGCGCGCTGCTTCACCGGCAACCGTCCGACCACCTCGATCTTTGGCATTGACCTGACGCCGCACGCGCTCGGCGAGCTGATTGCGCTCTACGAGCACATTACCTTTGTCGAGGGCACGGTCTGGGGTCTGGACTCCTACGACCAGTGGGGCGTCGAGCTGGGCAAGCAGCTCGCCAAGCAGATCACGCCCGCCTTCCACGACGACGAGGCCCTCGCTGCGCAGGACGCGAGCACCCAGGCGCTCATTGCCTACTACCGCGCTCACCGCAAGTAGCGTTACGAGGGGGCCGTCCCTTTTCCACATTCCGGCCGCCGGGTCCTTCTCGCCCGGCGGCCCCTTTGCATTCCCGGCGTGAGGAGACGCATGGCTGAGGGAGATGGCGCGCGCTCACAGTTTGCCGACAAGAGCGCGGAGGAGGTTGCGCGGACGTACCTGGGCTGGTATCGACGGCTGCGCACGCGCGGCATCGTTGCCGTGGTGGTCGTGGGGGCCGTGGCGGTCGCGAGCCCGCTCGTGCTGGACGACTGGACCCTCTACTTACTGGGGCTCGCCGTGGTGGTGGGCATTGCCGTCTGGGTCCGCGTGCGCGTGAACCGCGAGTTCCAGACGCTCACGGCCATCATCAACACGGACTGCGACGTGGAGAAGTGGCGCGGCGTGATCGGCCGGATTCGCGAGCACGACGCCCGCCGGCGCCGCTCGCGCGAGCTCTGCGAATGCTACCTGGCCCTGGCCGACCTCGAGGACGGCCGCGCGGCCGACGCGCTCGCGCGCATGGCCGGCGTGGACTTTGGCCGGCGCTCCCTCCTCAACGTGATGCTGTACCAGAACCGTGCCGTCTGCGCGAACGAGCTGGGGGACGCCGCCGCGCGCGACGCGTCGCTCGCCGCTCTGCGCGAGCTCGTCGCCGGCTACCGTGCGGGCTCCAAGAACCGCGCGCTCGCAGGGCGGCAGCTGGCCAGCCTGGAGCTCTCGCTCAAGCCGCGCGAGACGTGGGGCCCTGCGGATGACGATCGGGCCCGCGAGCTCCTGGAGGCCGCGCCGTCCCATCGCGACCGCGTGTCGTGGGCGCTCCATCTGGCGGAACGCGCGCTGCTGGCCGGCGACGCTGCTACCGCGCGGGAGCTTCTGGCCGAGAAGAACCTCGCGCCGATGACCCCGCGCGCGGCCGCGCGCCGCGCCGCCCTTCTCGCCCGGCTGCCGTAGGCCCGTCGCCCGCGTCACGCCGTCTGCCTGCGGCTCGCAACCGCAGGGCGCCCGAACGTCGCCCAAAATGCAGCCCGCTGGTTGGTGGCGTGCGCCCGTCTGGTACCGTAGCGTACGAGGTGCCGGCAGACCGCGCGCCAACGCGCCCCACCCCAGACGAAGGGCCAGCCATGAGCTTCCGTGACAACCTCCAGCACCTGCGCGCCACGCGCAACATGACCCAGGAGCAGCTTGCCATGCTGCTCGGCGTCTCCCGCCAGTCCGTGACCAAGTGGGAGGCCGAGAAGAGCCAGCCAGAGATGGACAAGCTGCTCAAGCTCTGCCAGATCTTTGAGTGCAGCCTGGACGACCTCGTGACCGGCGACCTCACGGGCCGCGCGCCCGAGCCCGCCGCCGCGTCCGTCCCCGCCGGGCCGCCCACCGACGCCTGCGGCTACGACGAGCACTGGCGCGCGCTGGCGGACAAGGTGCCCACGGGCATCGCGCTGATTCTGTTGGGCATCGCGGTGGGCCTGCTTTTTGAGGGCGCCGTCGGCCTGGCGCCGGTGGGCGCGCGCGACGGCCTGCTCGTCATCTGCGTGTTCGTGGGCATCCTGGCCGGCCTCGCGTTTCTTGTCCCCGCCGGCATGGAGCACACCGCGTTCCAGCGTGCCCATCCCTATGTGGAGGACTTCTACACGGAGGAGGACCGCGTCGCCGCGCGCAAGCAATTCTCGGCCGGGCTCATTGCCGGGCTGGCGTTCATCTTTGTGGGCATCGGCTGCCTCATCGTGATCGAGCCGATGGCCGAGAACTGGGCGCTCTTCCTCCTGCTCACCTTCATCGCCCTGGGCGTGTGGTGGATCGTGCGCTCCGGGATGCTCCTTGGCCGCACCAACGTGGCCGAGTACAACCGCTCCGTGGGCGAGGACCTCGAGGTGGAGGAACTCGTGAACGCCCAGCTGGACGAGGCGCGGCGCGAGGCGCTTCTCGCCTCCAAGCGGCAGGAGCAGAAGATCGGCGCGGTCTGCGGCGCCATCATGATCGTGGCCACGATCGTGGCGTTTGCCCTGCTGTTCGCGCCGGTCTTCTCGGCCCCGGACCTGGACGCCTGGCAGCCCGAGGGCACCTCCGCCATGTGGTTCTGGGTGGCCTGGCCCGTGGGCGGCCTGCTCTGCGGCGTCGTGTCCGTGCTGATGAAGGCCTTTGGCGGCCACGAGTAGCCGCCTGCGATCAGTTTTAGGCAGATTTTGCGGGACGGTCCAAGTATCGGAGAAAATCGGTCGAAGAAGCCGCAGGTACAGGGCGGTGGCGGTGTCGTGCTACTTGATGGGGGCGCCAAAATCTGCCTAAAACCGACTCGCCTTTGCCGGAAGCGGCTCGCGCGGCGCTCGCGTGTCTCCCGGCTCCGCACTGGCGTAGAATCCAAGGGGAACGCCAGCCAAGGAGAGGGGCCGCATGGACACTGCCGCCAACACCGCCACCGCAAAGGTCTACTTCACCAACCTGCGCACTTACGCCAAGGAGAGCCAGCTCGACAAGCTCAAGCGCCTCATCCGCCGCGCCGGGATCGAGCAGATCGACTTCGAGAACAAGTTCGTCGCCATCAAGATCCACTTTGGCGAGCTGGGCAACCTCAGCTTCCTGCGTCCCAACTACGCGCGCGCCGTGGCTGACGTGGTCAAGGAGCTGGGCGGCAAGCCCTTCCTCACGGACTGCAACACGCTCTACGTGGGCAGCCGCAAGAACGCGCTCGAGCACATCGACTGCGCGTATCAGAACGGCTTCACCCCGTACGCCACCGGCTGCCAGGTGATCATCGCCGACGGCCTCAAGGGTACCGACGAGACCCTCGTCCCCGTGAAGAACGGCGAGTACGTCAAGGAGGCCAAGATCGGCCACGCCCTCATGGACGCCGACATCGTGATCAGCCTCACGCACTTCAAGGGCCACGAGCAGGCCGGCTTTGGCGGCTGCATGAAGAACCTGGGCATGGGCGGCGGCAGCCGCGCGGGCAAGATGGAGCAGCACGCCGCCGGCAAGCCCAACGTGGAGCACGAGAGGTGCATCGGCTGCCACGCCTGCGAGCGCATCTGCGCCCACGGCGCCATCTCGTTTGACGTCACGCGCGAGCGCGAGCTCAAGAGCGGAAAGGTCGTCACCGTGCCCGTGGCCACGATCGACCACGGCCGCTGCGTTGGCTGCGGCCGCTGCATTGGCGCGTGCAACCAGGACGCCATTCGGCCGGGCTCCAACTCTGCGGTCAACGAGCTCAACTGCAAGATCGCCGAATACACGCAGGCCGTCGTGCAGGACCGCCCGAACTTCCACATTTCCATTGCCATGGACATTAGCCCCAACTGCGACTGCCACCCCGAGAACGACACGCCCATCGTGCCCGACTTGGGCATGTTCGCGAGCTTTGATCCCGTGGCCATCGACCAGGCCTGCATTGACATGGCCCTGGCCGCGCCCACGCTGCCCAACTCCGAGCTCACGGACATGAGGGCGCGTCTGGAGGCCGAGGGCGGCATCCCCAAGCGCTGCCAGCACGACCACTTCAACCTCACGCACCCCGACACCAACTGGCGCAGCATGATCGAGCACGCCGAGAAGATCGGGCTGGGCACGAGCCACTACGAGCTGATCGAGGTCAAGTAGCGGGCCGTGCGTTCTTCTCTTCTCGCTGCCGCCAAACTCTGACGTATGCGAAAGCGCGACGCCTCCCCCGGCAAACGAGGGAGGCGTCGCTTCTTGTCTAGCTGCGGGTATGTGAAGTGCAATCAGATGCAAGACGGGAATGCTCTCGCATACGTCAGAGTTTGACGTGTGGTGCGCTACGCGACTTTGCGACGGGCGAGAAGAACGGTGCCGCCGGCAAGAGCGGTCGCGGGGGCGAGAAGAACCGTTGGGTCGCCGGTCGCGGCCAGGGGGTCTCCGCTCTGCGTGCCGGACGAGGGGACCTCCTCGAGCGCGGCCAGCGCCGCCTCGATTGCAGCGGCCATGTCGTCGACCTCGTCCTGGCGGGTCTCCCCGTAGCCGCGCACTACTGCGGCGACGGCTACGTCGAGCTTGGCGAGCGTCTCCTCGGTGTAGCGCGAGCGGTCGAGCGCGTTTGCCTTCGCGACCGCGGTGTCCACGGCGTCGTAGTTTGCGAGCTTCTCGAGCGCGTCGACAGCCGCCTCGATTGCGGCGGCCATGTCGTCGACCTGGGTCTGCTGATCCGCCGTGAGCGTGCGGTCGACCGCGTCGCGCGCCGTCGTAACCGCGGCCGCGCTCTCCGCCGTGTAAAGCGAGAGATCTGCGGGAATCGTCGCCAGCGCCGCGTCAACGCCGGAGTAGTCGGCGGCAATAAGGTGCGTCTGCGTGGCGAGCACCGGGTGGCCGTCGATGCCCATCGCCCAGCTAACTCCCTGCGATGCGTATTGGTTGAGCTCTTCTATGAGCGCAGGATTCGAGAAATCGGCGATGTTGCGGCCGATTGTGCCGTATGCATCGTCAGCGGCGTCTTCAGTTGGGAAGGTGGCGGGATCGGGGTCGAAGCCGACCTGACCAGAATCGGGCAGGAAGAAACCATAAGGGAAGCGATACGGGCCCGATTCAGCGCTCCCGCCCTCCTGGATGTAGGCACCCGTAGGCCAGAGGCAGTGCTCGATTGATGTGACCTCGGGGAACACGCCGAGAAACGAGGTGAAGGGCGGCTGCGAAATCGCGGTCGTCAGAACGATGCAGTTGCGCACAGTCGGACCCTTTTCTTCAAAGCACCCGCCGAGGATGCCTCCGTTGGCCGACGTTCCCGAAGCGATTTCAATCGACCCGTCGAAGTAGCAGTCGGCGATGAGAGAGTCATTTCCCGTGGTTTCCCACTGGCCGACAACGCCACCGACGCAGGGGCCAGACAGGCCGTCTACCGTGACATCTGTGGAGGAGGAACACTCAATGACCTGCGAGTTCCCCGTGCACTGACCAACAAGGCCGCCTACGATATAGCCGCCTGGGGTGTACAGTGAGCCGGTCACCCAGCAGTTCTCGACGATTGAAGTGCTCGACCAGCTCACGAGCGGGCCGATCTCAAGCCTTGTGTTGTTCTCGGTCTCGATGACCATCGCCGCTTCTAGTCCGAGATTGCGAATGGTTGCGGTATGCACCGTACCAAAGAGGCCGTAGTGGTACTCGGTGCTGGGAACGTTGCTCAGGTTGTGGATAACGTGCCCTTGGCCGTCGAACGTGCCGCTGAACGAGGTGCTCGTGCTGTTCATGCCGTAATCATGCCCAGCCAGGTCAATGTCTGTGGCCAACAGAATGGTCTTGCCAGTGAAGGTGACGGGGTTCTGCTGGTTGGTGAGCTCGGAAAGCCCCGCCAGATCTTCTGCGGTGGAGATGGTGTAGGAGCTGGCGTCGGGATCCTGGGTGTACCAGTCCGTATCCGACGTTCCGTCCCAGGTGTCGACGGCGTCTGCGGCCCGCGCGACGGCGGGCGAGAAGAGCGCGGCGGCCGCAAGTGCGAGTGCCGCGACGAAGCGGGCTAACCTAACAGGTGGGGGGTAGTTCCAGTGAGTCGTGCCATAGGGCCAACCTTCCTTTCGGGAAGCTGCGGACTTTCCAATTCCAGAGGGATTTCGGCGTTCGGGGAACACCGCTCGGCCGCAAAAGGGAGCCGTTCGGCCTGCGGGTGGAGGTACTTCTCGCCCGGCAGTTACGGGTATGTACACCCGTTTGAGCGCCACTGCCACAAGACGTCCGCAAAATCGCAGGTAGCGGACTCGCCGATACTTCGGGGGTTACAGAGGAGTGTACACACCCGGAATCGAACGCGCGCCCCGGGTGTACGGCGCCGCAAAAGGGTGGAAAATGGTGCCAGGGACCAGTCGTAAGGAGGCCGCCGTGTCCAAGGTCGTTGTCTTTGGAAGCATGAACATGGACCTGTCGATAGACGCCCCGCGCATGCCGGCGGCCGGCGAGACGCTCTCCGGCTCCGGCTTCATTACGGCGGCGGGCGGCAAGGGTGCCAACCAGGCGGTGGCCGCCGCCCGGCTCGGCGCCGACGTGCGCATGATTGCCGCCGTGGGCGCGGACGGCTTTGGCGAGGAGCTGACGCGCGGCCTCGCGGACGCCGGCGCGGACGTTGCGCTCGTGCGGCGCCTGGCGGACGTCACGACCGGCGTCGCGGTGATTCTTCGCACGGAGGGCGAGAACCGCATCGTGCTGCACGCCGGGGCCAACCACGCGCTCGCGGCCACCGACGTAGTGTCTGACCTGCGTCGCATTGGCGAATCCGGCGACATTTTCGTCACCCAGGGCGAGTGCGACCCCGCGGCCACGGAGGCCGCTCTGCGCGCCGCACACGAGCAGGGCCTCTATACGATTTATAACCCCGCGCCGGCGCGTCCGGCGCCCGATGACCTCTGGCCGTGCGTGGACCTCGTCTGCCTGAACGAGACCGAGTGCCAGATCATGTGCGGCGTGCTGCCCGTCGACAACGCCACGTGCCTCGCGGCCGCCCGCCGTCTGCGCGAGCTGGGCGCCGGAACTGCGGTAATCACGCTCGGCGCGGCGGGCTCCTTTGGGCTGGGCCCAGACGGCGAGCCCGTCCGCGTGCCGGCAACGCCTGCCAACGTCGTGGACACCACCGCCGCGGGCGACACCTTCATTGGCGCGCTCGCAGCCGGGCGCGCGCGGGGCTTCTCGCTTGCCGAGTCCATGGAATGGGGCGCGCAGGCGTCGGCCCTCACCGTGAGCAGGCTGGGCGCGCAGCCGTCCATACCCACCGCCGCCGAGGTGGAGGCTGCGATATGAGTGGCGCGCGCAGAAGGCTGATCCTCGACCTCGACACCGGCATCGACGACGCGCTGGCCCTCGCCTATGCGCTGGGCAGCCCCGAGGTCGAGCTCGTCGGCGTGATCTGCAGCTACGGCAACGTGACCATGCGCACGGCGGTGCGCAACACATGCGCGCTGCTCGACCTCCTCGGGCGCCCCGAGGTCCCGGTGCTCGCCGGCGCCGACCGCGCGCTCGCCGCCACGGAGGCGTTTGCGCCGCCGGCGGGCGTGGTCCGCATTCACGGCGAGAACGGCCTGGGCGACCAGCGCGTGGGCGGACTCTGCCGCTGCGCTCCCGGCGACGGCCTGGCCCTCCTCCGCGCCGAGGCCCAGCGGGCGGCCGAGAAGAACGAGGAGCTGCTCTACGTTCCCACCGGTCCGCTCACGAACCTCGCGCTCGCGCTGGGTGCCGTGCCCGGACTCTCGTCCGCGCTCGGCCGCGTGACCTTCATGGGCGGCGCGCTCGCCGTGCCCGGCAACGTCTCGCCCTGCGCCGAGGCCAATATCGCGAACGACCCTGTGGCTGCGGACGCCGTGCTGCGCGGCGGGCTGCGAACCAGAATGGTCGGTCTCGACGTGACGCACCAGGCGGTGCTCACGCGCGAGGACACGGCCGCGTGGCGCGAGTTGGGCACCCCCGCCGGCCGCCTCTTCGCGGACATGACGGACTACTACATTGCGATCTACGAGAAGAACAACCCGCACCTGGGCGGCTGCGCGCTGCACGACCCGCTCGCCGTGGCGGTGGCGCTGGACCCCTCGCTTGTGGGCTGCCTGTCGGCGAACCTGCGCGTGGACCTCGAGGGCGCGACGCGCGGGCGAACCGTCTGCGACCCCGAGCGCCTGCGCGACGCCGAGAAGAGCTGCGAGGTCGCGCTCACCGTCGACGCGCCGCGCTTCCTGGACGAGTTCCGCGCCCGCGTCACCCGCGCCCTTGCCTAAAGGGGGCCAGACCCCTTTTAGGCGAAAACTTTTATGTCACGTTTCGCTGCCTTTTGTGTGAGGCGACGGTTGCGTGCGCGCTACGAGGCGTTTCGACGGGCTCTCGGCGCGGTTTTGGGTAACAACTTTTATGCGGCGGGCGCAAAGAGAGGGGTTTTGTGGCCAAGTCGGCCCCACGTTCTTCTCGCCAAGCAATAGAGCGCAGGTAGAGCGCATGCACCAGGCGAGAAGAGCGTGCGCTCGCGGCTACCCCATAAAACCTTTGCCCCAAAACCACCCGGCAAGGGCGCCAACCCGGCAAGGGCGCCAAGCCCGTAGCCGCGTCCTAGCCCTGCTGCTCGGGCGGCCGCAGCTTGGTCAGCGCCGTGTAGTCCACGTCCGCCGAGCTCGGCTGCATGGGGCCCGGGGCGTACCAGTCCAGCGCGCAGTCGATCCACGCGTTCCAGAACGGCCACTCGTGCGCGCCAATGTCCGGCTCCCAGTACGTCACGTCAAAGTCGGCGTCGCGCAGGAGCCCCACGAGGTCGCGGTTGTTCTCGCAGAGGCTGTCGTGCAGGCCGCATGCCGCGTAGAAGCGCGGCTTGGGCAGCTCGGGGTCCTGCCTGAACTTGTCGATCAGCGCCACGTAGTCCTTGTCGGAGCCGATGACCGTGTCAATGTCGCCGAAGAAGCGCTCGTAGTACTTGCGCTTGCGCGGCGAGCGGCTCTCCACGGCCTCGAGCACGCGGTCGCGCATGAAGGCGCCGGAGAGGATGATGATCGACCCAAAGCGGTCCGGGCGCAAAAGGCCGTTGATCAGCGCCGTGTACGCGCCAATCGAGATGCCGGCCAGCGCCGTGTCCTCGCGCTTGGTCGAGAGCGGGAAGAGGCGGCGCGTGAAGTCCACCAGCTCCTCGCTTATGAACTTGCCGTGCCACTCGTTTATCTCGGGCTTGTTGAGGTAGAGCCCGTCCTCGCCGGACGGCATGACGAGCGCTATGTCGCGCGCCTCGGCCGTCTCGACCACATGCGTGCGGTCGATCCAGTCGACGTCCTGGCCAAAGAGCCCGTGCAGCAGGTAGACCGTGCGATACGGACCACGCCGCCTCTTGGCCAGCTTGTTGCCGTCCATCTTGTCCGCGGGTATGACGACCGTGAGCACCACGTTGCGCTCAAGGTAGTGGGAGTAGAAGTCGACTCTGAGCAGTGCCATTCTCGCGTCCCTCCCGAAGGTCGTGTTTCCGGTGCGCGGGTGCTACAGGAGCCAGTCGAGCGCCTTGGGCAGCGCGGCGTTCCAGAAGTCCCAGTCGTGCCCGCCGCTCATCTCATGATAGGTGACGTCCAGGCCGGTGTCGCGCATGCGACCCGCGAGCATTCGGTTAGCCTCGGCGAGCGGGTCCTGGTCGCCGCAGGTCATGAAGATGCGCGGGCGCGGGCGGTCGCAGTAGACCAGGTCGGCGGCCAGGCGCGCCGGGTCCTTGTCGGAGTCGCGCACGTGGGAGAGGTCGCCGAAGGTGTGCTCGAGGAAGTCGCGCGAGAGGAAGAACAGGCCGTCGGAAGAGATCACCTGGTCAAAGTTGTTAATGATCATCGCCGAGGAGAGCGACACGATCGACCCAAACGTCTCGCAGTACTTGAGGCCGTTGCGCAGCGCGCCGTAGGCGCCCATGGAGATGCCGCCAATGAAGGTGTCCTCGCGGCGGCAGGAGAGCGGGAACATGCGCCGCGCCACCTCCACGAGCTCCTGGCCCACAAAGCGGCCGTAGTAGTTGTGGACCTCGGGCTGGTCCAGGTAGAAGGCGTTGTAGCCGGACGGCATGACCACGGCGATCCCGTGGTTCTCGGCCCAGCTGCGAATGCGGGTCTCGCTGATCCAGTCGGCGTGGTTGCCGGATATGCCGTGGAGCAGGAAGAGCGTCTTGAACGGTGCCTTCTTGGGCGGGTAGGGGCTCTGCTCCCAGGCGCTCATCTCCGCCTCGAGCGTGCCGCCCGCGTGGCGCATGACCGAGTCCGTGGCGTAGGCCGCGCCCTGGTCGTCGACGGGCAGTATGACCTCGAGCGTGGTGGTGCGCATGAGGGAGGAGGAGAAGTAGTCAACGCTTATGAGGGCCATGGGGGCCTCCTTAGGTCAGGCGAGAAGAACGCAGAACAGTATAGCGTTATGCTGAAAATGGACGAAGGCCCGCGGGACCGGGTCCCGGGGCCTCCACTTCGGCAGCTGCCAAGCTTGTGAGCTCTACAGAGCGAGCGCACGCGACTGTTTTCGTCGTGCCCTCGCGCCCTGCGCACGAGTATCATTCCTCAACGCGCCGCGCGCGTCACCCACGCGCCGGCGAACGGTCGCTTTCACCGCCGGAGCATATCTCGCCGACAACTCCTCCACATGCGGTAGGATTTGTCGGGTACACGCGACGAAGGAGTGACATGGCGAAGTCGAGAAAAAACGCGAAGGCGACGAGCGCCCGCAAGCGGGAGCCGCTGGCCCGCTTTGACGACACGAAGTACGGGCGCACGCTCTTCTCGGCCACGTTCGACTACAACGAGCTCTCCTTTGCCCGCGCCTCCGAGACGCTCGGCCACGGCTACCGGAAGGTTCTTACCGGCCTGGCGTTTCTCGCCCTTCTCGCCCTGGTGGTCGTGCTGCTGGTGGACGAGAAGCCCACCGCCCTGGTCGTCGTGACGTTCCTCGTGGCGTTTGCGCTGGTCTTTGCCGTGTCGCGCTGGGACCGCCTGCAGCAGGCCTACGCGCGCAGGACCGTGCTCGCCCCCAAGGCGGGCGTGCCGACGCGCCACGTCGCGGTCTGCGAGGACAGCGTCCACCTGGAGGACGCCACGGGCGCCCTAGGCGACTACGACCTCTCTGAGCTGCGCTCCGTTAGCCAGAACACCGACTGCCTGGTGGCCAGCTTTGGCAACGGCCGCTACGTCTACGTGCCGCGCGCCGCCATGAGCGAGAACCGCTTCCGTCTCCTGGGCACCTTCCTCAAGGGCAAGCTTGCCTAAAGGGGTCTGACCCCTTTAGGCAAGCTTGGGCGCCTCTATGCGTCCTCGGCGAGGAGCGGCTCCATCTCAAAGGTGAGGCAGTTCACGTAGCCGCGGTTGGTGAGGCGCAGCTCGGGCACGCACGCGAGCGACATGACGCCCATGGTCATGAACGGCGAGGGCATGGTGCAGCCCATTTTCTCCCACGCCCTTCTCGCCGCGCCGACCTTCTCCGCCACGACCTCAACGCGCTCCGTGCTCATGAGGCCGCAGACCGGCAGCTCCACGAGTGCCAAAACCTCGCCGTCGGCCACGGCCACCTCGCCGCCGCCGCATTCGACGAGCGTGCGCGCCGCGAGCGCCATGTCCTCGTCGTTGTCGCCCATGACGAGCAGGTTGTGCGCGTCGTGGCTGACCGTCTGCGCAAGCGCGCCGTGAATCCCAAAGCCCGTGACAAAGCCGAAGGCGTGCGTGCCGTCCGCGCCGTGGTGGCGGTCAAAGACGGCGACCTTGAGCACGTCGCGCGCGGGATCGGCCTGCAGCGCGCCGTCCACCACCGGCACCTCCACGATCGCGTTGCGCGTGATCGTGTCACCGGGCTCGATCGCCATGGCGCGCACGCGGGCGGTGCCGTCGGGTCGGTCCACGGGAATGCGGAAGGTCTCGGACGTTGGCGTGAAGCCCAGGTTCATGGTGTGCGTCATGAAGTCGGGCCAGGCGTAGGGCTCAACCGAGAAGCGCGCGCGGCCGTCCTCGGCCACGAGCTCGCCGTCAATGAACACCTTGCGGGCGACAAAGCCCTCGAGGTCGTCGAGAAGGACTATGTCGGCGCACTTCCCCGGCGTGACGGAGCCCAGGTCATGCGCGAGCCCAAAGTACTCGGCGCAGTTGATCGTCGCCATCTGCAGGGCGGTCACCGGGTCCAGCCCCAGGCGCACGCACTCGCGCAGAATGCGGTCCAGGTGGCCCTCGTCGACGAGCGTGTGCGGGTGGTTGTCGTCGGAGCACAGGAGGCACAGGCGCGTGTCCACGCCGCTCGCCACGAGCTGCGGCAGGTAGCCGGGGAGGTTGAGCCACGCGGAACCCTGGCGCAGCTGCACGTACATGCCCAGGCGCAGCTTGGACAGCACCTCGTCGAAGGATCCGGACTCGTGGCAGGACGAGACGCCGGAGGCGACGTAGGCGTTGAGCGCGCGGTCACGGTCCGGCGAGGGGAAGTGGCCGGTGACCACGCGGTCGGCGGCGAGCGTGGCCGCCATCTCGCCGATCGGGTTCTCCTCGCAGGCCAGGACGCCCGGGAAGTTCATCATCTCGCCAAGCGCCACCACGTTGTCCCAGGTCATGGAGTCCGCTATGTCGGCGGCGGTCACGGCGGCGCCCGTGTCCTCGACGCCCGTCACGGCCGGCACGCACGACGGCGGCGTCATCATGGCCTTGAGCGGCACGCGCCGCGCGTCCTCGAACATGGCGCGCACGCCGGGCATGCCGGTGATGTTGCCCGCCTCGTGGGGGTCGCAGAAAATGCCGGTCGTCCCGTGCGGGACCACGGCGCGGGCGTACTCGGCCACGCCGATCATGGCGCTCTCCACGTGAATGTGGCTGTCCATGAGGCCCGGGGCGGCGTAGAGGCCGGTCGCGTCCACGACCAGCGTGTCCGGCCCAATGCAGTGCTCGGCCGTGTGCTCGCCCAGGCCGAGGTAGGCCACGCGCCCGCAGGCCACGGCGATGTCGGTGTCCGGGAGAATCTCGTGCGTGGTCACGCTCACGAGGTTCGCGTGGCGAATCACGAGGTCAGCGGGCTTCTCGCCCTGCGCCACGCGCACGAGCTCAGTGTTGCACTCCCACAGCGGGACCCTGCAGAACCGGTTGATCATGACAGCCTCCTTGTGAGCGACGTTTGGACAAGGGTAGCGCGTGCGTGGCGCGTCCGGCCCGACTTTGCTAGAGTGTTCCGCGAGCGCGTTCGGTGGGTTCGGGTGACGCGACACCTCGAACCTGGTCAGGGCCGGGAGGCAGCAGCCATAAGGGGCCTCTTGCGGGCACCCGTTCCCACCGAGCGCGCTCTTTTGCGGTCGCGACGACGCGTTCTTCTCGCCCACTGGCTGCGCCTGCGTCTCGTTGGTGCTCTGGTGCCAGATTATGGTGCCAAACGGGCCGAATCTGGTCCTTTTTCACCAACGAGTGTCGCGCCCGGGCGAGAAGGACCACGCGTCGAAGGGAGCTTCCGTGAGCGACCTGCCCTCGCACCGCCTTGACCCGCGCATGCTGCGCGTGTGGTACGTCTCGGACGTCATTGGCATTGTGGTGGTGGCCGTGCTGGCGGTGGCGGCCTGGGCGATTGTGCGCCACCTCGGCGGCGACGTGGCGCTACGACGTCACGCCCACCGACGTTGACCTCTACCACGGCGTCTTTGTGAAGAAGCGCGTGCTGGTGCCGCTCGTGCGCGTCCAGCACGTCGAGACCAAGCAGGGCCCCGTCCTGCGCGCACGGCCTGGCCAGCGTGACCGTCTCCGCGGCGGGGGAGAGCTTCGAGATTCCCGGCCTCGCCGAGGCCGACGCCGCCGCGCTGCGCGACCGCGTTGCGGAGCTCGCTCGCCTTGCCAAGGAGGACGTGTGAGCGCGGGTGAGAAGGACGGCGAGCACCGCGACCTCACCGGCGAGCGCCGTCGCAATCTTCGCGGCGTGCCTGCTGCTTAACTTTGCGGCCTGGCGCGCCCGCACGTGGGAGCTTGCGGACGAGGGCCTCATCGTGCGCTGGGGCCTGCTCAACCGTCGGCGCCTCACGATCCCCTACGAGCATGTCCACACGGTCTCCGTGAACTCGACCCTGTTCGAGCGCCTCTTCGGCCTGGTGACGCTCGACCTCGACACGGGCGCCGCCGCAGCCGAGGGCGACGCGTCCAAGGTCTCCGGGCTGCGCGAGTCCGAGGCCGAGGCCCTGCGCGCGGAGTTCTTCCGTCGCAGGCGCGCGACAGAGGCGCTGGCGGGCGAGAAGAACGGAGCGCCCGCGGACCCCGCCGAGGACCGGCCGCTCGCCACGTTTGCGCTGACGGGACGCCGGCTCGTGCTTGCCGCCGCGTCCCGCGTCAGCGCCGTCGGCCAGGCCTTCGCGCTCGTGGTCCTTCTCGGCAACGGCCCGACCCAGCTTGGCGAGTGGGGGCTGCTCGACCTTGAGGGCGCGGGAGCCGGGATCGCCGGCGCGGAGCTTCCGGCGCTGCTGCCCCTGCTGGCGGGCTTCGTCGTCTCCGCCCTGGCGCTCGGCGCCGTGGTCTCGTTTGCCGTGAACCTCATGCGCTACGCGGGCTACTGCGTGGAGCGCTACGCCGACCGCGCCGTGGTGCGCGCCGCGCTCTGGTGGCCGTTTGCCGTCCTGATCGTCGGCGGCGCCCTCTGGCTCTTTGGCCTCTCGGGTCTGCTCGAGAGCGCCGGGTGGCTGCTGAGGCCCGTTCTTGTGGCGGCGGGCGTTCTGAGCGTGGTCCTTCTCGTCGTCCTGGTCTTTGACGCGCTGCGTGCGTGGGACGCCGCGCGCTACGGTCACACGGCGCGCGAGCTGGTGCTCGTTTCCGGCGGCCTCACGCGCAGGACTGCGATTGCGTCGCGCGCCCGGCTGCAGCGGATGCGGGTCTCGCAGAGCCCCTTCCAGCGCCGCGCCGGCGTGGCGACGCTCTCCGTGCGCACTGCCGCCGGGTCCGAGGAGGGGCTCAGCCTGCGCGACGTCCCCGCCGACGAGGCGGACGTTCTTCTCGGCTGGTTCCGCCCGCACGGTCGCGAGCTCAATGGTCCCAAAGTGCCAAACTGACGCTCCTGACGGCCATAATCTGGCACTATTCCCCCACTGAGCTGCACGCCGCAACAAAGGGCCCCGGCGCCGCCGCCGCGGGCGAGAAGAACCTGTGGCCTTCGCGCCCGCCGCCCGCCCCGCGGGTATACTGGAACCTCGGAAGCAGACGTGGTCCGGAGGCCGCATGGAATCGCTCTACACCAAGTATCGCCCGCAGACGTTCGAGCAGGTCGTCGGCCAGTCGCACGTGGTCGAGACCCTCAAGCGCGCCGTGCTCGAGGGGCGCACCAGCCACGCGTACCTGTTCTGCGGCCCGCGCGGCACGGGCAAGACCACCATGGCCCGCATTCTCGCCAAGGCGCTCATGTGCGAGAAGGGCCCCGCCATGCTGCCCGACGGCACCTGCGAGCAGTGCCGCCTGATCGCGGCCGGCGAGCACCCCGACGTCATAGAGCTTGACGCCGCCTCGCGCACCGGCGTCGACAACGTCCGCGAGGAGATCATTGGCCGCGTCGACTACGCGCCGGTCATGGGCCGCGCGAAGGTCTACATAATCGACGAGGTCCACATGCTCACGCCGGCGGCGTTCAACGCGCTGCTCAAGACGCTCGAGGAGCCGCCCGAGAACGTCGTCTTTGTCATGTGCACGACCGACCCGCAGAAGATTCTGGCCACGATTCTCTCCCGCGTGCAGCGCTTTGACTTCCACGCTATTGGCAACGACGAAATGCAGGCGCACCTCGCCTACGTGTGCTCGCAGGAGGGCTTCACCTACGACGCCGCCGCGCTCGAGCTCGTCGTGCGCCACGCGCGCGGCGGCATGCGTGACGCGCTGACCTCGCTCGAGCAGCTCTCTGTCTTTGGCGCGGGCCACATTGGCCTCGAGGCGGCGCAGGACCTGCTCGGCGAGGCCTCTGGCGCCGTGCTGGGCAAGGTCTCCCGCGCCATGGCCCACCGCGACGTGGCTACGCTGTTCGCCGAGGTCGCGGAGCTTGCTGACGCCGGGCGCGACCTGCTGCGCTTCACGCGGGAGCTTGCCGCCCACGTGCGCGACGTCTACGTCGTGTCCGTGGTGCCGAGCGCCGAGGACGTCGTTGCGGCGCGCGGGGAGGAGCTCGACGCCCTGCGCGCCGAGGCGGCCGCGTTTGGCTCGCCCGACCGCGTCGCGCGGGTGCTCACCGTTCTCGGCGACGCGTCGAGCGAAATGCGCACGGCCACCAACCAGCGCCTCGTTCTCGAGATTGCCCTCACGCGCGTGGCCCGGCCCGAGTCCGACCTCACCCTCGAGGCCCTGGCCGAGCGCGTCGCCGACCTCGAGCGCCAGGTGGACATCCTCGCCGCCCCCGGCCCCGTTCGCGCGGTGGCCGAGAAGCCCGTCACCCCGCAGCCCGCCCCCGAACCCACGCCGACTCCCGCTCCTGAGAGAACTCCGCAGCCTCGTCCCGCCGCTCCCGACGCGACCTGCCCCGCCGCGACTCACGAAGTGAGCGAGCCGCGAAGCGGCGAGCGCGGAGCAGGCGGGGAAGCCCCCGGCGGGGCCGCCCCCCAGGAGCTCTCCCCGGAGTTCGCCGACATTGCGGCCCAGCTCAGCGCCGCGTTCGGCTCGCCCCTCTCGGTGAGTGTGGAGACCGCTGCCTCCACGTCGGACGAGGAAGCGGCCGAGGAGCTCTCCTACGAGGAGGCCCCGGAGGAGGACGGCGGCTACATAGACGAACCCGTCGACGACGAGGACGACGACACCGACGACTAGACGTACTTCTCGCCAGCAAGCCCGGCAATGACGAAAGGAAACAACATGGCCAAGGGATTCAACATGGGCGGCATGAACCGGAACCAGATGATGGCGCAGGCCAGGAAGATGCAGGAGCAGCTCCTGGCCGCGCAGCAGAAGGCGGCCGCCACGGAGGTCTCCGCGAGCGCCGGCGGCGGTGCCGTCAAGGTCACGGCCACGGGCGACCTGCGCCTGACCTCGCTCACGATCGACCCGGACGCCGTGGACCCGGAGGACGTTGAAATGCTGCAGGACATGATCCTCGCCGCCGTCAACGACGTCCTGGAGTCGGCGGAGCAGATGGCGAGCCAGCAGCTCGGCGCCGTGACCGGCGGCATGAGCATTCCCGGCCTGTTCTAGGCTGCGGCGGGTACGCGCATGGACGCGACGATCAACGACGGACGCGCGCTTCAGCGGCTTCTCGACGAGCTGGGGAGGCTCCCCGGCATTGGTCCAAAGTCCGCGCAGCGAATCGCCTACTTCCTGCTCGAGGCCGATGCCGACCAGGCGCGCCGCCTCGCGAGCGCGATTCTTGAGGTGAAGCAGCAGGTGCACTTCTGCCCCGTCTGCTTCTCCTACGCCACGCGCGATACCTGCGACGTCTGCGCCGACGTCTCGCGCGACCGCACGTCCATCTGCGTCGTCTCCGAGCCGCGCGACGTGGGCGCCATTGAGCGGACCGGCTGCTACCACGGGCTCTACCACGTCCTCGGCGGCGTGATCAGCCCCATGGACAAGATCGGCCCGGAGCAGCTCCACGTGCGCGAGCTGCTGGCGCGCTTGGCTGACGGCGAGGTCAGCGAGGTCATTCTCGCCACCAACCCGGACGTGGAGGGGGAGACCACAGCCACCTACCTGGCCCGCACGATCCGTCCGCTCGGCGTGCGCGTCTCGCGCCTGGCGAGCGGGCTGCCGGTGGGAGGCGACTTGGAGTACGCTGACGAGGTGACCCTCGGACGCGCCATAGAGGCGCGCCGCGAGGTCTGAGAAGCGATCGGGGGACTTTCATGCCTTTCAAGGACGAGAAGAACGCGCGCCCGGCACACCGCGCGAGCCACGCGGCGAGCCATGCCAAGCCGAGCGCGCGCCGCAAGCGCGTGCAGGCACCCGGCCTTGCGAGCGATTCCGACCAGATCGCGACGATCGGTGCCGGCCAGGGCGCTCGCGTCACGACGCGCAAAAACGCCGCGGAGGCGGCCGGGCGCGCCCGCAAGAGCGCCGAGCGCCGCTACGCCGAGCGCCACCCGGAGGCGGGCGTGCCGCAGGGAGGGCCCAAGCGCAGCGCTCTCAACGTGGTGCTTCTCGTCATTGCGGCGTTTCTCGCCCTGGCGGTCGTCTTTGTGCTGGGGACGCTCGTCACCTCGCTGGTGTTCCCGCCCGCGGCCGAGGAACAGACCACCCAGGACCAGACCCTGCACCTCACCGAGAACGAGCTCGAGCTGCAGAAGCAGGAGCAGGAGCACGACGCCGGCAGCGAGCAAGTGGGTGTTGACGGCACCGTCAGCTACGCCGGCGAGACCTACGGGCTCTCCCAGGGCGAGGGTGGCACGTGGGCGCTCGTCAACGCGGCCGGCGACGCGATCGTGGAGCTGCCGGGCACGCCGGCCGCGCTCGTCCGCACTGCCGACACGCTGCTCGTCCCCGAGAACGTCGACGGCGGCTGGAACGTTGCCTGCTACGTGATCGGCGGCCACTCGCAGGGCGTCACCTACGTCGTGGACGCCGAGGGCAACTCCGCTGGCGGCTCCGGCGAGATCGAGTCGGTGGAGCTCGACGGCACGACGCTGCGCGTGACGGCCGGCGGGGCCACGACCGACGTTGCGCTCGCGTAGGTTTTGTGAGCGCAGCGCCCGCCGAAACTTTTTTGAAATTGGGCCTTGCCACGCTTTTGGGGGTATGAGAGAATAGCTCCCGCGCAAGGCGCACGGGGTGTTAGCTCAGCTGGTTAGAGCGCCGGCCTGTCACGTCGGAGGTCGAGGGTTCGAGTCCCTTACATCCCGCCATTGCACGAACAAGGGCTCCTTCGGGAGCCCTTTTTCATGTCGTGGTTCTTCTCGCCCGCCCCCTGTGCCGGAGAGCACCGTTCTCCAGGCTTTCCCCCCATGTTTTGGGGCGAACGCGACAAGGACGGGAGGCCGCCCTGGAATCCGCCCTCCTGGAAGCCCCAGGCCCTCCCTCATGTTTTGGGGCGAACGTTTGATGGCAAGGGGCCGAGAAACGCGATGCGGCTTCGATTTTGCCGGCCCTAGCGTGGTTGTGGGCAAAGTCTTTGATGCAAAACCAGCCTGCTGGTGACACCACATAAAAGATGTTGCCCAAAACAGATGAGAAGGACCTGGAATCGCTAACTCGCCGTGCACGCCGGTCGCCGTTCCCCAAAAGTTGAGTTTTGCGACCACGTGTGCTGAGTTTTGTGAACACGCACGCTGGGTTTTGCGTCCAGCGCGATGGGTCTTGTGGTCACGCACGCTGGGTCTTGCGACCGCACGCCGGGTCTTCCGGCCACGCGCGACAGGTTTTGCAGACGCGCGCGAACGTAATGCGCCCGACGCGCTATCATATGAGCGTCACTCCATTGCGAGAGCGGGGCGCCCATGGCAACCAGCGATCACGCGCGGCCGAAGCGGGTCGCGGTATTCGACTTCGACGGCACTTCGATCGACGGCCAGTCGGGGTCGCTGTTCACGAGGTACCTCCTGTCGCACGGCATGCTGTCGCCGCTGCGCCTGCTGAGGCTCGTGTGGTGGGGAATCCGCTACAAGCTGCACCTCCCCTACCGTCAGGACGAGGCCCGCGAGCTCGTGATCGGCGCGCTGGGCGGCCGCACGTCCGAGGAGGTCGACGACCTCATGGCCCGCTTCCACGACGAGGCGCTCGCCCCGCTGTACCGTCCGCGCGCCCTGCGCGAGGTGGCCTGGTGCCACGAGAAGGGCCTCGTCGTTCTTCTCGTCTCCGCCACCTTTGACGCGATCGCCGAGGTCGCGGCCAAAAGGATCGGTGCGGACGGCTACGCGGCCACGCGCATGGAGCGCGACGAGCACGGGCGCTACACGGGCCGAGTCGACGGCCCCGTCGTCGCGGGCGCCGAGAAGTGCCGCGCCGTCCAGGCGTGGTGCAACGCGCACCTGGGCGTCGGCGCCTGGGTGCTGGACCGCGCCTACGCTGACCACCACTCGGACACGCCGCTGCTCGAGGCCGCCCGCGAGGCGCGCGTGGTGTGCCCCGGCAAGACGCTCGCGCTGGGCGCGAAGCGGCGCGGCTGGACCGTGCTTGACTGGGACGACTAGACGAGGGGCCGGCTCCGGAGGAACCATGGACGTTTCGAGAAAGACCGACTACGCGCTGCGCATGATCGCTGAGCTCGTCGCCAACGAGGACGGCGTCCTCTCCGTGCGGACCGCGGCGCGCGAGAGCGGGGTTCCCTACTCCTTCGCGCGCTCGATTCAGCGCGACCTCGCCGCGGCGGGGCTCGTCAGCAACTCGCGCGGCGCCGCGGGCGGCATGCGTCTGGCGGTCGACCCGCGCAAAACCACGCTCTTGCAGGTCGTCGAGGCGGTGCAGGGCCCGGTCACGCTCTCCTGCTGCGAGACCTCGGGCGCGGACGGCGCGCCCTGCCCAAACCGGGCGCAGTGCCGCTACGCGTCGCTGTGGTGCGGGGCCGAGGGCCTTTTGCGAGCGTACTTTGGCAGCGTGACCCTGCGGCAGCTCCTGGTCGAGGGGCTTCTCCCGCGCGCCTGCGCGACCTTCGAGCTCGCGTCCGGGGACGAGGGCGCATGACGGGCGAGAAGGACCTCGGGGCGTTTCGCGCCCTCGTGCTCGAGCGCGGCCGCGAGCTCTACCGGGACCTGCCGTGGCGCCGCACGAGCGACCCGTATGAGATATGGATCTCCGAGGTCATGCTCCAGCAGACGCAGACCACCCGCGTTGACGGGCGCTGGCAGCGCTGGCTCGAGCGCTTCCCGAGCGCCCCGGTGCTCGCCGCGGCCGAGCCCGCCGACGTCCTGGAGGAGTGGCAGGGCCTCGGCTACAACCGCCGTGCCCTCGCGCTGCACCGTGCGGCGCAGGCGGTGGCGGCCCTCGGCGGCGAGCTCCCGTCCGAGACCGCCGCGCTCGAGGCGCTGCCCGGCGTCGGCCCCGCCACGGCCGCCGGCATTCGAGCCTTCGCCTTTGACCTGCCCTCCGTTTACCTCGAGACCAACGTGCGCACGGTCCTTCTCCACGAGCTCTTCCCGGACGAGGAGCGCGTGAGCGACCGCGCGCTAGCGCCGATTCTGCGCGCGACGTGCCCCGCGGACGCGAGCGACCCCGCCGACGACCCGCGCGCCTGGTACTACGCCCTGCTCGACTACGGCGCCTACCTCAAGCGCACCGTGCCCAACCCCTCGCGGCGCTCCGCCGGCCACACGCGCCAGTCGCGCTTCGAGGGCTCGCACCGCCAGAAGCGCGCCGAGCTGCTGCGCGTTCTTCTCGCCCACCGCGGCGAGCCTGACGGTGTGCGCCTTGAGACCATTTGCGAGGAGGTTGCAAGCGTGGAGGAGAAAGCGGGTAGAAGGCCGATAAGCGCCCCCGAGGTCGAGGCCCTCCTGGACGAGCTGTCCCGCGAGGGCTTCTGCCGACCGGGCGACGGGGCGTGGCACGTCTGATACCGGTTCAGCCGTCGGGTGAGGGCCCGGCGCAACAAGTGCGTCCCTCCCGGGGGACTGAGAGGAGCTCCAATGGCCGTCGATTTTGAGAACTCGCAGACGAAGAAGAACCTCGAGGCCGCCTTTGCCGGCGAGTCCCAGGCCACCAACAAGTACGCCTACTACGCGAGCAAGGCCAAGAAGGAGGGCTACGTCCAGATTTCCGACATCTTCACGGAGACCTCCGGCAACGAGCGCGAGCACGCCAAGCTCTGGTTCAAGTACCTCCACGGCGGCGAGGTGCCCGACACCCTGACCAACATTCGCGACGCCGCCGCGGGCGAGAACTACGAGTGGACCGACATGTACAAGGGCTTTGCCGAGACCGCCGAGGCCGAGGGCTTCACCGAGATCGCCGCCAAGTTCCGCATGGTCGGCGAGATCGAGAAGCACCACGAGGAGCGCTACCTCAAGCTCGCCGAGCGCGTCGAGAAGGGCGAGGTCTTTGCGCGCGAGGGCGTCAAGGTCTGGAAGTGCCTCAACTGCGGCCACCTGCACGTGGGCGCCGAGGCCCCCGAGGTCTGCCCGGTGTGCAACCACCCGCGCGCCTACTTCGAGGAGCAGAAGATCAACTACTAGGCACGGCTTCGTTTGCGCGTTTGGCCCGTCGGCGCCCCTGCGGCCCCGGCGGGCCCTTTTGTGCGGGGCGCGCCTCCGGTCGGCAGCCACCGGTTAAGAAATCGCGCGCAGTGCACGTCTGTCGGAACGGGCTGCTTAGAGAGGGGCGCCTGTTGCGCTCTTTTGCGCGAATGTGCTTAGAAACATGCTCGTGTCGTAGCTTCAGCCGAGAAGAACAGCACAACGCCCGAGAAAACCTAAGCGCCTCGCGCGCAGCCGAAGCACCGCCCGCCAGTTCCTAAGCGTCGCCCTGCTCGCCGCCTCGTTGCCCGCACTCGCCGCCTTTTCGTGGACACGCGGTTGACGGAAGACTCACAATGAGTGTTGTCCTGTGCACAGACCTTAGAGGAGCGTGACATGGAATCTCCCGACAGCACTCTCTATCTGAGCAACGATGACCTGTTCCTCTTCGCCCGCGGCGAGTGGTACCGGAGCTACGAGAAGATGGGCGCGCACCCCGCCGTCACGGATGACGGCACGCACGGCTATCACTTTGCCGTCTGGGCGCCGGACGTGCGGAGCGTTCACGTCATCGGTGACTTCAACGGCTGGGACGAGGCGGCCACCCCGCTCGCCGAGACCGAGACCGGCGGCATCTGGGAGGGCTTCGTCCCCGGCATCGAGGAGGGCGCTCTCTACAAGTACCTCATCGAGTGCAAGGACGGCCGCAAGCTCTACAAGGCCGACCCCTACGGCTTCTACGCAGAGAAGGTCCCCGGCACCGCGTCGCGCGCCTTCGACCTCGACGGCTACGAGTGGAAGGACGGCGCCTACCTCGAGCAGCGCCGCGGTCGCGACATGTTCGCCGAGCCGCTCAACATTTTTGAGGTTCACTTGGGCAGCTGGCGCCGCCACGGCGACGAGCCCCAGGGCGAGCCCCGCGAGGACGGCACCTACCCCGGTCCCGGCGACCCGTTCCCCGCGCAGCGCGGCGTCGTGTACAGCTACGACGACCTTGCCGACGAGCTCGTGGCCTACGTCAAGGAGATGGGCTACTCCCACATTGAGATCATGCCCGTCAACGAGCACCCGTTCGACGGCTCCTGGGGCTACCAGCCCACCGGCTACTACGCCGCCACGTCGCGCTACGGCAACCCGCGCCAGTTCATGCACTTCATTGACGCTTGCCACGAGGCCGGGATCGGTGTGATCTTCGACTGGGTCTGCGGCGGCTTCTGCGCCAACGCCGAGGGGCTTGCCAACTTCAACGGCGGCATGCTCTACGAGCACAAGATTCACCCCAACTGGAACACCCACCAGTTCCACTACGGCCGCGGCGAGGTCCGCTCCTTCCTGGTCTCCAACGCGCTGTTCTGGGCTAACCTCTTCCACGCCGACGGCATTCGCATGGACGGCGTCTCCAGCATGCTCTACATGAACTTCGGCATAGACGACCCCGGCCAGAAGCGCTTCAACGAGAAGGGCACCGAGGAGGACCTCGACGCCTCCGCGTTCATTCGCCAGACCAACTCGGTCATGGGCAAGGAGCACCCTGACGTCATGATGATCGCGGAGGAGTCCACCGCCTGGCCGCTCGTGACCTACCCGCCCGAGGACGGCGGCCTGGGCTTCCACTTCAAGTGGGACATGGGCTGGATGAACGACACCCTGCACTACATGCAGACCGACTTCCCCTGGCGCCCGGGCAACTACCGCATGCTCACGTTCTCGTCCATGTACCAGTTCAACGAGAACTTCATTCTGCCGCTCTCCCACGACGAGGTCGTCAACGGCAAGTGCTCGCTGATCACGCGCATGCCCGGCGACTACTGGCGCCAGTTCGCCGGCATGAGGGCGCTCGCGTTCTACCAGATCACGCACCCCGGCGGCAAGCTCAACTTCATGGGCAACGAGATCGCCCAGTTCATTGAGTGGCGCTACTACGAGGGCATTCAGTACTTCCTCGCCGAGCAGTACGACACCCACCGTCACCAGCAGCGCTTCGTCCGCTACCTCAACCGCTTCTACAACGAGCACCCCACGCTCTGGCAGCGTGCGTTCTCGCCGGACGGCTTCGAGTGGATCGACGCGGACAACGCCGACCAGTCGATCATTTCCTTCGTCCGCAAGGGCGACGACCCCAAGGAGGACCTGGTTATCCTCATCAACTTCGACGTCAACGCCCGCGAGGACTTCCGCATGGGCGTGCCGGAGTGGGGCGTCTACGAGGAGCTCTTCAACACCGACAACGAGCGCTTCGGCGGCTCCGGCGTGGTGAACACCGGCAAGCTCAAGTGCCAGGACGAGCCCTGGAACGGCCGCGAGCAGTCGATCGTCGTGCGTGTCCCGCCGCTCGGCGGCATGGTCCTCAAGCGCACCGGCACGCTGCGCCGCCCGGCCAAGAAGACCGCGGCCACGGGGAAGAAGCCGGCCGCCAAGAAGGCCACCAAGAAGGCGGACGAGAAGGACGCCAAGCCCGCGGCCAAGAAGACCGCGGCCAAGAAGGCGCCGGCCAAGAAGGCCTCCTCCGCAAAGGGAACGTCAGAAAAGAAGACCGCCGCGAAGAAATAGCCTTCGTCGGAGTAAGCTTACAGGGGCCGCCCACAGGCGGCCCCAAACCGGGAGGGCCCGCGACGCCTCCCTGCGCGGATGCGTCCGCGCGCGCTGAGTACGTGTCGCCACGAAGCAAGGAGTTATTTTGACTGACAACGCCAAGATCTTTGAGAACGAGCAGGACTTCGTCGAGCAGTACCGTGAGGCCTGCCTGACGCGCTACGGCACCCCCTTCGAGGAGCTTGCCGACCACGAGCGCTACTTCGCCCTCGCCGAGCTCATTGCCAACAAGGGCCGCGCGATCTTCCCCGAGTCCCACCCCAAGGGCGCCAAGAAGGTCTATTACTTCTCCCTCGAGTTCCTTCTCGGCCCCCTGCTCGACAACTACCTGATCAACTTTGGCATTCGTGACATGGTTGCCTCCGGAATCGAGTCCATGGGCGCGAGCCTCGAGGGCCTCTGCCGCCAGGAGGTCGACCCCGGTCTCGGCAACGGCGGCCTGGGTCGTCTGGCCGCCTGCTTCCTCGACTCCATGGCCCACGAGGGCATGGCCGGCTACGGCAACGGCATGCGCTACCGCTACGGCCTCTTCCGTCAGTACATTGAGGGCGGCCGCCAGGTCGAGCGCACGGACAACTGGCTCGCCAACGGCTTCCCCTGGGAGACCCGCAAGGATGGCTCCTCCGTGCTCGTGCGCTTTGGCGGCCAGGTCGTCCGCCACGAGGAGAACGGCAAGTTCTGGTTCACCCAGGAGGGCGGCGAGCTCGTCCGCGCCGTGCCCTACGACGTGCCCATTATCGGCTACGGCGGCAAGGTCGTGAACAAGCTGCGCCTGTGGTCGGCCGAGCCCTACACCGAGGACTTCGACCTGGACGCCTTCAACGCCGGCGACTACGCCCGCGCCAACAAGTTCCGCTCCGACGTCGAGGCGATCTCCACGATCCTCTACCCCAACGACGCCGGCGAGCACGGCCGCATGCTGCGCCTGAAGCAGGAGTACCTGTTCGTCTCCGCCGGCCTGCAGACCATTCTGCGCACCTACGAGCGCGAGTTCGGCCCGGACTGGGAGCACCTCGGCGACCACGTCTGCATTCACACCAACGACACCCACCCCGCCATGTGCGGCCCCGAGCTCATGCGCCTGCTCGTTGACGAGAAGGGCATTGACTTCGACCTCGCCTACAAGGTCGCCAAGGAGACGATCTCCTTCACCAACCACACGGTCATGCCCGAGGCCCTGGAGAAGTGGCCGATTAACACGTTCCGCAACCTCCTGCCGCGTCTCTACATGTTCATTGAGGAGGTTGACCGCCGCTACCGCGAGAGCCTTGCCAACCACCTCTCGCCGAACGAGGGCAACTGGACCAACGTCCTCCAGAACACCGCGATCCTCTGGGACGGCCAGGTCCGCATGGCCAACCTCTCGATCATTTTCTCCCACTCGATCAACGGCGTCTCCGCGCTGCACACGCAGATTCTCAAGGACAGCGTGTTCCACGAGTTCTATGAGATGATGCCGCACCGCTTCAACAACAAGACCAACGGCGTCACGCACCGTCGCTTCCTCTGCGAGGCCAACCCGAGCTACTCCAAGCTCATTACCGAGGCGATTGGCGACGGGTGGATGGACGACGCCATGGAGCTCGAGAAGCTCATTCCGTTCGAGCAGGACGCGAGCTTCCTCGACGGCATGGAGCTTGCCAAGAAGGCCGACAAGGAGCGCCTTGCCGCCTACGTCAAGGAGACCTCCGGCGTCGAGCTCGACACCAACATGGTCTTTGACGTGCAGGTCAAGCGCTTCCACGCCTACAAGCGCCAGCTTCTGAACGTCTTCAAGATTCTTGACGTCTACAACCGGATCCTCACCGACACGAACTACAGCCCGCGCCCGACGGCGTTCATATTCTCCGGCAAGGCAGCCCAGAGCTACACCTTCGCCAAGGAGGTCATACGCCTGATCAACTCCGTCGCGGACGTGATCAACAACGACGAGCGCGTGAGCGACAAGATCAAGGTGGCCTTCGTGCCCAACTTCGCGGTCTCCAACGCGCAGCTCATCTACTCCGCCGCGGAGATCTCCGAGCAGATCAGCGTGGCCGGCGCCGAGGCCTCCGGCACCTCCAACATGAAGCTTATGATGAACGCGGCCATCACGCTCGGCACGCTCGACGGCGCCAACATCGAGATCTCCGAGCTCGTGGGCCCCGAGAACATCAAGATCTTCGGCCTGCACGCCGACGAGGTCGAGGAGCTGCGCGCGTCCGGGCGCTACTACGCGTGGGACATGTACAACGGCGACCGCGACCGCCTCGGCCGCATTGTCGACATGCTCACCGACGGCACGCTCGCGCGCCTCTCGGGCAACTTCGAGAGCATCCACGACTACCTCATGGTGGACAACGACCCGGATCTGGTCCTGCGCGACTTCCACGCCTACGTCCAGGCCTTCGACGAGCTCACCGGAGCCTACGCCGACCGCCGCGCGTGGAACCGCTCGGCGCTCCACAATACCGCCAAGGCCGGATATTTCTCTTCTGACCGAACTATCCGCGAGTACATGGCCGACATCTGGCACATTTAGGCGGTACGTCCCGGGGGCCGCGCCCCCGTGCATTTGGTTGTCGAAAGGAGTGGGGGTATGAGCAAGAAAGAGTGCATCGCAATGCTCCTCGCCGGAGGACAGGGCAGTCGCCTGGGCGCGCTGACGAGCAACGTGGCGAAGCCCGCCGTGTCGTTCGGCGGCAAGTTCCGCATTATCGACTTTGCTCTGTCGAACTGCGCGAACTCGGGCATCAACACGGTCGGCGTGCTGACGCAGTATCGTCCGTACCTGCTGCACAGCTACATCGGCACCGGTGAGGCCTGGAACCTCGACGAGCGCGGTGGCGGCGTCGCCATTCTGCCGCCGTTCGCCACGCAGACCGGCGGCGCCTGGTACGAGGGCACCGCTGACGCCGTGACGCAGAACCTCGGCTACATCGAGACCAACGACCCGGAGTACGTGCTCATCCTCTCTGGCGACCAGCTCTACCGCATGGACTACGCGGACATGCTGGCCACGCACAAGGCCAACAACGCCGACCTCACGATCGCCGTCATGCCGGTGCCGTGGGAGGAGGCCTCCCGCTTCGGCATCCTGACCGCCGACCCGGACGGCCGCATCACCAAGTTCTCCGAGAAGCCCAAGAAGCCCGACTCAAACCTCGCCTCCATGGGAATCTACATTTTCAACGCCGACCTTCTCGTCGAGACGTTGAAGGAGGACGCCAACGACCAGAACTCTGCGCACGACTTTGGTGGCAACATAATCCCGAAGCTGCTCGAGGAGGGCAAGCGCCTGTTCACCTACAAGTTCGAGGGCTTCTGGCGCGACGTCGGCACGATCTCCAGCTACCACGAGACGAGCATGGACCTTCTCGGGCCCAACCCCGCCTTCGACATCTTCAGCACCGACTTCCCGATCATGAGCAACGCCTCCACGCGCCCGCCTGCGTTCGTGGGCAAGGACGGCACGATCGACGACGCCCTGATCGCCAACGGCTGCCAGGTCTACGGCACCGTCAAGCACTCGATCCTCTCGACCGACGCCTACGTCGGCGAGCGCGCCACCGTCATCGACTCGGTGCTCCTGCCGGGCGCGGTGGTCAAGGACGGCGCCAACGTCGTGCGCGCGATCCTCGGCGAGAACTCCGTGGTGGAGGAGAACGTCAGCGTCGGGAGCGTCGACCAGACCAAGGACACCGCCGTCATCGGCAACGACGTTGTCGTCGGAAAGGGGGAGAACTAGTCATGGAGAAGGTCATCGGCCTCATCACCTGCAACTACTCCGCCAAGGAGTCCAGCGCGCTCACCGAGAGCCGCCCCGTGGCGTCGCTGCCGTACTTCAGCCGCTACCGCCTCGTTGACTTTGCCCTGTCCAATCTCGTGAACTGCGGGATTCGCACCGTGGGCATGGTCATGCCGTACAACTACCGCTCGATCATCGACCACGTGGGCTCCGGCAAGGACTGGGACCTTGACCGCAAGAACGGCGGCCTGTTCATCCTGCCCGGCTCCGCGTTCGGCACCTCGCGCACCGGCGCCCGCTTCCTGCTGCGCGACCTCATCCACAACAAGGCCTACTTCACGCGCAGCAACGCCGACGCCGTGATCTGCTCGACGGCCAACTTCGTCTTCAACATCGACCTCGACGAGGTCTACGAGGCCCACAAGGCCTCCGGCGCCGACATCACGGTCCTCACCAAGACGGCTTCCGAGAAGGACGCCGACGTGACGGCCTTCGACGTCATCGACGGTCGCGTCCAGGGCGTGCGCCAGGGCGTCAACTTCGGCGACACGATGTTCCTCGACTGCTTTGTCATTAACCGTCAGCTCCTGCTCGACATGTTCGACTGGTATGCGCCGACGGACTACCTCGACCTGTTCGAGGCCATGACGGGCGACTTTGGCCGCGTCGACGTGCGGACCTACGAGTTCGGCGGCTACGTCGCGCCGATCTTCAACAAGCGCAGCTACTTCCGCGCCAACATGGACCTGCTCGACCCGCGCATCACCGCCGAGCTCTTCCCCGCGGACCGCTCGATCAAGACCAAGACGCACGACACGCCGCCCGCCAAGTTCGAGGTGGGCTCCCGCGTGCTCAACTCCGCCGTGGCCTCGGGCGACCGCATCTACGGCAGCGTGAGCGACTCCATCCTGGGCCGCAACGTCATCGTCGAGGCGGGCGCCACGGTCCGCAACTCCATCGTGATGCAGGGCTGCGTCGTCAAGAGCGGCGCGCGCGTCGAGAACGCCATCGTGGACCGCGGCAACGTGGTCCCCGCCGGCACCGAGCTGCGCGGCACGCCCGAGGAGGTCCTCATCACCGAGAAGGCCCACGAGTAGGCGAGGGGGAGTTCCATGGCAACCACAGCCAAGCGCAGGAAGCTGCGCGTGCTCTTCGCGTCCTCCGAGGCCGTGCCCTTCGCCAAGACGGGCGGCCTGGGTGACGTGGCGGGCTCGCTGCCCCGCGCCCTCAAGCACGCCGGCGCGCGCGTCGCCGTGATCCTGCCCAAGTACGCCAGCATTCCGCAGGAGTACAGGGACCAGATGAAGCACGTGGCGGACTTCTACGTGCCGCTCGCCTGGCGCAACGAGTACTGCGGCATCGAGAAGCTCACGCTCCAGGACCTCGACTTCTACTTCGTGGACAACGAGGCCTACTTCAAGCGCGACGGCCTCTATGGCTACTTCGACGACGGCGAGCGCTTCGCGTTCTTCTCGAAGGCCATCTGCGAGGCAATCGCCAAGGTTCCCGAGCTCGAGTGCGACGTCCTGCACTGCAACGACTGGCAGACGGCGCTGTGCTGCGTCTTCCT
This sequence comes from uncultured Olsenella sp., assembly GCA_949290055.1. GTDB lineage: Bacteria > Actinomycetota > Coriobacteriia > Coriobacteriales > Atopobiaceae > Thermophilibacter. The sequence continues at coordinate 33,269 of CASEQJ010000010.1, read as the reverse complement.
GCGCGAGTTCTACCAGCAGGTCCCGCAGTGCGCCAATGTCAAGACCGTCTTCACCGTCCACAACGTGAAGTTCCAGGGCCAGTACAGCGACAAGGTCCTCGAGGAGGTTCTGGGCCTTGCCCACATTCCCGCCGCACGCGACCAGCTCTACTGCGACCGCGACTCGATCAACTACATGAAGGGCGCGCTCTGCTACGCCGACTTCCTCACCACGGTGAGCCCGAGCTATGCCTACGAGCTGCAGATGCCCTTCTACGGCGAGGGTCGCGACGACATATTCCGCCGTCGCCAGAACGTGCTGCGCGGCATTCTGAACGGAATCGACCAGACCATTTGGGACCCCGCGACCGATCCCATGATCCCGGCCAACTTCACGGCCAAGGACCTGGAGAACAAGGCCGAGTGCAAGCGCGCCCTCCAAGAGGAGCTGGGCCTGGCCCAGGACCCCACGCGCCCGCTCGTCGTCTCCATCGGCCGCCTCACGGACCAGAAGGGCCTGGGCCTGGTGCGCTACGCCATGGATCACCTCATGCAGCGCGGTGTCCAGATCGCGATCCTGGGCACGGGCGACAAGGACCACGAGGACGCGTTCCGCTACTTCGACGCCAAGTACGGCGACCAGATGTGCGCGCGCATTACCTTTGACAACGCGCTCTCCCACCGCATGTACGCCGGCGGCGACCTGCTGATCATGCCGTCCGAGTTCGAGCCGTGCGGCCTGTCGCAGATGATCGCCATGCGTTACGGCACCCTGCCCGTGGTGCGCGAGACCGGCGGCCTGCGCGACTCCGTCGCGCCGTACAACAAGTACACCGGCGAGGGCACGGGCTTCTCGTTTGCCAACATGAACGCCGACGAGATGGCCGACACCCTGCTCGGGGCCTGCGAGATCTTCTGGACCGAGCCCGAGACCTGGCGTAAGATTCAGCTCCAGGCGATGGACGCGGACTTCAGCTGGCGTCGCGCCGCGAACGACTACATGGACATTTACCATGACCTCCACCCGGAGATCATTCGGTACAACAAGAGAAGAGATAGGTAGCGCTTGAAAGCACGTCACGTAACCTCCGAGCGTGAGTACAGATCCCCATTCGGTGCCGTCCAGCTGGGCGGCACCGTTTCGCTGAGCATAGACGTGTGGGAGGACGACGTAACCTTCTGCACCCTGCGCGTGTGGACCGACGCGCGCGGCGAGGAGCTCATTGAGATGCGCGGCACCGAGCACGCCGGCGGCCTGCGCTTCACCGCCACGTACAAGCCGGCCGAGACCGGCGTGGTCTGGTACAGCTTTGACATTGAGGCGAGCGACGGCGCCGTGTGGCGCTACGGCGCTCGCGAGGGCTGGGTTACCGGCGAGGGCGCGTTTGCCTACGGCGACCCCCCGTCGTTCCAGATCACGGTGTTCACGCCCCGGGCGCGCCAGCCGCGCTGGTACCGCGAGGGAATCGTCTACCAGATCTTCCCCGACCGCTTTGCGCGCGGCGAGGACTGGCGCGAGCGCGCGGCGGACACGCTGGCCGTGCGTCGCAAGGGCGGTCCCGAGCGCGAGGTGCTCGAGGACTGGGACACCCCGCCGACCTATCGGCGCCGCGAGGACGGCAGCGTGGCGTGCTGGGACTTCTACGGAGGAACGCTCGAGGGCATTCGCGAGAAGCTGGGCTACCTGGAGGACCTGGGCGTCACGGCGATCTACCTCAACCCGATCTTTGAGGCAGCGAGCAACCACCGCTACGACACGGCCGACTACCTGCGCATTGACCCACTGCTCGGCGACGAGAAGAGCTTCAGGGCCCTCTGCGTGGACGCGGAGGAGCACGGGATCTCCGTCATTTTGGACGGCGTCTTCAACCACGTGGGTGCCGACTCGCGCTACTTCAACCGCTTTGGCACCTACGCCGAGCCCGGCGCGTGGCAGGGCGAGCACTCCGCGTACCGCGACTGGTTCACCTTCAACGAGGACGGCACCTACGCCGGCTGGTGGGGCGACCAGAACCTCCCGGCGGTGCGCTCCGACTGCGAGGACTTCCACAGGCTCGTGTGCGGGCGCGAAGGTGTAATCCGCCACTGGCTGCGGCAGGGCGCGCGCGGCTGGCGCCTTGACGTTGCCGACGAGCTGACCGACGAGTTTATTGTCCAGATCAAGCGCGCGCTGCTGTCCGAGAAGCCCGATGGCGTGCTGATCGGCGAGGTCTGGGAGGACGCCTCTCACAAGATGGCGTACGGAAAGCTCCGCCAGTACTTCCAGGGCGCCGAGCTTGACGCCACGATGAACTACCCCGTGCGCACCGCCCTTCTCGCCTTCATTCGGGGCGACATGGGCGCGAGTGAGCTCGCGGCGCGCCTGGAGGAGCTGCGTGAGAACTACCCGCGCGACAACTTCTACTCCGCGCTCAACCTGCTGGGCAGCCACGACCGCGAGCGCCTGTTCACGGTGCTCGGCGGAGCACCCGACCCGGATACCGTTCCCGAGGAGGAGCGTGCCGGCTGGCATCTCTCCGACGACCAGATGGGCCTTGCGAAGGCGCGGCTGTGGGTCATGGCGCTGCTGCAGATGACCCTGCCCGGCGTCCCGTGCGTCTACTACGGCGACGAGCGCGGCGTCGAGGGCTTCCGTGATCCGCACAATCGCGCGAGCTTCCCCTGGGACGGCGGTCACCGCGACTGCACCGACATCTACCGCAACGCGATTGCCGTGCGCAAGACGCTGCCCGAGCTCATGGTGGACGGCGAGTTCGAGCCCTTCTCGTCCGGCGAGGACGTCTTTGGCTTCTGGCGTCGCGGCGAGCGCGAACGCGTGTGCGTGCTCGTGAACGCCAGTCTCTCCGAGCCACACACCGTCAAGGTGCCCGTGGGCGACAAGCAGGTCACCGACGTGGTCTCCGGCAAGGTTCCGCGCGTGAGCCACGGTCAGGCCGAGGTCTTCCTCTGGCCGCTCGGCACCGCGGTGCTGCACTTCCACGACGAGCAGCGCCTGCAGGCCCCGCTCGAGCGCGGCATGGGCGTGCTCTGCCACGTCACCTCCGTGCCCAACGGCGGCTGGCCCGGCACGCTCGGCGCCCCGGCGCGCCGCTTCGTGGACTGGCTCGCCGCAGGCGGACAGAAGTACTGGCAGGTCCTGCCCGTCAACCCCACGGACCGCTTTGGCTCGCCGTATGCGGGCCTCGGTGCCTTCGCCGGCAACATAGGCCTTCTGGAGCTGCCGGCGCCGGCCGCGCTCGCGCACCTCGAGCGCATTGGCAACGACCCTGATTACCTGCGGTTCTGCGACGAGAACGACTACTGGCTCACGCCGTACGCGATCTTCCGCGCATGCAAGGAGCTGCTGGGCGAGAAGCCCTGGCAGGAGTGGCCCGAGCCCTACCGCACCTACTCGCCGCGGCTTGCCTCCGATCCCAAGCTGCGCCACGCGATCGAGGCGCACCGCCGTCTGCAGTTCGAGTTCCAGCGCGAGTGGGACGACCTGCTCGAGTATGCGCACGCGCGCGGGATTAAGATCATTGGCGACATGCCCATGTTCGTCTCGGCCGATTCCGCCGACGTGTGGAGCGAGCCGGACATTTTCGACCTCGACGAGCGCGGCTACGCGCGGCGCGAGGCCGGAGCCCCCGGCGACGCGTTTGCGCCCGACGGCCAGAACTGGGGCAACCCGGCCTTCCGCTGGGACATTCTGCGCGAGCAGAACTTCGGCTGGTGGCTGCGCCGCTTCAGCCGCATGCTCGCCCTCTACGACGTGGTGCGTCTGGACCACTTCATTGGCTTCATGTCCTACTTTGGCATTCCGGCGGGCAAGACCGCGCGCGACGGCGCCTACGCCTTCGGCCCGGGCACGGAGCTCTTCCGCGCAGCCGAGCGCCAGTTTGGCCCGCTGCCGTTCATTGCCGAGGACCTGGGCGCGATCACCCCGGCCGTGCGCGCGCTGGTGGCAGCGACGGGATTTCTCGGCATGGACGTGGCGCAGTTCTCCGACGAAGACGTGCGCGAGGGCTACGTGCCGCGCCCCGAGACCGTGGCCTATACGGGCACGCACGACAACCAGACGCTGGTGGGGTTCTGCGAGAGCCGCTACGGGCTCGAGCGCGAGGAGGCGCGCGAGGCCGCGGACGGCATTATGCGCCGCGTGCTCGCGAGCGACGCCGACGTGGCGATCGTGCCGCTGCAGGACGTGCTCGGCCTCGGCGACGAGGCGCGCATGAACGTGCCCGGCGTCGCGGACGGCAACTGGAGCTGGCGCGCGTCCGACGAGGACGTGGCCGCCGCGGCCGCGCGCCTCGCCGAGCTCGCCGAGGAGAGCGGGAGGATCCTGGGCTAGCGTCCCGGCCGCGCGTTCTTCTCGCCTGGCATAAGCCCAGTACGCGATTTCCTACGAAATCGGGCCTCGAAACGTCGGAAAACGCGTACCGCAATTGGCGATACGCGATTTCCAACAGAATCGGGCCCGGAAACGTTGGAAAACGCGTATTACGCACGGGCGAGAAGAACCCGTGGCTGCCCGGCTGGCCCGCTACAATAGGGCGAGAAGAACTACCCGTCGCAGCCGACGTCCGCCCGGACGCCGGCCACTCGTCATACAAAGGCAGCCCATGCTCATTGACCGCGTCTCTCGCCAGCTGACCGCCGCCCCGGAGCTCGCGCCGCTCGTGCGCGCGCTCGACACCGGCTCCGACGCGAGCCTGTCTGTCGCGCAGTCCGCGCGCCCGCTCGTGCTCGCCGCGCTCTGGGCGAGAAACCCGCGCCCCTGTCTGCTCGTCGTCTCCGGCGAGGAAGCGGCCGACCGCACGGCCCGCGCGCTCGCGGCGTGGCTCGGCCAGGACGTCGTCGGCCGCTACCCCGAGCGGCGCGACCGCCCTTGGGCGGACACCGCCCCGGACGACGCGGTGGTCGGCGCGCGCTGTCGTTCCGTGGCGCGCCTCGCCGCCGGCGAGCGCTGCGTGATCGTGGCTTCTGCCCACGCCCTCCTGCGCCGCGTGCCGCCCGTGGGCTCGGGCTACTTTGCCTCGAGCACGTTCACGGTGGGCGAGGAGGTCCCCTTTGAGGACGTGCCCGCGCTGCTCGTGGGCATGGGCTACAACGACGCGGGCGACGTTGACGCGCCCGGCGCCTTCCACGTGCACGGGGACACGGTCGACGTCTTCCCCGCGCAGGCCACGAGCCCCGTGCGCATTGAGTTCTTTGGCGACGAGATCGACCGCGTGCGCCGCATGGTCCCCTCGACGGGCCAGACGATTGGCGAGCTCCGCGAGGTGACGGTTGCGCCCTGCCGCGAGCTCGCCCTCACGGACGAGACCGTGGGGCGCGCCGAGCGCGCCCTCTACAAGGCGGCGCAGGAGAGCACCAAGACAGCCGCTGACCTGGAGCTCATTCGCCAGCGTGCCGCCTCGCCCGCGCTCGAGCGCTACCTCCCGCAGCTCTATGGGTCCACGGCGAGTCCGCTCGAGCACATATCCGCCGAGACCCTCGTGGTCCTCGCCGAGCCGCGCGCCCTCTTCGACGACTGCATGCGCGCCACCGACGAGCTCGCCTCCGCCGCAAACGCTGCGCGCATGAGCCTGGACGGGCTCTACACCTCCCCGCGCGATATGGACTTTGGCAGCCAGCAGCGCCTGTCCTTCTCGTCCATGCTGCGCGCCGGGGCCGGGACCTCCACCGCCGACCTCGAGGTGCGCCAGCCGGGAATCGCCGGTTCCGACGCCAAGCTCATGGGCCGCGTGCGCCAGCTCGTCAACGACCGCTGCGCCGTGCTCTTTGCCGTGCCGGACCGCGGCGCGCGCGAGGCACTCGAGCTGCGCCTCTCGGACGAGAGCATTCCTTTCGTGGAGTCGCTCGCGACGGCGGCCGAGAACAACGAGCCGCAGGTACGGCCCCTTGAACGCGAGCGAGTCACCTTTACTGACGCGCCCGTGCCGGCCGGCATCGTTATCCCGGGCGCGCACCTGGCCGTGCTCTCGGTCTCAGACCTCGCCTCCCGCACGGCAAAGTCGCGTCGCCGCGCTCGTCGCGTGGACCCCACGAGTGTGACCTTCCCGTTCAAGCCCGGCGACTACGTCGTCCACGCCACCCATGGAATAGCCCTCTTCGCCGACATCGTGCGCCAGGAGGTCGCCGGGCGCGAGCGCGACTACTTCCTGCTGGAGTACGCCGGCGAGGACAAGCTCTTCGTGCCGCTCGAGCAGGTGGACCGCATAACGCGCTACGTCGGGCCGGACGGCTCCAGCCCGCGGCTCACGCGCCTCAACACCGCCGACTGGTCCCGTGCCACGGGCAAGGCGCGCAAGTCCGCCAAGAAGCTCGCCTTTGACCTGGTGGACCTCTACACCCGCCGCAGCTCCGTGCCGGGCTACGCGTTCTCGCAGGACACGCCGGCGCAGGAGGAGATGGAGGCGAGCTTCCCCTACGAGCTCACGGCCGACCAGCGCGCCTCGATCGCCGACATAAAGGAGGACATGGAGGCGCGCCGTCCCATGGACCGCCTCCTCTGCGGCGACGTGGGCTTTGGCAAGACCGAGGTCGCCCTGCGCGCGGCGTTCAAGTGCTGCCAGGACGCCAAGCAGGTCATGGTGCTCTGCCCCACCACGATTCTGGCGCAGCAGCACTTTGAGACGTTCTTCTCGCGCTTTGCGCCCTTTGACCTCAAGGTGGCCGTGCTCTCCCGCTTTGTGACGCCGGCCCGGCAGCGCAAGGCGCTCGAGGGCTTCGCGGACGGCTCGGTGGACGTGCTCATTGGTACGCACCGCCTGCTCTCGGCCGACGTCAACCCCTACGACCTGGGCCTCGTTATCATTGACGAGGAACAGCGCTTTGGCGTGCAGCACAAGGAGCAGCTCAAGAACATGCGCGAGCAGGTGGACGTGCTCACGCTCTCGGCCACGCCCATTCCGCGCACCATGCAAATGGCCATGAGCGGGGTGCGCGACATGAGCCTGATCATGACGCCGCCGCCGGGGCGCCTGCCCGTGAAGGTCACGGTGGGCGAGTGGGACCCGGACGTCGTGAGCGCCGCGATTCGCGACGAGCTGGCGCGCAAGGGCCAGGTCTACTACGTGAGCAACCGCGTCCACACCATTGACGACGCCATGGAACGCGTGCGCGAGGCCGCGCCGGAGGCCCGCATTGGCGTGGCGCACGGCAAAATGAGCGCGCGCGAGGTCGAGGACGTCATGCTGCAGTTCCAGGAGCACGAGATTGACGTGCTGGTTGCCACCACGATCATTGAGAGCGGCATCGACAACCCGCACACCAACACGCTGATCATTGAGGACTCCCAGCGCCTGGGCCTGGCGCAGCTCTACCAGCTCAAGGGCCGCGTGGGCCGCGGACGCACGCAGGCATACGCCTACTTCATGTTCCCGGCGGAGCAGCCCCTCACGCCCGAGGCCACCGACCGCCTCACGGCGATCAACGAGTACCAGGACCTGGGCAGCGGCATGAAGATCGCTATGCGCGACCTGGAGATTCGCGGCGCGGGCTCGCTCATGGGCGCCGAGCAGCACGGCAACCTCTCCAGCGTGGGCTTTGACCTGTTCACGCAAATGCTGGGCGAGGCCGTGGCCGAGGCGCGCGGAGAGACGCGCGACGTGGAGCAGGCCGAGGTCACAATAAACCTGCCGGCGGACTTCTTCCTGGCCGAGGAGTACCTGCCCGACGTGGACAAGCGCGTGCTCGTGTACCGCCGCCTGGCGGCGGCCGTGGACCTGGCGGAGGTGGACGCGCTGCAGCAGGAGTGCGAGAAGGACTTTGGCGCGCTGCCCCTTGCCGGGCGCAACCTCTTCGACCGTGCCCGCGTGCGGATCCGCGCGCAGCGGCTTGGGTGCGCGAGCGTGAGCCTGGCGAACGGGCGCCTGGTCTACCAGGGCGTGGAGGTCTCGCGACCCGTGGCGCTGCGCCTCAAGGAGCGCGGCGGCGTGGTCTACCCCAAGAGCAAGAAGGTCGCCTACCCGTTCCACCACACGCAGGAGGAGGTCATGCCGGCCGCGCTCGGCGTCCTCGAGGAAATTGGCGGCGACGACGAGGTGGACGACGCGGAGTAGCGGCAGCGTGCTTCTCGCCCGCACGGTTCTAGGATTTGCCGCCCTTGTTGGGGGCACGTCTAGGAAAGCCGGCCCTTGCTCGGGCCGCGTCTAGGAAACTCCGCCCTTGCCCGGGCCGCGTCTAGGAATCCGTGGGGTTGCGCGGCCGCGGGGCTCCCGGAGAGGGCAAGGGCCGCGATTCCTGGACGCATTCACGACAAGGACCCCGTTTCCTAGAAGCCCCGCCGACAAGGACGGCGTTTCCTAGAATCCACGGCCGACTCTTGCCAAAAAGGGGTCTGAGCCTTTTTTTGCAAGACGCGTTGTATGATGGGCACTAATACAAGCCTCTGGGGGGAGGGTTTCGGTGATCAAGCTCGCCTTGACGGATCTGGACGACACGCTGATCGCGTTTGGGACGCCGTCTGCGACGAAGCGCTCGCGTGACGCCATTCACGCCCTTCTCGCCGAAGGTTTGCACTTTGGCCCCGTGACCGGGCGCCTGCCGGTCGACATGGGCTGGATGTTCGACGACGACGAGCCCTGCTATGCGACCGGCGCCTTCTCCAACGGCCAGATCGTGCGCGTCGACGGCGAGACCGTGCGCACCGTGACGCTCGACGTCGCCGCGCTCGAGCGCCTCGAGAGCGTGCTGGACTCCTTCGACTCAGACGCCTACCTCGCGCTCTACCACCCCTGGACCGCAGGCGAGACCGCCTACGTCACGCGGCGCGCGGAGCGCCTGCTGGCCAACCCACCCGAGACCTACAAGCGCTCGATCGAGAAGATCGTGCCGCGCGTGACGGACTTCCCCGACGCGCCCGAGCCCGGCGGCACGCCCGGCTACGTGAAGGCCAACATACAGTGCGCCTGCTCGCGCGAGCGCATGGTGGAGCTGCGCGACCTTCTGCGCGAGGAGGTCCCCGAGTTCGACATCGTGTTCCCGAGCGCGGTGGCGCCGGTCCTCGACATAATGCCCGCCGGCTGGAACAAGGGCGACGGCGTGCGCGTGCTGGCCGAGGCGCTCGGCCTCGCGCCCGACGAGTACGCGGCCTTTGGCGACTCCGAGAACGACCTCGCCATGATCGAGGCCGTCGAGAACTCCGTGGCCGTGGCCAACGCCTCCGAGACCGTGGCGCGCGCCGCGCGCTGGCACATAGGGCCCTGCGCGGAAGGCGCCGTTGACGACGCGCTCGTCGAGATCGCCGCCGCCTGGCGCGAGGGCCGCCTTCCCAGCTTCATGAGCGAGAGGGGCGTCGCATGAACGAAAGAATCGTCTCGATAGCGCAGGAGCTTGCCCGTTCCGACCGCGAGCTCTCGCTCGAGAGCCTTGCGAGCGAGTACGAGGTGAGCTCGCGCACCATACGAAACGACGTGAAATCCCTCAACCGCTTCCTTGCCGAGAAGGGCCTCGGGCAGCTGGAGTATGGCCCCGGCGGCGTTGTCATTGTGCCGGCGGACTTCTCGCGCGTCCTGGCGGCCCTGCCGGTCCAGGGCTTCTACTCCTACAAGCTCTCTAGTGACGAGCGCAAGACGCTCGCCGTGGTGATCATGGCCCTCGAGCCCGGCTACGTGACGCTCGCCGGCATAGCCGACCGCTTCTCGGTGAGCCGCTCCACCGTCCTGAACGACCTCGACGGAATCAAGGCCGTCGCGCGCGAGGCCAACCTCGAGGTCGTCTCGCGCCCCAACCGCGGCCTCAAGGTCGTGGGCGACGAGATGGCGCTGCGCAGCTTCCTGCTCGACTTCCTTCTCTCCAGGCCCGCCCTTGCCGAGCAGTGGGTCGCCGTGTCTGCGGGCAAGGCGGGCAAGGCGGACGAGGTGACGATCGAGAAGATCCTGAACGAGCAGTGCCGCCTGCACAAGGCCGTGCTCGACGACCGCTCGTTCAACATAGTGTCTCGCTATCTGCAGATCGCCGTGCAGCGCTGTCGCGACGGCATGCGCATGAAGGGGGACTGGGTCGCCCCGTCCGCCCGCCAGGAGGTCGTCTCGTTCGCCCGTGACGTCATTCCGCTGCTCGCGCAGTACTGCGGCGTGGGCATGGGCGACGGCGAAGCGGAGAGCTTCTCGACGATTCTCGAGTCGAGCGGGTTCCGCAGCGACGCGGAGTTCTCGATCGAGGACGTCCAGGTCCAGACCGTGGCGCGCAAGTTCGTCCAGAACGTCTCGCTGGCCTGCGGCGTGGACCTCAACGGCGACTACAGCCTCTTTGAGTGCCTCTCCAACCACCTCGAGACCATGTTCGCCTCGGACGCCTCGCGCTTCCCGGTCAACCCCGTCCTGCGCGAGGTGGTCACCGACCAGCCGCAGGTGCTCGACGCGGTGAAGGATAACCTCCCCATACTCGAGGCCTACAGCAAGCGCCGCGTCACCGAGGTGGAGACGATTTACGTTGCCCTGCACATATGCGCCGCGCTCGAGCGCCGCAAGAACCGCGAGCGCCGGTTGCGCGTCGTCGTGGTGTGCGACGAGGGCGTGGGGACCTCGCGCTTGGTCGTCGAGGACCTGCGCGGCCGCTTTGACATTCGCGTCGTCAAGGTCATTCCCGCCCACGAGGCGCCCTACCTCGAGTCTTACCGCGCGGACCTCGTGATCTCCACGGTCGCGCTGAGCGAGTGCCCGGTCGACAACGTCGTGGCGCTGCTGCCCTTCTCGGACCGTGACTACGAGAGGATTCGCGAGAAGATCGACGAGGTCCGGGCCTTCTCCGACGGCTTCCAGGACGGCTACGACGAGCTGGGGGCCCAGGGTCTTCTCGACAAGATCGAGCCGATTCTGCGCCGGGAGCTGCCCGGCGGCAGCGAGCGCATAATCCGCGAGATCCGCACCGAGGTCAGGCGCTACTTCCACGAGGCCCAGCACATGGAGGAGGAGATCCTCACCCCCTACCTCCACCAGCTGCTGCCCCCGAGCCACATTCAGCTCGACGTGGAGGCCACGGACTGGCGCGACGCTGTGGCGAAGTCCGCCCAGCCGCTCGTGGAGATGGGCTACATAGAGCCCCGCTACATTGACGCCATGATCGAGAACATAGTCGAGCACGGTCCCTACGTGGTCCTGGTCCCCCACTTCGCGATTCCGCACGAGACGCCCGAGAAGGGCGTGTACAAAATGAGCATGAACCTGATTCGCCTGAAGACCCCCGTGAGGTTTGACGCCGACGACCACGACCCCGTCGAGTTTGTCTGCACGCTCGCCCCGGTGGACCACAAGTCCCACCTCAAGGCGTTCTTCAACCTCCTCAGCATGCTGACCAAGCCGGAGCTCAACGTCTTCCAGGAGCTGCGCGACGCGCGCACGCCCGAGGAGGCGGCCATAGCCATTGAGACGGCGGAGTACCAGATAATTCAATAACGCATAAAACTGCTCACCGAAACAACGTTGCGGGGCGACTCTAAAAATGGTAGAGGCGCCTCGCTTTGCGTTGTTTGACCCCAATAAAGCGCAGGTAACGGCTTCAGTTAGAAAAGTCTGCTTCACAAAGCGGTGAAAGAAGCTGTTTCAGTTGGTAATTCTGCACATGCAGTGAACAACCTTTGGCTGTTTTGTGGAGAAAGGGTGACGGAAACTGGTATCGAAAAACAGCGCCACAGGCGCCTTGCGTCATGCGGAAGTTTCGGCCCCGCGCGGGGCCGCGAAGGCATAAGCGGGCCACGAGAGAAGGGGCGAGCAATGCTCGGAAAAGAAGTGATCATGCGTGAGCTGACGGTCCTCGACCTTGACGCCGAGACGCCGGAGCAGATCTTCGACGTCATGGGCAAGCGCTTCGAGGAGCTCGGCTACGTCAACGAGAAGTACATCCCCTCGATCAAGAAGCGCGAGTCGATGTACCCCACGGCGCTTCCGACCGAGCCCTATCCCATTGCCATCCCGCACACCGAGGCCGACGCGATCGTCAAGCCCTTCATTGCCCCGGTGCGCCTGAAGAACACGATTTCCTGGGGCGACATGTCCGATCCCGACAACAAGCTCGACGTCAAGGTCGCCTTCATGCTCGGTTTCTACGAGCCCGGCGCCCACATCGAGCTGCTCCAGATTCTCATGCACAACTTCCAGCGCGGCGACTGGGTGGAGGCACTCTTTGCCGCCAAGACCGAGGACGAGTTCTACGACGCGGTCATGGACATGGAGTGGTACCACGACTAGTCCCGGCAAAACGGGCCCTGATGGGGGCCTTTTGCACATAGTTCGGCATCTATAGGGAAAGGAACAAGGAGGTAACAGAAATGCCAGTCAAGGTTGTCGTGGCTTGTGGCAGCGGCGTGGCGACGTCCCAGACGGTCGCCTCGAAGGTCAACCGCATGCTCAAGGAGGAGAAGATCGACGCCGAGGTCGAGGCCGTCGACCTCAAGTCCGTCGACCGTCACCTCAAGGACGCTGCCGCCTACATCACCATCATCCGTGACAAGAAGGAGTACGACGTCCCCGTCATCGACGGCATCGCCTTCCTCACCGGTGTTGGCCAGAAGCAGCAGTTCGACAAGCTCGTCGAGGCCATTAAGAACTACAAGGCCGTCTAAGACGCAGTTAGGCTCCCTAAGGGGGGAAACGTAAGGAAAGGGGTGTCCAACTCATGGACCTCGCACAAGCAACTGCCTGGATTCAGGAGTTCCTGAACAGCGTGGGCGCGGCCGTCTTCGTGCCCATCATCATGATCGTCATGGGCCTCATCGTCCGCATGAAGATCAAGGACGCGATCAGCGCCGGTATCCTGCTCGGCGTCGCCTTCTCCGGCATGTCCATGCTCATTAACTACATGTCCGGCCTCGTGCAGCCGGTCGGTGAGGCAATGCTCGAGCGCCTCGGCATTGACCTTCCGATCATGGACGGCGGCTGGACCACCATGGCGGCAATCGCCTGGTCCTGGCCCTTCGCCATTCTGGTCTTCCCGCTGCTGATTGGCATTAACGTGATCATGCTGATCGCCAACAAGACCGAGACCTTCAACGCCGACCTCTGGAACGTCTGGGGCAAGATCTTCACCGCCATTGGCGTCGTGGGCATCACCGGCTCCGTGCCCCTGGCCTTCCTGATCGCCGCGATCCAGATTGTCTTCGAGCTCAAGACCGCCGACCTCTTCAAGGACGAGATCAACGAGCTCACCGGCATTCCGGGCGTCACCTGCACGCACAAGATGATCTTCCTGTCCGCGATCTTCTATCCCATTGACAAGCTCCTCCGCAAGATCCCCGCGCTCAACACCAAGGCTGACGCTGCGGCTCTGAAGGAGAAGGTCGGCATCTTCGCCGAGAACCACGTCCTCGGCTTCATTATCGGCGTCCTCTTCGGCCTGCTCGGCGGCTACGACGTTCCCGCCACGCTGACCCTCGGCGTCCAGGCCGCCATGTGCCTGACCCTCTTCCCGGTCATTTCCAAGTACTTCATGGAGGCCCTGTCCCCGATCTCCGAGGCTGTCTCCGACTACATGCACAAGAAGTTCGCCGACCGCGAGCTGGTCGTCGGCCTCGACTGGCCGTTCATGGGCGGCTCGAACGAGATCTGGCTCACCGTTATCTACGCCATCCCCATCACGGTTCTCTTCTCGTTCATCCTCCCCGGCAACGGCATCCTGCCCTTCGCCGGCATCGTGAACATCGCCGTGGCCGTGCCCGCGTACCTCGTTACCCGCGGCAACCTGCCCCGCATGCTCATCCTTGCCACCATTGGCGTGCCTATCTTCCTGTACGTCGGCACCGTCTTCGCGCCGTTCGTCTCTGACCTCGCTCACAGCACCGGCGCGGTGGAGCTCGCTGAGGGCGCCCTCATTTCCTGCTCCTCCATTGACGGCCCGGTCCAGACCTACTCCTTCGCCACGTTCCTCGACTTCATGAACGGCAACTTCCTGCCGCTCGGCGTCCTGGTGATCTGGCTCGCTGGCTACTTCTACACCTACCACGACCTCAAGAAGGAGGCCGCTGCCCGCAAGGAGGCCGCTGCCGCCCAGCTCGAGGAGTAGCACGCAGGTACCGTTTCTGACCACTGTCTTTCGCAGATAGGAGAGCATCCCATGCTTGAGGATCTTAAGCTCAAGGTCATGAATGTCGCCAAGCAGGCCCAGCGCGAGGGGATGTGCAAGCACAAGTCCGGCAACTTCTCCGCGCGTGACGAGGAGACCGGCCTGGTCGTCATCACCCCGACGAGCGTTGACCGCGAGGACCTCGTCGTCCCCGACATGATCGTCATGGACCTCGACGCCAACGTCGTCGAGAACCAGACCGGTCTTCGCCCGACGAGCGAGTCGCTCATGCACCTCAAGATTTACCAGACGCGTCCGGACGTGAAGGCCATTGCCCACACGCACTCCATGTACGCCACGGTGTTCGCGGTGCTGAACAAGGCCATTCCGGCCGTCGTCTACGAGGTCGCGAACCTCAACTGCTCGAAGGCTCGCATCCCGGTCGCGCCCTACGGCCGTCCCGGTACGCCCGCCCTCGCGGAGTCCGTCGTCGAGCCGTGCCAGGAAGCCGACGTCTTCCTGCTCCAGGGCCACGGCGCGGTCGCGGTCGACGAGACCAACATCGACGAGGCCTACCTCAAGGTCTGCTACATAGAGGAGCTTGCCGAGCTGTACCACCACGCTCTGACGGGCGCCGGCGGCCAGGAGCCCTACTCCTTCCCGCCTGAGGAGCTCCAGAAGTGGGAGTACCCCAAGGAGATCAAGTTCCCCGCCAAGTAGGTCGCGGTTGTCACGGACGGGTCGCATGGCGGAGGTCATGCGACCCGTCCCTTTTAGCGAGGTTTCGGACTCGCGGTTCTTCTCGGCCGCCGAGTCCTTTGAAGGGAAGAAATGTCTAAGAAGAAGGAGAAGGGCAAGGGCTTTCAGCTCAAGAAGGTTCACGAGCTCAAGAAGGTCCCGCCCATAAAGACGTCCTCGTACGTGGTCACGGTCGTGGAGCTCGTGCTTGTCTGCGCGATCTGGCTCTACGCGGCGTTCAACCTGTTCGAGAAGACCGACCTGCTCTCCATGGCGCTGCTGTGCGCGGTGTACTTCTTCTGCGCGCTGATGATGTACATAACGCGCGCGGTTCTCGAGAGCATGCGTCGCTACAACCGGCACGACTCCGAGGCGGTCTTCTACTACAGCCAAATGCTGCACAGCGACCAGAAGTGGTCGCTGTGGATCGGCCTCTCCTTCTTTGCGGTGTTCACCGTCGTGGGCTGGCTCTTCCCCTCGCCCAACCTCGACATGTCCTGCGTCAACATTGCCTCGAGCTTCTACCTGGGCTTCATTTGGACCAGCGTGTACAAGGAGGAAGAGGACAGGATCCCGTTCCAGTACATGGAGACGGTCTTTCTCCTCCTCACCTTCATTACCAACTACATCGTCTACTTCCTGTAGAAAAGGGGAACGTCCATGAAGAAGATCATCAACGCGCCCGAGAACTACGTCGACGAGATGCTCCAGGGTATCTACGCCTCTTTCCCTGACCAGGTGAAGTGCGCCGCCGACGACCCGCGCTGCTACTGCATTGCGAACAAGAAGCCCGGCAAGGTCGCCATTATCACCGGCGGCGGTTCGGGCCACGTGCCCCTGTTTCTCGGCTACGTCGGCGAGGGCCTGATCGACGGCTGTGGCGTGGGCGGCGTGTTCCAGTCCCCGTCCGCCGAGCAGATCTACAACATTGCCAAGGAGGTCGAGGCCGGCGCGGGCGTGCTGTTCCTCTATGGCAACTACACCGGCGACATAATGAATTTCGACATGGCGACCGAGCTGCTCGACATGGACGACATCGAGGCCGTCTCCCTCGTCGGCGCCGATGACGTTCTCTCCAACGCCAACGTCGAGGCTCGCCGCGGTGTCGCGGGAATCTTCTTCATGTACAAGGCCGCGGGCGCCAAGGCCGACCAGATGGGCACCCTCGAGGAGGTTGCCGCCGCCGCCAAGAAGGCCGGCGACAACGTCCGCACCGTCGGCTTTGCGCTGACCCCCTGCATCGTCCCCGAGGTCGGTCACGCCAACTTCGAGCTGGCGGAGAACGAAATGGCCTTCGGCATGGGCATTCACGGCGAGCCGGGCGTCTGGAACGGCCCGATCAAGACCGCTGACGAGCTCGCCGCGGAGTCCGTGGACGAGATCCTGAAGGACATGCCGCTCGCCGAGGGCGACGAGGTTGCTCTGCTGATCAACGGCCTGGGCGCCACCTCCCTCGAGGAGCTCTACATTCTGAACAACGCCGTCCGCAAGCAGCTTGAGGCCAAGGGCGTCAAGGTCTACCGCTCCTGGACGGGCGAGTACGCCACCTCCATGGAGATGATGGGTGCCTCGATCTCCATCTGCAAGGTTGACGACGAGCTCAAGGGCTACTTCGACTACCCGGTCAACACCCCGTTCATTTGCCAGCGCTAGGCCGGCGCCGATCGCACGTTTGGAGGAACACGTGGACAAGCTAACCATTGCCGAGATTCCTGACATGTTCGAGAAGGTCGCCGAGGTCTTCGCAGAGAAGAAGGAGGAGCTCTGCGAGATGGATGCCGCCATGGGCGACGGCGACCTGGGCCTCACCATGAGCAAGGGCTACGGCGCCCTTCCCGGCTTCCTGCGCGAGACGGCCGCCGAGGGCGAGATCGGCAAGCAGCTCATGAAGGCGGGCATGAAGATGCAGAACGAGGTGCCGTCCACGATGGGCACCCTCATGAGCTCCGGAATCATGCAGGCTGGCAAGGCGTTCAAGGGCAAGACCGAGCTCGTCCCGGCCGACCTCGCCACCTATGTGGCCGCCTTCGCCGAGGGGATCCAGAAGCGCGGCAAGTGCCAGCTCGGGGACCGCACGATCCTCGACTCCGTCGACGCGGGCGCCAAGAAGGCCGTCGCGCTTGTCGAGGCCAACCCCGACGCCACCTTCGCCGACGTGATCACCGCCGCCGTCGACGGCGCGAACGAGGGCTGCGAGGCTACCAAGGACATGCTGCCCAAGTTCGGCAAGGCCGCCGTTCACGCAGCCAAGGCCAAGGGCGTCGTGGACCAGGGCGCGCTCGCCGGCTACTACATGCTGCTCGGCCTGAAGAACTACTTCGTCGCTTAAGGAGGCACGATGCTCTACAACGATCCCAAGACGTTCCGCGAGGACATGCTCAAGGGCTACGTCGCGGCGTACCCCGACTACGTGGTCGAGGTTCCCGGCGGCGTCGCGCGCGCGACGAAGATGGCTGAGGGCAAGATCGCCGTCATAAACGGCGGCGGCTCCGGCCACTACCCCGCGTTCTGCGGCATTATCGGTGACGGCTTCATGGACGCCACCGTCGTGGGCAACGTCTTCACCTCCCCGTCCACCGAGGACGTGCTCGGCGTCGCGCACTCCGTCGACCAAGGCACGGGAATCTTCATCGTCGGCGGCAACTATGCTGGCGACAAGATGAACTTCAACATGGCGCGCGACCGCCTCGTTGAGGAGGGCGTCGACTGCCGCACCTTCTACATTACCGACGACGTCGCCTCCGCCAAGCCCGAGGAGATCGAGAAGCGCCGCGGCAACGTCGGCACCTTCATGGTCTTCAAGGCCGCTGGCGCGGCCGCCGCGGCAGGCGTCTCCTTCGACGAGCTCGTCCGCATTACCGAGAAGGCCAATGACCGCACTCGCACCATGTCCATGGGCTTCCGCGGTTGCACCCTGCCCGGCGGCGACGAGCCGCTCTTCCACGTGCCGCAGGGCAAGATGGAGGTCGGGCAGGGCATTCACGGCGAGCCGGGCGTGGGCGAGGCCGACCTGGCCAGCGCCGCCGAGGTCGCCGAGCTTCTCGTCGAGCGCGTGCTCGCCGAGGCGCCCGCCGACGACTCCAAGCGCATTGCCGTCATTCTCGACGGTCTGGGCTCCACCAAGTACGAGGAGCTCTTCGTCGTGTGGGGCACCGTCCGCCAGCTGCTCGAGGACAAGGGCTACACGCTCGTCGAGCCGCTCGTGGGCGAGTACGTGACCTCGCTCGACATGGAGGGAATCGCGCTTGCCGTCGAGTTCCTCGACGACGAGCTCGAGACCTACTGGAGCGCCCCGTGCGACACCGCCTCGTTCCGCAAGGGCGAGAGCTCCATGGCGGCTGGCGAGCGCAAGGTCTACGCGCAGCTCTCCGAGCAGGTTGACACCTTTGAGCAGGGTTCCGAGGCCTCCGACAAGGCCGCTGACTACATAGTCGACGCCTTCGCGCGCATGCAGGCCGCGATTGCCGCGGCCGAGGAGGACCTAGCCAAGATCGACGGCGTCGCCGGTGACGGCGATCATGGACGCGGCATGGTGAAGGGCTCCACCTTCGCTGCCGAGGCCGCGCGCGACGCCCGCTCCCGCGGGGCCGCTGCCGGCTCCGTCCTCAAGGAGGCGGGGCGTGCCTGGGCCGCCAAGGCCGGCGGCACCTCCGGCGTGCTCTGGGGCTCTGCGCTCGAGGCCGCCGGCGCCGTCGTGGGCGACCAGGCCGAGGGCTACGACGCCACGGTCGCCGCCGAGGCCGTGAAGGCAGCCTACGAGAAGATGCTCTCTCTCGGTGGCGCGCACCGCGGCGACAAGACCATGCTCGACGCCCTGATTCCGTTCGGCGAGGCCCTCGAGGCCGCCGCCGGCGAGGGCAAGTCCCTCGAGGAGGCCTGGGCCGCCGCGGCCGAGGTCGCCCAGAAGGCCGCCGAGGACACCGCCAACATGGTGCCCAAGGTCGGCCGCGCCCGCCCGGCCGCCGAGCGCAGCCTCGGCACCCCGGACGCCGGCGCCATTTCCATGGCCCTCTGCATTCGCACGGTGCTTCCCGAGTAGGGTCGCGACGGAGATTCCCCTTTTCTGCGGGGAGGGCGCTCGGGACGCCCTCCCCGCCGCTGTTTGCGCCGTCCTTCTCGCCTTTGCGGTCCTTCTCGCCAGCTGACCTGGGTCCCTTCTCGCTGCTGATTCAAGGTTCCCCTTGCCAGGAAATCCAATGTTTTGGGGAGACGGCGCCCGCGCGCTCGCCGAAGGCGCTGATTCCGGCCCGTCCCTGAGGTTTTGGGTCGAACGTTTTATGCTGCGGGGCCGGGGCGCCACGCTTTCCGAGGTTGTGGGCAACTTCTCTTATGCAAAACCTCCCGTCCCGCGGCGCGGCATCAAAGTTGTTGCCCAAAACCGCAGGGGAGGGAAGACGTGCCCGAAGGCGCCGGGCGGGCCGGCGCGATAGAATCGCAGGCGAGAAAAACCTCATGCCGAAGGAGCCGCCCATGTCCCAAGCAGCCGACCGCGTCGACGCCGAGAACGCCGCGCGTCCCGACGCCCCGACGACCCACCCCGAGTTTGACCGCCTGGTGCGGACCATGTGGCGGCTGCGCCAGCCAGACGGGTGCCCGTGGGACCGCGAGCAGACCCACCACTCGATCACCAAGCACATGGTCGAGGAGGCCTACGAGGCGGTCGAGGCAATTGAGGCCAACGACACGGCTCACCTCGTGGAGGAGCTCGGCGACGTGCTCGAGCAGGTGGTCCTGCACGCGCAGATCGCCGCCGACGAGGGCACCTTCACGATCGACGACGTGATCCACGGCCTGAATGAGAAGCTCGTCCGCCGCCACCCGCACGTCTTTGGGGAGCACGCGGCGGCCGGTGACGGCGGCGAGGTCCAGGACATATGGGACGACGTCAAGGCGGCCGAGCGCGCGGCGGCGGGCGAGAAGAACGCGGAGCTGGGGCTCCTCGACTCCGTTCCGCGCAGCCTCCCGGCGCTCATGCAGGCCCAGAAGATTTCGAAGCGCGCGGCCAAGGCGGGTTTTGAGTGGGAGACCGTGGACGACATATGGCGCAAGGTGGCCGAGGAGCGAGCGGAGTTTGACTCCGAGGCGCCCGGCAGCGACGCGCGGGCCCTTGAGTTTGGCGACCTGCTGTTTGCGCTGGTCAACGTCGCGCGGCGTGAGGGAATCGACGCGGAGGAGGCGCTCGCTGCCTCCAACCGCAAGTTCAGGGCGCGCTGGTCGCGCATGGAGGAGCTCGCCCGCGGCGAGGGCGTCCACCTGGAGGAGCAGGACACTGTTCGGTTGAACGAGCTTTGGGACCGTGCGAAGGCGGAGGAGAAGCGCTGACGCGCCTCGCTATCCGTTCCCCGTCTGCTATAAAAAGGGTGGCGCCCGGCGCCGGCCCGGCCAGAACGAACCAGAAACGAAGCAACGGCATGAGCAGAGAGACACCCAGAACCAAGACTCGCGGCACCGCGCGTCCAAGCAGGCGCCCTGCCGCCCCAAAGCCGAAGAAGGAGAAGGGGGCGAAGGGGTCCTCTCCGCGCGAGAAGGTCGCCCTGCCCAACTTCGGCGCGACCCTCGCCGCGCACCGCACGCCGGTGATCGCGTGCGCGGCCCTTCTCGCCCTCTTTGTTGCGCTGTACGGGCCAGCCTGCGGCCTCTACCAGGCGTGGCGCGAGAATGGCGAGCTCAGGGCCGAGCAGGAGCGCTCGACCTCCGAGAGCTCCGAGCTCGAGGGCGACATTTCGAGCCTCATGAGCGAGGAGGGGATCAAGGACGAGGCGCGCCGCCACGGCTACGTCGAGGAGGGCGAGACGCGCATCGTCGTCGAGGGTGCCGAGGAAGAGGGCTCTCAGACCGACGACGCCCAGGACGACGAGGTACCGTGGTACCTGCGCGTGGGCGACTTCGTTTTCCAGTACCACGAGGACTCCGAGGAGGACGCATGACGCGCTTGGCCTGCATAGACATTGGAACGGTGACCGCGCGGCTCGCCGTGGCGGACGTCGAGGGCGGCCGTGTGGTGCGCCTCGCAAAGCACTCCGAGATCTGCAACCTCGGGCAGGACGTCGACGCGACGGGTCGGCTGAACGAGGAGGCAATGGCGCGCGTGCTCGCGTGCGTGCGCGGCTACGTGCAGTCCGCCCGCGAGGCGGGCGCCGTGGCGGCCTGCTGCACCCTCACGAGCGCCGCGCGCGACGCGGAGAACTCGTCGGTGCTCGGCGCCGAGCTCGACGCCCTGGGGCTCGACCCGCTCATAATCCCGGGCCAGGTAGAGGGCGCGCTCACGTTTCTGGGGGTCACGCACGACTTCTGCGGCCAGCGCGTGCTGGTGGCCGACAACGGCGGCGGCTCGACCGAGCTCGCCTTCGGTTCCGCTCCAGAGAACGCACCTCTTGACCTGCGCTTCGTTCGCTCCGTGGACGTGGGCTGCCGGCGGGTGAGCGAGAATTTCCTCTCGCCGGTCGGCCCCGACGACCCGGCTGCGCTCACCCGTGCCCACGAGTTCGCCGCCGAGGCGTTTGCGCCGGCGGTGCGCGACGGCGGCCTTCTCGCCGCGGACGCGCCCGGCGCGTCGGAGGGGGCGCCGGGCACCCTCGTGGTGACGGGCGGCACGGTGACGAGCCTCGTTGCCATTAAGAAGCGGCTCGAGCCCTACGACCCCGCGCAGGTGCACCTCGCCACGCTCGAGCGCGCCGACCTCGAGGAGCTTGAGCGCCGTCTGGCCGCCCTCACGGTGGAGGAGCGCGCCGCGCTGCCGGGGCTCGTCGCCAAGCGCGCGCCCGTGATCTTGGGCGGCGTCGTCGCGGTTCTCGAGCTCATGCGCCAGACGGGCTTCTCGCGCCTCACCGTGAGTGAGTCTGACCTGCTCTTTGGCCTTGCCGTCGCCGCGGAGACCACGCTCGCCGGGACGAGCTCGCCCGTCGGCTGGGCGCCGACCATGCGCACACTGCGCTAGGATAGACGTGCGCCGCCTCGCGGCGCGGACGGGGGCGTGGCGGAACTGGCATACGCAGGAGACTTAAAATCTTCGGCCGCAAGGATTGTGGGTTCGAGTCCCACCGCCCCTACCAGCAAAGAACGAGGCCGCGAACCCAGCATGGGTCCGCGGCCTCGACGTTTTTGTCGCCCGGCGCCTAGTTGGTGAACAGGTAGGCGCGCTTGTCGAAGTAGATCTTGCTCAGCACGATCATGACGGCGCTCGAGACGAGCTGGATCACCGTGGAGGAGTCAAGCGTCTCGAGGGGGCCGACCTGCGTGACGATCGCGAGCGCGACCAGGTAGAGGATCTGCGCGACGATGTTGCCACCAAGAAACGCCAGGTACTGGTTGGTTGCGCCGCGCTTGAACTTGGCGAGGTTCATGCGCACGACAATGGCGAACACGGCAAGCGCAATGAACACGACGGCAAACACGATGTCCACCACCTGAAGCCCGGCGTAGAACGTGTAGACGAGGTCCTTGGCGTTGCCGTACTCGGTCATGTACTGGGCGCCCGTGAGCAGCATGACGCCGGTTCCCGCGAGCGAGAGCGCGGAGAGGAAGAGCTGGACCCAAATGACGAACTTGTACCACTTCATGGGCGGCGCGGCGGGCGCGTCGACCGCGTCGGCCGGCACGGGGTAGCTCGCGCTCGACTCGTACTGGGTGGCGCCGGGCACGGGCGGCGCGCCGGGAATGGGCGGCGTGGTGGGCTCGGGCTCGGGGGTGACGGGGGCCTCCTGCGCGGGGACCCCTATGGTGGCGCCGCAGCTCGGGCAGCTCGTGGAGCCGTCGGGAAGCTGCGTGCCGCAGTTGGGGCAGAACATGGGCGTCCTCCTGTTCGGAAGTGGTTGTCGTGCTGCCCGTAATTGTACGGCAACGCCCGCGCGCCGTGCCCCGCGCGCCCTTTGGTATACTAGCCGCGCGTCCCCATCGTCTAGTGGCCTAGGACATCGCCCTTTCAAGGCGACGACACGGGTTCGACTCCCGTTGGGGGCACCACGTCAGGGCAGCGGGCCCACCCGAGCGCAACGGGTGGGCCCGCTTTCTTCATGTGACGAGAAGGACGAGGGCCCGCGGCGCTACCAGTCCAGGTCGTTTCGCTCGGCGAACGCCTGAGCCGAGGCGACCAGCCACTCCTGCTCCTGACACCAGGCTATGAACTCGGGGACGTCCGCGATTATGGGCTCGGCCTCGCGCACGGCCATGACGGCCTCCTCGAAGCCGCACGGGGCGACGTCCGGGCGGTCGGGCAGGTAGGGCTCCGTGAGAACCGGGCGCAGCAGCGCGTAGGCGCCGCCGGCGCAGAGGCTGTCGAACCCGCGCAGCGCGCGGCGGGCGGCCGTCAGGCGGTCGAGCTTGTAGAGGAGAAGAACGCGCGCCAGGTGCGACCAGGCGCTCTCTCGGCCGGAGAAGCGCGCGTCCAGCGCGCCGAGCCCCGCCTCGTCCTCCAGGCGGGCGCAGGCAAGCATGTGGGTGTGGCGCGCCCCGAGGGGGTCGTCCGGGGTCGCGTCGGTGAGCGAGGCGGCGGCGGAGGCGGCCATGCGGAAGCGCGCGCCGTCGAGGCAGGTCCGGGCGACGGCCGCGCGCAGGCGCAGGCGCGGACGGCAGAAGACGTCCTCCCAGGCGTCGCCCTCCGGCAGGGCCTCCTTCGCGTGGGCGCGCTCAAGCTCGAGCAGGGCGGTGAGCAGCGGGTCGGGGTCGGGTTCGGAGGCGAGCAGCGCGATTAGGCGCGCGTCGAGGCAGTCGGGGTCGATCGAGACGGCGCGCTCGCACTCCGCCGCCAGGGCGGAGTGCCGTCGGGCGCGTTCGCGCTCGAACGACTCGTCGTCGAGAAGGTCGTCGCGCGTGAGGCTCGCGCGGTAGCCGTCGAGGGCGCGGGCGACCACGAGCAGCGCGCGCTCGCCGGGCTCGTCGGCAAAGTCGGCCGGGCTCTGACGGACGGCCAGGACCAGCTCGGCGTAGGCGTCGTCCGAGAGTGGGCCGATCTTCTCGTTGCGGCGGGCGGCGCAGCGCGCCACCAGCTCGTCCCATGCGTTCACGACCGGCTCGCTCCCTCGTCGTCCTTCTCGCCCGCAAGCTCCGAGACGGTGCGCGCGAGCCACGCGCCGAGCACGCCCTTGCCGGAGCGCTCGGCGCCCTCCTGAAGCAGTACGACGCCCTCGCTCACGGCCAGGATCAGCTCGTCCTCGCCGCGCGCCGGCACGCGGATCCGCGCGAAGCGCCCGTCGGGGATTTCGATCTGGCGCATGAGGACGGGGGCGCACCCGGGATAGGCCGCGAGCAGGCGCTCGACCTGGCGACGGGCCTCGGCGAAGTCGCAACGCTTGTGCGCGAGGGCCAGGCTCGCGAGTAGGGACCAGGCGTCGCCCGTCTCGGCGGCGAGGCGGGCGACGCCGTCTTCGTCCTCGAGCTTGGCGAGGGCGTAGACCAGGGTGCGGCGAACGTCGGAGAGGTCGCTTGGTTCCGCGGCGAGCAGGCGCTCCGCGGCGTCGATCGCCGCGCGGTTGCGCCCGCAGATCAGGGCGCACTCCGCCATGTCCGCAAGCCAGCGCCACCACGGGCGCATGGAGACGTTCTCCGCGAGCGCCGCGCGGGTCTCGTCCAACTCGGCGCAGAGCTGGTCGCGCGTTGACTCGCAGCTCAGGCGGACCGACTCCTCTCGCTCCACGAGGAAGCGCCAGCGCGCCTCGGCAGACGGCGTCTTCAGCGAGAAGCTCATGCGGACGGCGTCGTGGCAGTTTGGGTCGAGCGAGAGCGCCTCCTCGAGCAGGGCGAGGCCGCGCGCGGTGAGTGAGTCGGCAAGGGCGTCTCCGGCGAACGGCAGCCGGTAGTCGACGAGCTCGGTCGCGAGGGAGACGAGGTGGAAGGCGCGGTCGGCGTCCGATTGCGGCAGCGAGTCGCGGTCGCGCGCGAGGCGGCGGGTGAACGAGGCGAACTCACGCGCCGCGCGCGACGGGTCGCCCTCGTCGAGCGAGAGCGCGAAGCGCAGGCTCATGCGCAGGTAGTCCTCGCGTCTCGAATCGTGTGCCATCTCGCCTCCCCTCCCCACCATCCTAGCCGAGTTGCCAAAAAGGGGTCAGGCCCCTTTCTGGCAACCGTTGCCGGAGCGGCGCGAAAAAGACCAATGTTGCCGAATCGTTTCGCTATATACTGAGGGACGGTCGAGGAGAGGGTCTTCTCGGCCGTCAAACTGATCCGTCGCGGTGGCGGCGGCATAGGAATTGGAGGAGTGTTATGGGACGTTTCACCAATCCGCGTGACCTGTACTTTGGCGAGGGTGCCCGCCACGAGGTCAAGAACCTCAAGGGCGAGCGTGCCGTTATCGTCACCGGCGGCGGCTCCATGCGTCGCGGCGGCTTCCTGCAGGACGTCGAGAACGACCTCAAGGAGGCCGGCTTCGAGGTCAAGCTGATCGAGGGCGTCGAGTCCGACCCGTCCGTCGAGACCGTCATGAACGGCGCTGCCGTGATGTCCGAGTTCCAGCCCGACTGGATCATCGCCATCGGCGGCGGCTCCCCGATCGACGCCGCCAAGGCCATGTGGATCAAGTACGAGTACCCCGAGACCACCTTCGAGGACATGTGCAAGGTCTTTGGCCTGCCGAAGCTTCGCACCAAGGCCCACTTCTGCGCCATCTCCTCCACCTCCGGCACCGCCACCGAGGTCACGGCCTTCTCGATCATCACCGACTACTCCAAGGGCATCAAGTTCCCGATCGCCGACTTCGAGATCACGCCCGACGTCGCCATCGTCGACCCCGAGCTCACCTACACCATGCCCGCCAAGCTCTGCGCACACACCGGCATGGACGCCCTGACCCACTCGATCGAGGCCTACGTCTCCACCGCCGGCTCCGCCTACACCGACGCCAACGCCCTCTACGCCATGCGCGAGATCGTCGAGTGGCTCCCCAAGAGCTACGCCGGCGACAAGGAGGCCCGTCAGCACATGCACGACGCCCAGTGCATTGCCGGCATCGCCTTCTCCTCGGGCCTTCTCGGCATCGTGCACTCCATGGCGCACAAGACCGGTGCCGCCTTCACCGGCGACCACATTATTCACGGCTGCGCCAATGCCATGTACCTCGGCAAGGTCATTCAGTTCAACGCCAAGGACGCCCGCGCCAAGAGCCGCTACGCCTACATCGCCTCTGAGGTCTTCCACCTCGCCGGCGAGACCGAGGACGAGCTCGTGGCCGCGCTCGTTCAGATGATCCGCGACCTGAACGACAAGATCGACATCCCCCAGGGCATCAAGAACTACGGCAAGGGCGGCGTCAAGGCCGACGAGTCGATCATCGACTACGCCGAGTTCGAGGAGAAGAAGAGCCGTATCGCCGTCGACGCCATCGGCGACGCCTGCACCGGCTCCAACCCGCGCCAGCCCACGCCCGAGGAGATGGAGAAGCTGCTCGAGTGCGTCTACAACGACGTGGACGTGGACTTCTAAGTCGCGCGACCTTCGTGCATTGCGCACCTTGGGGCCGAGCCTTCGGGCTCGGCCCCTTTTTTCTCGCCCGGACGGGCCAGAGGCAGATTTCTTCGGGCGCTGTGTCACTCTGACCTTCATGTGAGGTCTTTCGGAGCGGCTCACGTGAAGGGTGGGCGTTAGCAGCCGGGAAAAGGCCAGTTGGATTTGGAGCGGGTCGGTCCATTGCCGGTCGCGGCTTGCTAGAGGACCTCAGGCGAGGCCCAAAGTGACACAGGGCGGGTCTTCTGCCGCCTCAAAGCGTCCGGGCGTGGGCGCGCAGCGCCGCCTGGAAGGCGTCCTCGAGTGCGTCGGACGAGTCGCCGAGCAGCACGAGCAGCGTGCGGGCGCCCTCGCGCCGCTCATATGCCCGCGCCACGGCCGCCGCGACGCGGTCTGAGCCGTGCACGACCTCGATCTCGAACGAGTCGTAGTCCTCGCGCGCCGCGTCGACGAGCCGCGCGGTGTCACGGCGCACCCGGCTCTCCTCGACGAGCGCGAAGACACGGCGGTCGGGCGAGGTCAGGAGCTCGCCGTGTCCGGGAACCTTGGCGTTCAGCAGTCCCATGGCCAGCTGGTCCGAATCAATGCCAAGAAGGACGGCGGCGGCGACCGCGCCCAGCGCCGGCCCCAGGTTGAACAGGCCCGTCACGGGGACGACGAGGCGGTCGGTCCAGGCGGGCGTGTGGGCGAGAAACTGCAGGTAGCCGTAATGTGTCTCCGCCCTGCTCGCGCCTATGTCGGCGACGGTGCCGCGCGCCGAGAAGCTCAGGCCCCTCCGGGCCGTCCGTGCCGTGCCGGATCCGCCCGCGCCGACGGTGCAGAGCAGGTCGACGTGCGAGGTCCCGCGCTCGGCCGCCTCGTCGAGCTCGACGACGAGGTAGGCGAGGCCGTGCTCGCGCGCGTCGTGAATGTGCTCCTCAATGCGCCGCAGCTCATGGGGAAGATTTGGGTAGCGCCGCCACTCGGTGCCGTCGAAGAGCTCGCGCGCTCCTATGACGCCAGCGCTGCCATAGGGGTCGGGGCCGTCAAGCACGGTCCGCAGCAGCGCGGAGGTGACCTCGCGGTCGCGGGCGCCGCCGGCGACGCCTATGACGACCGGCGCGCCCATTACCGGGGGTCGGCCGGGTGCGCCAGGTCGTGGGCGGCGACGCCGCGGCGCGCGAGCTCTCGGTCGGAGACGCAGGGTACGAAGCCGTCCTTGGTGAGCTGGTAGGCCTCGTGTCCCTTGGCAAGAAGCAGCACCACGGAGCGCCCGGGGGTCGCCTCGGCCAGCTCGAAGGCGCGCTTGGCTGCGGCCTCGCGGTCGAGCACGACCTCGTGCGGGAAGCCCTCGGGGAGCGCGCCCTCCATCTCGCGGCAGATGTCCGCCGGGTCCTCGGTCCAGGGGTCGTCGGACGTGAGGATGATGCGGTCCACGTAGCGCGCCGCGACCTCCGGCAGCTCGTAGCGGCGCTCGCGCGCCTTGCCGCCCACGGCGCCAAAGACCGCGATCGTCTGCGCGTCGCCAAACGTCCCGGCAACGGTCGACAGCAGCGACTCAAAAGCAAAGCCGTTGTGCGCGTAGTCCACGACCACGGTGAGCCGACGGTCGGCGGAGCGGTAGAACTCCATGCGGCCGGGCACGTGCGTGGCAGCCAGGCCCTCCGCAATCTTATCGGCGTCTATGTTCATGAGCTGGGCACACGCTGCGGCGCACAGGGCGTCGGAGACGCTGAACTCGCCCGGGAACGGCAGCTGTACGCGACGGCGCCCGGCGCCCAGGTGCAGCGTGAAGGCGATGCCCTCCTCGGAGGGGGAGAGCTCGTCGGCAAAGACGTCCGCCTCGGGACGGTTCACGCCAAAGGTGACCGTGCTCGCGGAGGCGTCGGCGGCCGTGAGGACGCGGTCGGCGTGGTCGGTGTCGAGGTTGACAACGGCGGTGTCCGCCTGCGAGAAGATCCTCAGCTTGGAGGTGAAGTAGTCCTCAAAGTCCGCGTGCTCGACGGGGGATATGTGGTCGAGGCCTATGTTGAGGAAGCAGCCAGCGGTCAGGCCCACGCCGAGCGTGCGGTCGTACTTGAGCGCCTGGCTGGAGACCTCCATGACCATGGCCGCGAGGTGCGCGTCGCGCGCGTTGGCAAGGTGGCGCCAGAGGTCGGGCGGCTCGGGCGTGGTGTTGTTGGAGGCGGCGCGCCCCGTCCCGTCGTAGGTCTCGACGGTGCCCATGATTCCGCAGGAGCCGTCCCCATGCGCCGCCTCGACGATCGAGCGCAGCATGTAGGCGGCCGTCGTCTTGCCCTTGGTGCCGGTTATGCCAATGACGGGCAGGTCGCGGTCGGGGTGGCCAAACGCGGCCGCCGAGGCGACGGCCATGGCGCGACGCAGGTCGTCGACCACGAGCGCGGGTGTGGCGGGGGCAACGGAGGCGAGCTCTGCGGCGCGGGTCTCGTCGCAGAGGTAGGCCACGGCCCCCCGCTCGAGCGCACCGGCGAGAAACGCGGGCCTGAACGCGGCCCCCTTGCACACGAAGAGGTCGCCGGGCCGCGTCGTGCGAGAGTCGCACGAGGTCCCCGTGACGGCCACGCTCTCCGCAGCCCCCACGACCGAGACCCCAATCCCCGCAACCTGCACGGCCGCTGCTATGTCCGAAAGCGTCATGTTCTCCATACGCCCCAGTATAGACGTAGGCCTCGCGCCCGCCGGGGAAACCCCGCCGCGAGTTCCGCAGCCGCGCCCTTTGCGGCGAGGACTGTTCGAGCGCCGGGGCTTCCCCGGCGGGAGCGAGGCCGGCGGGCTACGCAGCGCGTATGCTAGACTTCCGTTGTCCGGGCGATTGGCGCAGCGGCTAGCGCAGGTGCCTTACACGCACAAGGTCGGCGGTTCGAACCCGTCATCGCCCACCCGTTAATCGCGGCCCCGTCGCACTGCGGCGGGGTCTCTTTGCAGGGAGGTGCCATGGCAGACGTCGAGGTTGCCCGCTCATATGGTCGCGCCGCCAACGAGCTGCGTCCGGTCACGCTCACGCCGGGCGTCATGAAGAACGCGGCGGGCTCCTGTCTCGCCGAGTTCGGCGACACGCGCGTGCTCTGCACGGCTTCGGTCGAGGAGGGCGTGCCCGGCTGGCGCAAGAACGCGCACGCCGGCTGGGTGACCGCTGAGTACGCCATGCTTCCCGCCGCCGGCAGCCGCCGCACCCCGCGCGAGTATCGCGGGCGCAAGGGGCGCAGTATGGAGATCGAGCGCCTCATTGGCCGCAGCCTGCGCGCCGTCACGCGGCTCGACCGCCTCGGTGAGGTCACGATCACGCTCGACTGCGACGTCATTCAGGCCGACGGCGGCACGCGCACGGCCTCGATCACGGGGGCGTGGGTGGCGCTGCACCAGGCGCTCAGCTGTCTCGTGAACGCTGGCCGCCTGCCACGCCTGCCGCTCACGGGCCAGGTCGCCGCGGTCTCGGCGGGCCTCGTGGACGGCCGCGTCCTGCTCGACCTCGACTACCCCGAGGACTCCCGCGCCGAGGTCGATCTCAACCTCGTGGGCACCGCCGACGGGCGGATCGTTGAGGTCCAGGGCACCGGCGAGCGCTCGACGCTCGATCGCCGGCAGCTCGACGAGCTCCTCGACCTCTGTCAGGGCGGGGTCGCGCGCCTGACGGAGCTGCAGTCCGAGGTGACGGGCTTCCGCCTGCCCGGGTAGGGTGATGGCCGGGCCCTGACGGGCCCGCGGATATGCAAAAACGTCGCTCGTGGTGGAAAACTCAAATTCGAGATGCAAAAACGCGTCTCATGATGGAACTTTTCGACGTCTGGAATTAGTTAAATTTCTGCGAGCTGGGGTTTCTTTGGCGAGCGCTGATTCTGGGTGCCGCGCAAGGGCCTCAAGGGCCATACTTAGCTATCACGAACAACGTTTTTGCAGACGCACGCGCGATTTTCCATCACGAGCGACGTTTTTGCACGCCCAGAGGAGGTCTACATGAAAGCCGTCGATAGTAACGTGCTCGATCCCGCCAAGACCGTGGTCGTGGCCACGGGCAACGCGCACAAGGTCGCCGAGATCGAGGCCATCCTCGCGCCGGTCATGCCGGGCGTGCGCTTTGTTGCCCTTGGCGAGCTCGGGGACTTTCCCGACCCGGTGGAGGACGGCGAGACGTTCTTTGACAACGCCCTGATCAAGGCCCGCGCAGCGCA
This sequence comes from uncultured Olsenella sp., assembly GCA_949290055.1. Taxonomy (GTDB): domain Bacteria; phylum Actinomycetota; class Coriobacteriia; order Coriobacteriales; family Atopobiaceae; genus Thermophilibacter. The sequence continues at coordinate 2,967 of CASEQJ010000010.1, read as the reverse complement.
GACTGAGACGGGCCTGCCCATGGCCGTGGCCGACGACTCCGGCCTCTGCGTGGACGCGCTCGACGGTGCCCCCGGGATCTACTCGGCGCGCTGGGCCGGCGAGCACGGTAACGACGCCGCCAACAACGAGAAGCTCATGGCTCAGATGTCGGCCGTTCCGGAGACCGAGCGCACGGCGCGCTTCCACTCCAGCGTGGTACTGGTGCGCGGCGACGAGATCCTGCGCGGCGACGGTGACTGCGAGGGCGTCGTGGGCTTTGAGCCTCGCGGCAACGGCGGCTTTGGCTACGACCCGCTCTTCCTCCCCAACGACACCCCCGGCAAGACCATGGCGGAGCTCACCCCGGACGAGAAGAATGCCATCTCCCACCGCTTCCACGCACTGGAGGACCTCTCCGCCAAGCTCTAGGGTCCCGCTCGCGCCCCTTGCGTCCCCGCTCCCAGCCCTTTTTCCCCGTTCGCCCAAATCCTCGCAGCGGACGGGGCGGTTTGGGTGCATGATAAGTGCGTCTGGGGCACGAGCCCCCAGGTTGCCGTGGACGGGCAGGGGCCCCGACGCGACGACGTCTCTCTCATAGCTCTTGGCGACCTCGCCCTGGTGGTCGCAGTCACATTGGCCGCGGCCGATGGGGCCGCTCGGCGCAAGCCCGCCGGACTACGAAGGGATGAATTATGAGAATCATTCGTGCCAAAAACTACGACGACATGAGCCGCAAGGCCGCAAACATTATTGCCGCCCAGGTGACGCTCAAGCCCGACTGCGTGCTCGGCCTTGCCACCGGCTCCACGCCGATCGGCACCTATAAGAACCTCGTTGCCGCCTACGAGGCTGGCGACCTGGATTTCTCACAGGTCAAGACCTACAACCTCGATGAGTATCGCGGCCTGCCCGGCGACCATGACCAGAGCTACCGCTACTTCATGAACGTGAACCTCTTTGATCACGTGAACATCGACAAGGCCAACACCCACGTGCCCGACGGCCTCATGGAAGACTACGAGGCCGCCTGCGCCGCCTATGACGCCGCCGTTGCCGCCGCCGGTCACCAGGATCTCCAGCTCCTGGGCATCGGCAACAACGGCCACATCGGCTTCAACGAGCCCTGCGACTCCTTCATCAAGGGCACCCACTGCGTCGACCTCACCGAGTCCACCATTCAGGCCAACAGCCGCCTCTTCGACAGCATCGACGACGTGCCGCGCCAGGCCTACACCATGGGCATCGGCACCATCATGGCCGCCAAGTCGGTTCTCGTGATCGCCAACGGTGACGCCAAGGCCCAGGCCGTCCACGACATGTGCTTCGGCCCGATCGTCCCGACCTGCCCGGCGTCCATTCTGCAGCTGCACCCCAACTGCGTGGTCGTGGCCGACGAGGCCGCGCTTGCGCTCTGCCCGGCCGAGTAGCCGCCTGTCACATAGCAAGCACGAGGCGAGAAGAGCGTTCTTCTCGCCCCGTTTTTGTGCAGCGAGTTGAGACGATTTGCGCTTGCGCGCCGCGCGCCGTATGATAAAACTTCCTGTATTTTGGGCTTTCGCCTCTGTCATACGGAGGATCACATGGAGAACGACATCCCCCCCGTTAACCGGGTTGACGAGATTCGCGACGAGCTGACCACCCTCGAGGGCAAGCGCCTCAAGGTCAAGGCCAACATGGGCCGCTCCCGCATCGTGGAGCGCACCGGCACGCTCGTGCACGCCCACCCCTCGCTCTTTGTCGTCGAGGTCGAGGAGCGTCGCGGCCGCACCGCGCGCCAGTCCTACCAGTACGTGGACGTCCTCACCGGCACCGTGGAGCTCTACGACCTGGAGTCCGGCGAGCGCCTCTTTGACTTTGCCGAGACCATCGCGGAGTAGCGTTGCGCCGCCCTGTGACCGTTGAGGTCCCCTGCAAGGTAAACCTCTACCTCGGCGTCCACGCGGAGAGGGACGCCCGAGGCTACCACCGCGTGGACTCGCTCATGGTGCCCGTGGCGCTCTGCGACACCGTCGTCGTGGAGGACGCTGCGGAGCTTGCCGCGTCCTTCTCGCCCGCGCTCTCGATTCCGGTCGAGAAGAGCGGCGTGTGGCGCGCGGCCACGATGCTCGCCGAGGCGCTGGGCCGGAAGCCCCGCGCCCGCGTGAGCGTCACGCGCCGCATCCCGGGTAGCGCCGGGCTCGGGAGCTCCTCGGCCGACGCCGGCGCCGCCCTGGCCGCCCTCGCCGGCGTCTGGGGCGTGGACCCCCTCGACGAGCGCGTGGTGTCGATCGCGCGCCGCGTCGGGGCGGACGTCGCCTTCTTCCTCGACCCGAGGCCGGGCTTCTACGTGGGTGCCGGCGACGTGCTCGAGCGCACGCTCGCTGCCCCCGAGCTTCCCGTCGCGCTCGTCATGCCGCGCACCGAGGGCGGCTCGACGCCGCAGGCCTACGCGGAGTTCGACCGCGGCGGCCGTGAGCCCGACGACCCGTCGCTGCTGATCGCGGCCCTGGCGAGCGGGGACCCCCGCGCCATCGCGGCGGGGCTCCGCAACAACCTCGCGCCGGCGGCGGTCGCGCTCTGCCCGGAGGCGGGTGAGGTCGAGCGCTGGCTGCGCGGGCGACCCGGCGTGCTCGGCGCCCAGGTGACAGGCTCGGGAACGTGCTCGTTCGCGATCTGCGAGAGCGCCGCGGCGGCGGACGCCGTGGCCGCCGAGGCAACGTCGCGCGGCTGGCAAAGCTGGTCGACAAAAACCCTTGGTTCTGCGACGGAAGTCTGCTAGAATATCCCCTCGCTACGGGTTGTGGCTCAGCTTGGTAGAGCGCTCGGTTCGGGACCGAGAGGTCGCTGGTTCGAATCCAGTCAACCCGACCACGTCCGATCAAGGGCCGTCGGCATTGCGCCGGCGGCCCTTTTCGTAAGGGTCCTCAACCCTGTGCCGCGCGCTCTTCGCGCGGCATAGAAATCCACCCGCTCAGCGGGTGGACCCCACTTTTGCTACGCAACAGAAA
>CASEQJ010000009.1 GCA_949290055.1 uncultured Olsenella sp. | reverse complement strand
CTTGTAGAGGCAGGCCGCGGCGTCGGCCTCCATCACCACAAAGGTGGGCGGGTTGTCGGGGAAGAGGTTGGTGAAGTAGCCCACCACACCGCCGGCCAGGCTGCCGACGCCGGCCTGCACGAAGACGTGCGTCGGGCGCTCCACGCCGGCCGCCGCGTACTGCTCGGCCGCCTCGGAGGCCATGGTGCCGTAGCCCTCCATGATCCAGGACGGGATCTCCTCGTAGCCGTCCCAGGCGGTGTCCTGGACGATGACACCGTTCTCGCAGGCCTCGGCCTCGGCGGCGGCCATGCGGACGCACTCGTCGTAGTTGACGTCCTCGATCGTGACCTCGGCGCCCTCGGCGGCGATGTTGTCAAAGCGGCTCTTCACGCTGCCCTTGGGCATGTGCACGACGGCCTTCTGGCCCAGCTTGTTGGCAGCCCAGGCCACGCCACGGCCGTGGTTGCCGTCGGTGGCGGTGAAGAACGTGGCCTGGCCGAAGTCGCGCGCCAGCTCGTCGCTCGTGAGGTAGTCGTAGGTCATGTCGGAAACCGGGCGGCCGATCTTGCCTGCAATATAGTTGGCCATGGCGAAGGAGCCGCCGAGCACCTTGAAGGCGTTGAGGCCAAAGCGGTAGGACTCGTCCTTCACGGCCAGGTTCTTGAGGCCGAGATCCGCCGCCAGCGCGTCGAGCTTGGCGAGCGGGGTGACGTCGTACTGCGGGAAGCTCTGGTGGAAGCTGCGCGCCGCCTCCACGTTCTCGAGGGACATAATGCCAAGGTGGCGGTCGTCGCTCTTAGGCATTCTGTTGGCGACCCACTTGATCTTCTCGCTCAACGCTTCCTCCTTGCTCCTTCGGACTTACCAACTTTTTGTCTGGTATCCAAACAAAATGTTTGTTAGCCCATATATTCCCACTTTTCAAGCGTGTTTCAAGAGGAATTTTCGGAATGCCGCGGGCGGTATCTTTGCGCCTGCGAACGGTCAGCCAAGAAGAACCACTCCACGACCCCCACACGCGGCGTTCGTTCTTCTCGCGGCGCCTCTCCCAAACGCCGCCGCCCGGTGCGTCAAAACGAAACCAGCTGCCAAAATAACCGTGTTGTGAATGATTTTCTCTGACTCAGACATGAATATGTATTTCTCAATTAAAATCAACTGGACATTTGAAGCCTGTTCCCAGGCACCATCTCGTCAGAACGCCGGAAAACCATTCACGACGCGACTTATTTGGCAACGCCACCTCAAATTGCCCGACGAAGCCACTCGCCGAGCGCTGCAAACTCGACAACCCCTCGTTCTGCCCTTCACCGAAACGGAGGTTTTACGGAAAATGGCGCCATTTTCTAGACTATTATCCGCAGTTACTCCGTCTCGGCGAAAATGCTGCCGAGAACAGCGTCCAGTCGCGAGGGAGCTCCCATGTCCAACCGCCAGGTCGCCCGTTGCGGCGTCTGCATTGCGCTGCTCGCCGTGAGCGCGTGGGTCACCGTGCCGCTGGGCATGGTGCCGTTCACGATGCAGACCTTTGTGCTGGCACTCCTGCCGCAGGTCATGCGCACGCGCGACGCCCTCTTCACCGTGGTGGTCTACCTGCTGCTGGGCGCGGTGGGCGCGCCGGTGTTCTCTGGCTTCCAGGGAGGGCTCGGCGTGCTGTTGGGCCCGACGGGCGGCTACCTTCTGGGCTTTGCCGCTGGCATGCCCGTGGCGGGCGCCGTCATGCGCGCAAACATGCTTCCGAGAGGGGCGCGCGGCGCAGCGGCCGGCGTCGCGCTGCTAGCGGTGAGCTACGCGCTGGGGACGCTCCAGCTCATGAACGTCTACGCGCTCGACGCGCCGGCAGCGCTGGCCGTGGCGGTCGTGCCGTTCGTGGTGCCGGACGTGGTGAAGGTCGCGGCAAGCGTGGGAGTGGCGGAGCGGGTCAACCGCGCGCTGGGAGCGGCAGCGGAGCGGTAGAGCCTCACGCGAACAGCTCGTCCAGCGCCACGAGCACGCCGTCCTCGTCGTTGGAGGGGCACACGCGGTCGGCCGCGGCCTTCACGTCGTCGGGGGCGTTGTCCATGGCGTAGCCGATTCCGCAGAAGCGCAGCATTTCCACGTCGTTGCCGCCGTCGCCGAAGGCGACGCACTGCTCCGGGGAGATTCCCCAGCGCTCGGCCAGGCGCGCCAGGCCCGAGGCCTTGTGGCAGCCGGGCGTGATCAGGTCTATGGCGCCGTGCCCGCTCGTCGTGGGCTCCACCAGGCCGTCGAGCTCGCGGCGGAACAGGTCGTAGAAGAAGTCCGTCCGCTCGTCGGGGACGTTGGCCGCAAACTTGAGGATCTTGTCTCCCGTGGCCTTGAAGTCGTCCACCCAGCCCAGACGGTGGCAGTAGCGCCTCATGTCCTCGAAGAGCTCGTCCGAGACCGCCCCGCGCTCGCAGTAGGCGCCCTCCATGCCGCAGAGCACGTTCCAGACCTCGTCGGCGTAGTCGCGGCACAGGTCGACGACCGCGGAGACCGTCTCCTCCGGCATGGAACGCACGTAGACGAGCTCGCCGCGGTCCGTGACGTAGGCGCCGTTCTCGGCGACGAAGCACAACTCGTCCACGTGCCCGGGAAAGTGGTCGCGCAGCTGCCAGTACTGGTTGCCGCTCGCCACCACAAAGTTGCAGCCCGCGGCCTGCATGCGCGCCAGAAGGCGCTCGAAACGCGGGACGTCGTAGGTATAGTTGGAGCGCATGAACGTGCCGTCAATGTCGACGGCCACGAGCTTTATGTCCGACGTCATGGCGAGAAGAACCTCCCTGTGGGCGAGAAGGACGCGGAGTCGGGGCTAGTCTAGCAGGGGGTACGGACGGGATTTGTTGCGTTGTTCTGCCGTGAGGGTTGGCGGGACTTGGAGGGCGACGTCAGCGTTCGCGGCGGCTACGCGCTTCCTTCGCCTGTGCGCGGCCGCGTTCGACGAGCGCGTGCAGGTAGGTGGTCTCGTCTTGCTTGTCGCTCATGGCTCGTCTCTTCTATACGACGTGGCGCGGTCGAGTCCCGGGGAGGTCGGCGGCGTCCCCATGCTGTATCTTAAGGCCCCTGTATGCGTCCGTCACATCCGTCTCTTTTCCACTCGCATGGGTTTCAGTCGCCTGGGTATACACGTGGAAAAGACCATTGGAGGACCCCATGGAAGACAACGTGCCGGAACTGGTCGAGGCCATCTACTCCGAGCCCTTCACCAAAGGGGAGAGACGGGCGCTGCGCCGCATCCTCGGGCGCGCCACCGTCGTCGTCCTCGCCCTCCTCGTCTTCCTCCTCGCCCTGAACGCCGTCGCGGCAGCTCTGGGCCACGGCTTGTTCTAGATTTTGGAGCAGCAGCAAACCGACTGGCTATTATTTCCGATGCCGAGAAATACCGTAAAACCGTATTTCTATACCGTTCTTTTACTTTCGATACCGTAATTTGGCCGAAAACACCGTCTTCTATACCGAAAAATAGCGTGCGATACCGAGAAATCGGCTGTCACGCCTCTGCCCCTCGCCGCAAGCAACGCCTTGCGATTCCCAGCCAGAAGCTCCCCCATAAGAGAAATCGTTATTTTATCCGTTTTCGTTATTTTATTATTTCTCGTTTTTTTATTCGAGAAAAGCGGCTCACTGGGCGCGGCCGAGAAGCACCTAGCCTCAATACAAAACGGGCCCGAGAGCAACTCCCGGGCCCGTGAAGTCCAACGCCGCCGCACAGCTACCAGTCATGAAAGTCGTCCACCAGCGACCACGTCCCGGCCAGGAAGTCGACGGGCTCGGTCGTCTCCTCTATTCGCACGCCAATTCGCTCGAGGAACCCCCGGTACTGCTCGTCCACGCCAAAGAACGGGTCCGTGTCCGCGCCGCTCGGAATGCCCTTCTCCAGGAGGGCGAGGCACAGCTCGCGCTCGTCCTCCCACCGCTTGCCGCGTCGCCACACGTCATAGATTCGCGCGTCGGGGTTCGAAAGAATCCAGACCTTTCTGTCCTTCCTGTTGTGGAACCCGGTGCACTCCGCGACGCTAACGACGTTGATGCGGACGTACCCGCGGTCGTCCCCGCGCCTCTCCTTGTCGCGTATGAACCAGGTGTGGAACAGACGCCCGTCGGCCGCAAACACGTCGCTCTTTTCTGGGCGCAGGTAATGGTGACGCGCAACAAGGACCGACACGACCGCAAGCACGGCAAACACGGCGAACACGGAGGCGCCGATCACGGTGAGCCACATAATGTCCTGTTCCCCGTACTCGCCATGCGCGAGGCCGCTGACGAGCGTCACCATGTCAATGGCGAAGACGATGAGGAAAACCAAGGCAAAGGAAGCCACCCCAAGCGCCGTGCTGTCATGCGCGTAGGAGCGCCCGAACGTCTGGGCGGCCTTTGCCGCGGCCTTCTCGTCGTCGGTCGGCTCGACGATCTGTCGCGAGCGCTGGTTCGTGCGCGTCTGAGCCTCTCCCATTGTCAGCCGCCTTTCAAGAGGTGGACCGAACCTCGGTTGTCTCTATTCTCTCACCAACGCAAGAAAGTCATCCACCGAGAGTGCAGCCACAGGAGCGTGGCGCAGGAGAGCCTCGTCGCTGGTCACGAGATAGTCTGCCTTCGCGCGCTGGGCTGCCGCCAGCACCATACAGTCCTCGAAGTCCGCGTGGATGCGCCGGTACTTTCGCGCGAGCCAGACGTCAGAGGAGTCGGCACCCACCGCAGTTGCGATCTCGTCCATGTTCGCGACGCAGGCAGCAGCGTAGGCCGATATCGCGCCAGCCTGGCCTTCGGAGAGCGTCGGGACCGCTGTTCGCGCCTGGCCCTTGAGCGAGGCCCCCACAAGGTAGTAGACGTCCTTCGCCGTACCGACTGCGTAGAGCAGATCAATCCCCTTGCTCACGCAGAGATCAATGAGCTCGTTCGCCGCGCGAGAGCGCGGACGCGCTCCGTCGAACGCGTCAAGCCAGACGTTGGTATCGAGAAGAACGCGCGAAGGCTGTGGCATCTACGCCTCCTTCTTCAAGCGCTCGTCATACCAGTCCTCCCGGAGGTCATCCCAGGAAGGGAGGCCAATGACGCTGTTTCCGGGAATGCCGAGCTCCTGGGCCGTCTGTGCGTACAGGGAACGCAGGTCGGCAATCGCGGAGGCCTTCCGGGCTGCCTCGTCGGAGAGCGCGGTCGCCACACCGGGTTCAATGACCTCGCGCACGGCCGCCGCGTCATCCTGGTGGTCCACCACAAACTGCCAGAGCCCGCGCACCGCTGCGGACGGCGAATAGCCAAACCGAGCAAGCACGGCGTCCCCAGCCTCCTTGAGCGCGGCGTCTATGCGCGTGTTCATCTGCGTCTGGCGTGCCAACGGCGCTGTGGTTGTCCCCGGCATTTTAATCACCTCGCTTTGTATAGCAGTATAGCAAAAGACAAGCACATGGTAATCATTCCTCAGAAAAGTTGACTCAATACTGTTGACTCAACTTTTCTGAGGAAAACACCGGAGCAAACACGAGCACGTCGAAAAAATAATCTCAGAACAGACAGCCCTCGATGAGATCCTTGCCCCGCAGCTTGTCGAGCCACGCAGCCGGAATCCCCTCGATGCCGTAGACGATCCCGGCGAGCGCGCCGGCGACGGCGGCCGTGGTGTCCGTATCGTCCCCGAGGTTCACCGCGGCGAGCGCGCACTCGGCGTAGCTCGACGTGTTGGCCAGGCACCAGAGCGCGGCGTCGAAGGTGTGGCGCACAAAGCCGGTGGAGCTGATCATGTCCACGGAGCGCGCAGCGACGTCGCCCGCCACGTCCGCCGGGCTCGCGCCGGAGGCGAGGTCCCGCGCGATATGCACCATGGCGACGCACGCCTCAGTCGAGGTCGGGTGCGCGTGCGTGATCGCGGAGACGGCGCGCACCTCGTCGTCGGTGGCGTCGGTGAACGCGAGCGGAACCGTGCGCATGAGCGAGCCGTTGCCGTTGTCCCACTCCCCCGCAAGGCCGTGCCCGCGCTCGAGCGCCTCGCGCGTGGAGTTGCCCACGTCGAAGAGCCCGTCGACGGTGTAGGCGCCCTCGCGATACCACCGCACGAAGCGCCCACGGATGTCGTTGACGTCAATGCGCCCCAGCTCACGATAGCTGTCGCAGATTGCGAGCGTCATGGAGGTGTCGTCGCTCCACGTGCCGGCCGGCTTGTTGTGGCTTCCGTGGCCGACCATGTCCGTGCAGCAGAACGAGCCCCGCGGACGGAACTCGTACGGAACTCCCAGCGCGTCGGCCACCGCCTGGCCGTAGACGCAGTCGCGAAGTGTTGGCATGATGGACTCCCCTCTCCATCTCACCACGCATACAAAGCGCGGCGAGAAGAACGCCGGCCCCTACTTCTCCCCGTAATGTCCGCGACAGGACACCACGCGCACAACGTCACCGTCCACCTTGTAGACCAGGCGATTCTTCGCGTCAATTCGCGCGCTCATCAGACCCTCGCCCGAATGCCTCAGGATCTCGCCCTTGCCAATGCCTTGCTCGGTCCCCGACGTCCTTGCGACGTCCTTCAGCAGGGCATTGATCTTCCGAAGGGTCTTCTTGTCCTGTGTCACCCAGTACTGGTAGTCAGACCAGGCCCGATCGTCCCACAGATAGGGCATCTACGCCTCCACCAGATCGTGAGCCGCCTCGTTGCCCTCGAGCATGGAGCGGTAGCGCGCGTCCATCTCACGCGCGAACTCTGCCTCCGTCGGCACGCGCTTGCGAACGGCAAAGGGGAACCCACCCTCGTCCACGAAGCGCTTCATGAGGACGGTGAGAGCAGACGTCGGGGTCAATCCAAGCTCCTCCGCGGTCTCGTCGAACGCGCGCTTGAGATTGACGTCAACGCGACTTCCAATCGGGACTGATGTGACTGCCATTGCTACTCCTCAGAATCCAATTGCATTCATTTGCTTTTAAATGCATTCTATCCAATTGCGATTGTATCTATGCAGAAGCTAAGCAAACGATTTCAACAGTCCTTCCAGCATTCGACGAGAAGAACAACGCGTCTGCCGCAACTTGTGGCAAAGGCGCGCAATGGGCTGTTGCACAGCTTGCCTCGTCCACTTTTCAACACGCTCGCAGACAAATCGACTCCGCTCATGGATCGGGCACGGCAAATCTCATGACAGATCTTGATCTTTTCCCGGCTTCGAGAGATCCTTGCCTCGCCTACCCGGACGGGTGGCCGGAGCGTGGAGGATCGGAGATCCTCGGACATAGCAGGGATACGCCGTGAGAGAGGCGTATTCCACGTGTCTGAGGCCGGGAAACCGGCTTTTCTCTTCTCTCGGGGAAGTTCTCCAACCCTCGCACCGTTTGCTGGATAGTCAAACGCAGAAAGGGTCCCATTATGGAGAACAGCAACACGACCATCATCAGGCTTTCCCAGAGTTTCGAGCAGCAGATCGGGCGCATCGTCCGCGTTGTCGGCCTCATGTCTCCCAAGTTTCTCGTCGGACTGATTGACCAGCTCAATCTCGACGCCAACCCCAGGAACTCCCGCCTCGGCAGCGTCACAACCGCCATCCAGGAGTCCATCGAGAAGGACGAGAGCGTCGGAAAGAAGTCCAAGCTCTTCCCCATAAAGTCCAAGGGCATTCTCGTCGCAGCCTCCTGGTACGAGGAGCTCGACAGGAACCGTTATCGCCTACAGTTTGTCGACCGCAGCACTGAGGGCATCCTCGACGGCGGTCACAACACGCTTGCCATTGGGACGTACATCCTCTCCCAGGCGGCCAAGTTTGCGGGAACCCCGGCTCCCTCCCGTCGCGACATGGCAATCTGGGACGACTTCAAGCAGGTCTGGATGGACCGCCGTGACGAAATCGAGTCCTACATCAAGGCAATTCACGACGACGCGGACGAGCTCGCCGAACAGGGCGTCGGCCTCCTCGACTTCCTTATCCCCGTTGAGCTCATCCTTCCCGCAGACCCCAACGACGAGCTCTGCGTCGACAGCTTCCGCTCCTCCCTCCTCGAGATCTGCGACGCCCGAAACAACAACGCGCAGCTCACGCAGGGAACGAAGGGCAACCAGGAGGGCCTCTTCGACTCCTTCAAGGCGCTGTTTGCCGAGAAGGACCCGGAGTTTGCAAGCCAGATCAGCTGGAAGACCAACGACGGCGGCAGCATCCAGAGCCGCAGCCTCGTCGCCCTTGCCTGGATTGCGCTCTCAAAGACCAAGTACGTACAGGATGGCCCCGACAAGATTCTGGACGCCCCGTCTGCAGTTCTCACCTACAGCGGCAAGGAGAAGTGTCTCGAGAAGTACCTCACCCTTCTCAGGGACGGCAAGGTCTCGAAGTCTTTCGGTCAGAAGCGCGAGCTGAAAGACCCCCAGGTCACCAGCGCCCTTAGGGTGGCAACGGACCTACCTGCTCTCTTCGACCGCATCTATCAGGTCTTCCCTGACTGCTACAACACCATAGGAGCCTTCGGAAAGATCAGCGCCGTCAAGAGCCTCATGAACAAGAACAACGACTACAAGACCCCGTTCTTTGGCCGCAAGGCTGACAAGCCCGTGCCCGACGGCTTCATCTACCCGCTCGTCTACGGGCTCAGGGCCCTCATCGAAGTCGATGAGAATACCGACGAGGTTGTCTGGAAGACCGACCCGTATCGCTTCATAGAGACCGAGGCGTTCAAGTCTGCCGTGGTTCAATACTGCGGCGTCATTCAGCAGTCCGACTACGACCCGCAGAAGGTCGGCAAGGGCGCCTTCAGCTACACCTCCGCCGAGAACGCGGTGACGCTGGCGTATTTAACGGCGAAGTAGTCCGCTGCCCTACTGAATAGCTCGGCGGCTGCTCCAACGATTCCAAGGAGCAGCCGCCGAGCAGTTTCTATTTCGATGAACGCTTCAGTAAATAGCCCGGGCTTTTTCGATGTCTTCGCTGCGCGTTACGATTCTTGCATCGATCACAGCAGAACTGACTCGTACTCCTCGATGCTGCTTTCGCAGTCTTTGAGCGTTTTCGGACAAACATGCGACCGCATTCCCTACATATCGAATATCCCTCCTTCGCCTCCAAGGAAAATCGCCACAGTTGAACAGCAATGGCCTCTTCAAGCCCGACCGCATCCTGATCAGATGCTATACCCATGAGAGAATAGCCTCGTTCCTCATCATAGACTTCGATTGTTGGAGACAAGAAGCCGATATGTTCATTCACACTGCGCACGGCTCCATCGAGACAATCGCATGCTTGATTCACTTCGAGATTTAATTCTCTCGCGATATCGGCTATGTTTTTATGCTCAATTAGTAATTTGATGACAGTAGCACATCTTCGCCATTTCTTGATGGTCTCCACCACACGCTCAATGCTGGCCACGCCAAAAATGAAAGCTTTCTTAGAGTACGGAACTCCCGACTGTTGTTCTCTGAGGGCATCGTCAATTCTTTTCAACTCATGCCACAACAGGCGATAGAACCCCGGGGCGGGATTTTCGAAATAGTCGTCATATCTGTCATCTACACACCACGCAAAATGCGTAATAGCTTCAAAATAGTCCACATCTTTATCTAGATACGAATCGAGTTCGATAAATCTTTGGTATGTGATTTGAGTTGGCAGGAAATGATGGCCAAGAAAACCGTATTCCTCCATGAACTCAGCCAAAGCATCAACATCATGAATATCAACATCAACAAGCTCATGATTAAAGAACTCGTCAGGCAGCATACGTCTACGCCGATTATCCCAACGTTTTCCGATCGCGCAGAATCCCAGCGGATCTCCCCACTCATCTCTTATGACTCGAACTTCGTATACGTCCCATATCAAGCGCGAAAAGACAGTATCCAAACCATTGACGGGAACAAGCCTATCCATTCGCCCATAGAGCTCAGCCCAGCGCATCCGGCCTCCTCGCGACAATGTCATCCCTATCGTAATAGATTCATTATCTCGGCAATCACCCAGCTCCCATCTGCAATGATTAGCTTAATCAGCAATCTTCCTCGACCTCAAGGAATCCGCTATGCCAAAGACTCTAAACTCCCTCATGAAGCACCTGCGCAAGAGCGGTATCGCCATCGGAGGATCTGCCCAGAAACGACGTCTCAAGAACATTGGTTATTACCATGGGTACAAAGGCTATCGATTTGCCGGCAAGGCGGACAGCAGACTTCCGCTTACTGATTTTTCCCAAGTCGCAGCTCTTTATGACTTCGACACACAACTCAAGACGCTTCTCTACCCCCGTGTCATGCAAATCGAGACCGCCCTCAAGAACTACACGCTGGAGGCCGTCCTCAGAGACTCGGGCTCGGCAACCTTCGAGGACATCTGGAGAAAGAGTCTTACCGACTACCGGAGTCATAAGGGCACCGCATACAGAAAGGCCTGGGAAAAACGCCAGAAACTTCGCGGGGAAATAGACAGCCTTATCTTCCGTAACCACAAGAACCGAGACGTCATTGGACACTTCCGAGACGCCGACAAGGACATCCCCATTTGGGCCATCTTCGAGGTCATGACACTCGGCAACTTTGGATCTTTCTACGAGTGTCTCGACAAGCGTGTTCAAACCGCCGTCGTACGCGACCTTGGCATGCCCACCAACCTCGAATCAGAACTGCGTCTCAGAGACATCGTCTACGCACTTAAGGACCTGCGCAATGCCATTGCCCACAACGGCGTGGTCCTTGACGTCCGTTTCCGTTCGGGATCAATCAGCACAGGCGTAACCCAGCTCATCAAGCAGGAGACGGGTGTCGGAGGGGTCGACTTCACTGACATCACCGATTACGTCGTTCTCGTCGTCTACTTTATGTGCCGGATGGGACTAACTAAAACCGAATGCAAGCAGTTCCTTTCGGGATATGAGGGAATCCTAGAACGCTTCCACGCAGAACTGCCTTTCAACATTTACTCCAAGATCATTAAGACTAACGCGAGGGTCAAGCTAGCCACCGCCCGAGAATTTGTGAGCGCTGAGCCCCGAAAGGCATAGATTTGACGGCGTCGTGGTACACTACATTCAATCGCGGTGGAAGGCTTCGGTCTACACCTGGGAAGGCCCGATGAGTCGGGCCTTTCTTATGCGGAATTCCGTAGCAGCTCAGCCACCGCACGCATCTGAAGCAGCCCCATCACGAGCCAGCCATACAGCTCGTCCCAGTGCTCGGAGCTCACATCCGCATCCAGCCGCACCTGCAGCTCGCGCGTCTTCTCGCTCGGCTCGCGCCAGACAATCTCTCCTCCAAGATCGCCAAGCAGCGCCTCGACCTCCACACTGCGCGTGACAAGCCCCTCATACAGCGACGCATCCGTGAACCACAGATTCACACCGACCCAACCATCACGCTGCGCGAAGTACGCCGTCGCATGAACGCCACGCATACCCAGCCCGAACGTCGCATACCACCCGTTGTTCTCCGCCCTACCCGACGGGTCGGCATACGCAGAAACAAAGTCCTGCCGCTCGGCGCAATAGTCGTAGAAGCCATCCCAGAAGAGCGACTTGAGGTCGGGGTTCGTAACCTCAGCAAGGCACTTTGCCCGCACGTCATAGAGAGACTGACCGCTCTCCCCCACGCGCCAGTACCTCCACCCGTTAGCGGCAATATACTTCCCGGTCACGAGCTCCTTCACCCGCGTCGCCGCGCGTGAGGGGCTGTTGAGAACATCCCCGTTGAAGAGGCGAATGCCGTAGTCGTCGGTCACCGTGGCAACAACGGTACGGTCGCCCTCTCTGGCAACCAGCTCAGTCCCCGGAGCAATCTCCGCCATGGTGCAGACCGCTCTGAACGTCATGGACTTCATCGCGGGCGCGGCCTTCTTGACCGGCTTGTACGACGCCACGACGTCAGCACTCAGCTCCGGGAACGGCCAGACCTCGAGAGCACGCTCTGCCAACCGCTCGGCACGTCCGCGGATAGCGTTCTCGTCCCACACGTCTAGGTCGTGCAGCTCCTTGGAGATCACCAGGTAGTCCTGGTCAAAGCCACCCTTGAGGTGCGCCTTCTTCTCCGCGAAGGGCGCGTCAGAGAGTTCAGGGTTGTACGCCGTAAGTGTGAGGTTGCCCAGCGTGTTGATGAGCTCTTCGTAGACACGCTCGCAGTCATCCCCGAGCATCTCGCGCCACTCCGCACTAGCAAGCGCGTTCTGCGGCATGATGTGCTCGATGGAAAAGGTGCTGCCCGAGAAGTCCAGCGGGTCCTTCGCGTGCCAGCTGTTCTCGAGCGTGGTGAGCAGGTAGAAGCCACGCTTGAACGCGTAGCAGTCGCGCGTCCTGAGCGCCCGCTCGAACTCCGCGTCACTCGGCATGCGCCGGGCCGTCCCCTCCTCGCCCAAGAGAATCGCCTCATAGGCCTCGCGGATGTTGCCGCCGTCGTCCCGCACCGCGTTCAGCCGCGCGATTACGGACGAGAAGAACTTGTTCAGGCTGTTCGTCGCGACGTCACACACAGAGCGACGGAAGAGGTAGCTCTCCGTGGTCCTCAGCATGGGATTATTTCGATTAGAATCTAGCCGAATTCATGCAAAGTTCACCATTAGCGAATTTTTCTCGCTATTCGCAAATCACTATGCTATAGTGCCATCAAGGCAGCATCGAGCACAGCTCGGTAAGGTCCTCTCCCAGACTTGGGCGGCATGATTTTGCGCCGCCGAGGGATACGGAACCAGCGTGTCCTACCTATACCCCGCCACACGGGGGGCGCCCGCGCTGGGAAGCGCGGGCGCACAAGGTCCGGGTGGGCGCCTTCAGACGCACCTCTCCTTTCCTTGGGACGCCGCACAGAGCGGTGAGAAAGGAGGTGTCGGAATGGCACAGCAGCTGCCCCCGTCTGAAGGCGATCGCTTCGCCCCGCACGTTCGCGTGCGGGTTTCGACCAAGAGGCTGCGCCCCAGCGTTTTCAAGGCGCTCTTCAAGGCCGTAGAGCTTCTGGGCTTGGTTCTCAAAATCATCAACGAGACCAAGGACTTGCTCAGAAACTAGCGGAGCGGGAAAACCCGCCCGAACTTGTATCTTCGCTCCAATTCGGGAGCTGCATGATATGGAGGGCTGAGCATGCTGGGCGAAACACTGAGGCGGTTACGCGGAATATACGGATACTCCGCCAAGGAAATGAGTGAGCGCCTCGGCATCTCTGGAAGCTATCTCTCCGAAATCGAAAAGGGAAGAAAGCCCCCCACTCTCGATTTACTAAACCGCTACTCCAAGATTCTTGGCATAAGAACCTCATCTCTTATGCGATTCTCTGAGGAGTTTGACTGCGCTGAAAAACATGGGGCGGGTCAGGACTTTATCACTGGTCTCATGTCGAGACTCATCGATACTTTTGCGGCGGAAGAATGAAAGCAGCGATACCCCTTAATCAGTGCCTACTCTACAAATGCGGCAGCAAACGTTCTCTTGCGAAGAAGCTTCAGGTCAGCACGGAGCAGTTGTCAGAGATTTCCGACTGGCGCAAATACCACATCTTTGAACTGGAAAAGAGGCCAGGTTGTGGCGAAACTCGGACAATTTATGCCCCTAAGGATGAGCTTAAGAAAGTGCAGGGCAGAATCCAGCACCTTCTGCAGCGGATAGAAAAGCCTTCGTGGGTCTATTCAGGCTCTAAGGGCGTATGCCATATTGACAACGCTTTCAGCCACGAAGGCAACCGATACTTTCTCTTAGCCGATATAGCCTCTTTCTATGAGCGCTGCAACAGAGAGGCAGTCTACCGTCTATTTCGCGATAGCCTGAGGTGCGCGCCCGACGTCGCCGACCTACTCGCAACCATAACCACATATGAGAGAGAGGATGGCTCTACTCTTATTCCGACGGGCAGTCCATGCAGCCAGCTAGTCGCATACTTCGCATATCAACGAATGTTCGAGGAAATCGCCGAGCTCGCAAAGAGCTATGGCTGCCAATTCAGTCTCTACGTCGATGACCTCACCTTTTCTAGTAGCAAGCCCATTAGGAACCCAAGAAACCTCGAGAAGGAACTAGCCAGAGTCCTGAAAGCTTATGGACATAAAATCAAGTGGGAAAAGACCGGATACTATGGAGCTGACCGATATAAACTCATCACTGGCGTTGCCTTAGGCAAAAAGGGGAGCCCAAGGATCCCCAACCAACTAGGGAAGAAGATCATGGATGGTATGCAGGATACGCTAGAGGGCGACAGAACGAAGATTGCCTCAACCATCGGCCGAATCGGCGCCGCAAGGCAAATCGTCACGGGAGCATTTCCTGAGGCCGCTCGCATTGTCTCCTTGCACTCATAAACCTATCCATCGGCACGCGCAACTGGTTTGGAATGAGATTAGGCGTCGTACTTTGCCACGCGCCATGCGTTTTTCCAAAAGTTATCGGCAATATCATAGTCGAAATTATAAATACGCCAAGCGCCGCGTCCCATACACAGCTCGAGAAGTCGGTGCGGAGTGAATCTATCTGACACAAAAACGCTTTCGTATCTCTTCTCAAAGCGGTTATTTAGAACAAGAGCCTCTTTCGTTGCATTGTCAGCAACATAATCTGTCAGATCATCGTCGCAGACAATAAACAGGTGGTAGGAGGAAAGGCTCGTATATCCCCCTCCGTTGAGCTTCTCCAGCTTCGCCTTACATGATTCGACAATGAATTGTTCGGAAGCCCATCTAGCGGGCTCAACCAACATGCCATCCGAGTATTCGGAGCCAAGACGCATGAGCTTTCTCTGCTGCTTAGGCGTTATTTCGCCACTCTGTTTACCAACAATTCTAGAGAATAACCCCTCTGCATGACGATCGGCCTCGGACGTTGCTTGAGTTACCTCGACGCCAACTGAGATATCTCTATCAATAAGATCAGGGCATTCACTGAACTGGAGATTCCCAAACTTCAAGATATCTAATGCACTAAGCACCTCCTTGGCAAAGCACTCTTCCACTCGAAGCCTCTTATGCGGCGGCAACTTACCGACAATTGAATCGTCAGCATCAGTTTTATCCAAGCTTACCTCCGAACGTCTCCTCAACAAACTCTGCGAGCTTGCCCTCCTTGGCAAGCTCCGCGGAGTCGGCCATGACGAAGTTCGTGTCGCAACCCTGACCGACTTCGTCATGGAAGCCAAGGATGAAGTGCGTCGCAATCTCGTAGATGATCTTCGTCGGAGCGATACCAAAGACCTGGTGCTCAAGAATGTGATCGAGGCGCTTGCGATCATCGGGGAATAGCTCGCGCATCTTCTCGCTGTTATACAAGCGTTTGATAACCTCGGTGATGTAGAGCCCCGACTTCATGTAGAGATCGGCAAAGGTGTGCTTGGGGTCGTCAAAGCACCCTGGGTTTTCCTGCTCAAAAAGGTCGAGCATCTGCACGACGACACGGCGCGGAGTGAAAATCTGGTTCGTCTTCTGCGGCGGGACGTAGTCAAAAATGTCTTCCTTGAGCGATTCGTCAAAGTAGTTCGCCAGCTCGCCTCGTAGACGGATGAACTCGCGCACAGAGTCATCGAATACGACGGGATCAAAGAGATTCCCGTCAAAGTGATCGACCGCACCCGTCTCCTCGTTAGTAAAGTCCCCACCATCGCGCAGGAAGCGGAACTGCTCAACCGTGACACTCGTAACCTCGAGAAACACATCAGACGGAATAATCTGGTCGAAGTTAGCGAGCGTCGTATCGTCGTCGCCGTAGGCCATGAGGAACGACGGAATAGTGCGTGAGAAGCCACGCAAGTGGTCACGGATACCGTTTTCAAGCCCCTGCTTTTTTGCTTCCCTTTTGGCGGTCTCGGTCTCGCGCACTATGGTCTCACCAGCGCTCTGCACGAGCTTGTCGCTCGACCCTTTCAGGCTTTCTACCAGCTGATTGCGCGCCTGGCTCAAGCGCTCATCGCACGCACGATTGACGGCATCGGCTTCCTCACCCGTGTCCGCAGCGTCAAGTCCCGCCTTACGCTCCTGTTCGATGAGATTACGCTGAATCTTGAAGTCTCCAAGCTCACGATTGATTGCGATGTCCACGTCTGCCTTGATGCGGCGCTCAATCTTTTTCTGTTGAGCAGGCTTAAGGTCATCTCCATAACTTTGCTTCGCGGCTTCGACAAGCGGCTCCGTCATGTCATTCGCAAACGCCTTGGTCAGCCGCTCTATGAGCTCGTCATCCTCAGAGGGCTCCGCTGGAGTCAGCCTAATTTCGTCGATAACGTCATACAGGCTTTCCTTGATGCTGTAGCGTTTACCACCGAACAGCTCCTTGGCAGTACCAATGACCTGCTCGTCGGAAACCTTGACCTCGCCGTCGTAGTCAAGCGACAGCTCCTCAGCAGTGTCCTTGGTAATCCCCAGGTCCTCATTCGGAGCCTTGTACGGGTCAAACTTCTGGATAAGCTGGATAACCTCCGCAGGCGCGCGGAACACGTTCGAGATGTTCTGGAACAGGAAGTCGCTCATGAAGCCGCGCCGCACGACCTCACGCGAACGAATTCTGCGTGGAATGGAAAGCACCCGCTCCGCGTCGAGCTCAATCATCTCGCCGTTTTCGTCCTCACCGATAACTGGGAAGAAGTTGAGCAGCGTGCGAATGCGCTGTTTGCGGTCATCATGCGTGCCGCCACCCGCCGCCGTGTCGATGTAGAGATCGTTCGCGAACTCCTCGAAGATAGTGAGCGTCCGTGCTGGATCAAAATCGAAGACGTAGGCGTTCTCCTTGCGCAGGTACTTGCCATCATGACAGAACAGGCACGGGTTCTGTGCGCGAAACGCCGCTTGCATGTAGAGTGACGGACTCTTCATGTTGGAGAGCATGAGCACAGCAGTCCACTCAGGGATGGTGACACCCGTCGTGAGCTGACCCACCGAGAGCGTGATGGTTCTGTCATGCTCGGCGATGGCGCTGCGCACGCGATTGAACGACTTCTGAGTCTCGCTGGCATCGTCAATCTTTCCGTCACCTGCGGCAAGCACAATCTCGTAATCCTTGAAGACAGGGTGCTTCTGCAGTTTCTTGGCGAGCGCCCGGGCCGAGTCAACGCGGTTGAGCATCCAAAACGTGTGTCGTAGCTCGTTGCGAAGCTCAGGTGTGGAGAACGGGAACTTCTTCTGCAAGGTTAGCGCGTCAAGAAAGCGGTCAACATCGTCGTTATGGACAAAGAACCCACGCGAGTCCGTCGCAAAGAACTCATTCAAGTCAAACGCATACTCGATTGTTTCACCATCAATGTCTACGCCTCGCGCAACCTCATCCTCAATAATGTCTGACATCTGATAGGTAAACATATTGAGCTGCGGCAGGTCCGCATATGGGTTGGGCAGCTCAGGGTCATCCCAGTCACGCTTTGCCCTTTGCTCGTCGGCATAGGTCCAGTTGAAAATGGCCTCCTCAGGAAACTTCTCATTTGCTATGGCCTTGAACGGCGTACCCGAAAGGTGCAACGTGAACTTGCGTCTTATATGGTCAAACGCAACGTCAGTCTTGAATGTATCTACGCCTTCGTGCGCCTCGTCGATGATAAGGATGTCCCATTCGAGGTCGACAGCCTCCTTGAGCTTGTCGTAGGAACCTCCCAGATAGACAGAGCCCTTAAGGTCCTGCAAGCTCACAAACTCGATAAAGCGCTTGGGCGTCAAATCCTTCACGACAGCGTGGGTGTAATCCTCACGCGAAAGGCAGAAAGGCTTTCCCGCGAGCGCGTCGACGCTGCTCACGAAGCTGTAACCATTATCGGTACCGACGAACTTGACGTAGTCGTCATACCAGGAGTTGGCGATGGCAGGACGGTTCGTGACGATGAGCACTTTCTCAGCACCAAGCGTCTTGACAAGGTCATAGGAGGCAAGTGTTTTACCGAAGCGCGGTTTGGCGTTCCAGAGGAACTCGCCCCTCTCGTGGCAGTGCGCGTAATCAACCGTCTTCTCTACCGCCCGCGCTTGTTCGGTTCGCAGAGTATACGGAATCGCAGAAGGCGTTCCCAGCACGCCGTGATTCTCTCGAAACTCATAGAAGTGCTGTTTTGATTCTGCGACACCGATTCGGAACCATTCCTTCTTTGGCATGCGCTCGTAGCCGAGCTTTTCTAGGTACGCCTGGAACGGCTCGTCTCTAAAAGTACCCGATCCATCCTCCCAAGTGGCATTACCGTGCCACTCGAGCTTCTTGATGACGTCTGCGGTATAGGTCTGCTGGTCAATGCGGACGTCAACGGGTTGCTCTGTATAGCCAATCTTGAGCCATCCATTGTGGCGAACAATCTCGGGTGTCGAATAGGCGTAGATCTGGGGAATTGCCGGACGGGATGTCTTGATCTTTCCAGAGATATCGGTCATGCCCATCGCTAGCTCATCTCCTTCACGTGGGACTCGATGAACTCAATCTCATCGTCATCGAGGCCATACTTGCGATAGAGCTGCTGATCGATGTCGGCAATGGATTTAGACCAGTCAATGTCAGAAGAAGCAGTGAAGTTCTGAAGGGGGACAAGTTTCCAAGTAATAGGTGGGTTGTGCTGCGTTGTTTTAAGCACACCCAAAAGTGATCGGGAAAACTTTGTTTTAACGTACTTCAGCGCCGCTTCGGCCTCTTGCTGAGAACCAAAGCGCCCAATACACATGAACGTCTGGGTGAAGCCCGTACTCGGCCCCTGCACTACAGGACTAGATAGAACTTCTCCAAAAGCGCCAGACCCGTTGGAAGCCGGAATAACGACCTTAAAGAAATCCAAACACTCGTTTGAGCGATCTATATAACGATTAGGACAATATCTATACACACGTTCGCGATTGACAAGCCCGAAAATACAAACATCATCAGGGGATTGTTTTGTCTGGGTAAAGATGGGAACGCGCTCGAGAGCATTTGACTTCAGCTGACTGTGGCGGCCTTCTCCCGAAATGAACTGTGCATACTCGGGGTGCTCCGAATACAGCTCGTTGAAGTTATAGTTACACTGCGTTCCGGCAATAGCATAGAGACTATCAGCCTCAACTCTTGCCGCCGCCTTATCAACCACACTCTTTAACAGGGTTTCTGGAATAAACATCCCTACTGGTTCGTGATCGGTGAAAGCATCCCAATAAGTGACAGCGACACCACCTTTGATATCGACGCCAGAAAAAACCTTACTAGAGTCCGGCTCATACTGAAGGACCTTGAAATGCCTGTCGGAAAGCATCTTTTCGGTCCACGCCGCTTTTGTTTGACCGGAGTTGAAAAGAAACCTCGCTGGCGTAATAAGCTCCACGCGATCAGCCACCTCATAGGCTTCATCCATGAATTTATCGTAGAGGGGAAGGGAACGGGTACTGCCCTGTTCTGGCTCTGCCTGATATGGCGGATTGCCAATAACGGCGTAGAACTTTTTCATGACTGCATCGACCTGCCTCTCAGGGCCGCGAACTCAAACGGCTCGTCATTCTCCCAGTCATAGATAATACAAAGCGGTATTGTTTGCTGCGGCTCCTTGTCGACAGGCGGCTCTTCAACAAACCCCTCGAAGACGTCGAAGAGCGACATCTGAACGGGCTCTGGCTCTGGAGCCTCGAAGCCAGGCAGTATAGACTGCACAACAACACCCTCAGCGTTTGTGGGTGGTGAACATGTAAGCCCGTCCATCTGCCAAAAGTTCCACGAGACTATCCAGGCGATCTCGTCCATCTCCTCTTGAGAGAGGCTCTCTCCCCACCTAGCAGAGAGGTGCTCGGTCATCGTCTCAAGCACATTGATTCGGGCAATGAGTAGGTTGTCGCCTTGGTACTCGTAGCCGTAGGTACTCTTGAGAGCAGCGAGCGCCCACTTCGTCCATGTCTTTCTCGTCCTACAGTTCTCGCTCACGATACGCAGCTTACGATCAAGGATTCCGATGCGGTCGAAGACGGGAATCTCGTCACCAGTTGCAGCATCGTAGCGCGAGCAGATAAATGGGGCCTCGCCGCAAGTGATCTCGAGTCTTGTGCTCTCAACATAGGCATGCCAGCCTCGGCCCCTAGCTTTCGGAAACTCGACGGGCCCAGGGTTGGTTTCCCAGCCACACTCAACTTCCGTGTTGAATGTGCCAGTCCTGCCGAACCAGTCAGTATCCAGGTAGTTGTTCATCCTATTTACAAGCCACGAAGGTGTGAACACCTCTGCTCGGCTCTTTGTACGCAGAGACTGTCGCTCCAGCTCCTTGGCAACACGGGGCTTTATGACGCCGGAGCGAGCGCCCGTAATGAGCTCGACGGCAATCTCGTCGTCACCGTTATAGCCATCGCCCAGCTCTTCGTACTCACCATCGGCCCAGATTATGTTCCTGCCCGTCGTGCGATCACAGAGTAACGTCTCAAGTATTCTTCGCGGATAGCGCTGGACGAAGGACTCAATAAAGCCTGTCTCAATGGAATGGGTCACTTATCGCCCTCCATGCGAAGTCTTCTATCAGAAAGTCGCTCCCCTTCGTAAGTAAAGTGCAGCGGGCCCTGCACCCCGCTATTGCGGCCTAGGAACTCCTTGGCCAACGCAGAGAGCGAAGTAGTTACGCCTTCGTACTCGACGTGTGTATCGTCAACAACGGTCGCCACCTTTGACGGGTCGTTTGCGAAAACGACTTTCTCGCCAGGCTTGATGCCAACCATAGAGAAGCGGAAACGAGTTCGCCTTCCCGTCTCTGCATCTTGGCGGGCCTCCTCCGCCTCGCGCTCTTCCTCAATTTGCTCGCCGGTAGGCGTTACGCGATGGAGTCTGCCCTCCGTTCCCGAGATACGGGCGATAGCCTCGAGGATGGCATAGGCATCCTCGGGAGACATCTCGAAGAATTCCTTGGTACGGGTCTTCCCGTTGAAGGTCTCGATGGTGCGCAGGTCGGGATTTAGCTGGTCGATGAGCTCATGGAGCGCCTTGTCCGTCAGCTTGTGGTCGACGTCGTAGGTCGCGTACGCTCGGAACGCGTACGGAAGCGCCTCGGAGCGGTTGAGCTCATGGAGCCTACGCTGCAGATTGCTGGCGTAACCAATCTTCACGTACTGCGGGAAGCTCGGATTGGTGAGGATGTAGATGACGCCTTTGCTCACGACATGCTCCTCAGCTCGAATTCGGACTCCATCTTGCTTACCTCCGAATACAGCTTGCTGAGCTTATCTCGCTGCCAATTAATGAACTCCGGCCACTTCTCGCGAGAGCCATTCACCACGTCACATTTGGTCTTACAAAAGGCAATCACTCTATTCTCTTGACGCTTTTCGACTTCATCACAGTCTTTCCCCAGCGCCAACTCAAGCACGTCGAAATGCTCGTTGACGAAGGAAGAGAATGCGTCATCCTTAATATGAAGCCCCACGCTTAGCTTTTTAGCTCGCGAGTAAATCTGAACAGCGAGGAAGTATTTCGCAGACCCGACACCGAGCTTAATCCAGAGATTCTTACTTGCATCCGGCAACAGCTCGTCGGGGTCACCATCGGCATCCGAGCTGGCCAGCTCATAGTATGTCTGCCAATAATCGAACGCCGCACGCTCAGTTGGAGTGAGGCTCGTCTTGCTTTTCTCATCACGGGCCCAATCATTCGGAGACTCAACGACGTTAAACACAACTGCTGGATTAGATTGATCGATTCGCCAGGCCTCGACTTCAACCAGGAAGAACGCACATCCCCCGTCTGTGTGATTGTTTAGCCACTCGATTGCCTTGCGATGCGGACCCCGGGCCCTCTTGACAACCCAGATGATGATGCCAGCATCCTTGCCGGCCGCATACGTTATGAGCTTGCCAAGGTGGTCGTGATTGGTGTCCTCCAGCTGATTCTCGATGACAACCGGTCGCTCGGTATCAAGTTCTCGAGCAAAGATATCCACTGAGAAGGTACCCACCGCGCTCTCGGTTTCGTAGGGCTCCAACTCAATACCACACGCATTTCCGAGCTTGGAAAGGTTTTCTGGAGCGGCAAGCCACGTAGTGAAGTCATTTGCCTCGTTAGGCCATATATCTCGCAGTCGTACCTGCTCAATCTCACTAAGCGGAAGCTTGGCAGACATCTTTTGTCCCCTCAATATCGCGAGCCCAGATTGCTGACATAATTCTCTCATAACGGTTCACGTGGAGACCCAAGCAAATCCCGTAAACACCCAGCACGTCGAGAGGTAAATCATGTGCGAGAAGAAGGGCATCCGGAAGCCCGACGAGCTTGTCCTCGGCCTCGTTCCGACCGACATCGAGGTTAAGACAGATGGTGCTCTTCGCATCCCCTTTGACCAGTTGCCAGCTCTTGGACTGGGGCTATCCTCACTGGCCAGCATACTCGCTCCCGCCGTTACTTCCGCCGCGGCACCGGCCCTTTTCACAGTCACTGACGCCGCCGGCAATCCGATTCCTCCTGCTGTATTACAAGCATTCAATGATGGGTCCGGGCTTCTCGGCTCTTTCCGAGATCCAATAAAAGGCTTTGGGCAGGCGCGCCTCCATGTTGCCGAGGCTGCGCTGGCTACCGCCGTCGTCGTTGACCCCGTAACGCTCATGATGGCCGCCACTCTCATGGTCGTGTCGCAGAAGCTCGACTCGATTCAGCACACGCAGGAAGAGATGTTCGAGTACCTACGGCAGCGAGACAAAGCCGAACTTCGCGGAGCTCTCCAGGCCCTTGCCGACATTGCTCGGGACTATCGCTTCAACTGGTCGAACGACACCTTCATGCAGAGCTCGCATGCACAGGTGCTCGAAATCAGAAAGCAGGCTGATGCCATCGCAACGCTTCAACGAGCTCAGATCAGAGGAAAGCTCAACGGAGGTCCCATCGAGATAAGGGCATCCGTAGAGGCTCGTCTCTCCGAGCTTGTTGACCATCTTGCTGAGTATCGTCTCGCAGTCTACACCCACGCCCTCTCATCGTTCCTCGAGCCTCTTCTAAGCAGAAACAACGACGCTGCCTACCTTCACTCCGTGTCCGAGCGCATCTCCGCCCATGGCCTCGCGTATCGCGAGCTCTATACCGAGTGCTATAACGCCGTTGAAGAGGGCGCCCGCAACTCGCTTGACTCTGCCGTACTGGGCGGCATTGCTGATGCCGGTAAAGCGCTCGGCGGATTTCTTTCGCAGACACCTCTCGGCAAGGCAACCCCTGTTGACGAAGCACTCAAGGGCGCTGGGGAAGAGATCGGCAAATTCAATGAGGGAATCACCGATTCCCTCATGGCGCAACTGCGTAGCATGAGCTCTCCTGAGGTACTCCCCCTACAGCAAGGAGTCGAGTCCCTCGCCTCGCTACGCGAGAAGCCTCTGGCAATTGCCGCCGACTCGGAAGCGCTCTATCTTCTTCCAAACGAATAAAGGGCACTTCCACAGGCAGCCCCGCCGAAGAGCAGATGACCTCAATGAGCGATCGTCTCTCCCTGCTATCCTGGACGCAGGTGAGAGGAGGAGCGATGTCCCGCAGGAACTGGTCACGTCAAGAGACCCTCATGGCGCTCGCCTTCTACCTGTGCCCTCCCCTTCCCCGGAAGAACTGGGACGACAGCGACGCCGAGATCCGGCTTCTTGCCGGGGAGATCGGACGCACGGAGTCTGCCGTCTGCTTCAAGATCGCCAACCTCAAAGCATGCGACCCAAACCGGACCGGCCTCGGCTTCACCAACACCGCCGGAATGGACCGACAGGTCGTAAGCGAGTACCTCGCCGACCCGGACGCGACCATGTCCGAAGCGATGTGGGAGCTCGAGCAGATCGGGATCCGAATCTCCTACGACGGAGAGATCGAGGCGTCAGGTTCTTCTCGCCCCGACCACTCACAGCAGCTCGGGCTGGAGCGCGTCGAGCGGGTTCGCACGCGCGTCAACCAGGACTACTTCCGCAGCGTACTTCTTTCCAACTACGGCGGCGCCTGCTGTCTCACGGGCATCGACATTCCCGCTCTGCTCACGGCGAGCCACATCAAGCCGTGGGGCGGCGGCCACGCCGAGCGAGCGCCTCATGTCGTCGAACGGCCTTCTGCTCAACGCGCTGCACGACCGCGCCTTCGACCGTGGCCTCATCACGATCGACAACCGCTACCGCGTTGTGGTCTCCTCGCGTGTGCCGCACACGCCCGCGAACGACCAGTGGCTCTACGCCTTCGACGGGAGGAAGATCGCCCTGCCGGGCAAAGACAAGTCAACCTGGCCGAGCCTCGACTTCATCCATTACCACAACGACTGTGTCTTCGAGCGGTGCACGTGAGCGTGTTCTACTCTTTAACGCAGAACTACGGTACTTGTTAAGCAGGAGGATCTTGCAGATTGGCACGAAAACGCCCCCATGTTTCGCTTACATCAGAGGCGGAGGGGGCTTCATGGATATGGTAGCAGCACTGCACTTGTAACGGCCAATGAGTCGGTCTGCGTTCTTTAACCGTGCCAAGCACGTTGGCTCAGGCGCTCTCTACAACCTCACATCAGCAGGTGCCGGGTGTTCCTGACAGAACAACTCAGCTGGAGATCCCTCGCATTCCCCATACAGCCGCTCAGCCGCCTCCGAGCAGAGCGCGCGCAATAGATTCACAACGTCAGCATCTACTACGAGCGGGGACAACTTCTCGTCACTCGGGTTGAACAGACGCTCGGCGTGAGCAACCCGGTTGCGCACTCGCAAGATGCCGTCCAGACGTGGCTGGAGCTCGCGACGATTAGTGCCTTTTGGCCACGCTCGGTAGAGAGCGGTTCTCCAAATCACGGCCTCGCGCGAGCGGTCGGAGAGATGGACCCAGAATCCAAGCGTGAGATTCGAAACGATGGACCCAGGCGTTGCGTCCCCCGGCAGCCGTCCAACAACGGCATCGATTGCCTTACGGTTGATGCGATTCGCATCGAGCTCTCCCCGCTCCGACTTTCTCATGACCGGTCTACGTACGGGAGAGGCGTCGTCAAGCAACCAGTGAGCATCTCCATTCCAGCTTTCGCACATAACCCGATCGTAGGCATTCCTCAACGCAACCTCGAAATGGGATATGTCACGCATGAGCACCTGACCAAGCGCGATGTTCCACTCGTAGAGTTCAAGCGCGCGCTCAACATCACCCCCGCAGTTAGCAAGATAGGGGGCAAGACGTTCGGGAGAGAGCCAGCGTTCTACCCACTCCCTTGTGAAAGCGCCCTGCACGCTGCCGTCATTTTGAAGAAGAGACTGCTCGGGCACCGCCGCCATCGAACACCTCCAATGGATATGATTGAGGCCCGGTGACTTGAATCAGAGGTCATTCCCGGGCCCATCAACATGTATCTTACCCGCTTTCGCAGGTTCTCACAAGCGTACTTAGGGGGCGACCATCACTCCATCGCCCCATCCTACTCACTTGTCCCTGAACGTCAGCATCCCGCTGTAGTCCGTGTCGCGCGGGCGACGGCGGTCGGGGTCGCGGAAGAAGTCCGCCGCAAGCCGGCGGATCACGGGCGAGAGGGCGATCAGCGCGATGAGGTTGGGGATCGCCATGAGGCCGTTGAAGCAGTCGGCGAACTCCCAGACCACGTCGAGGTTGGTCACACAGCCCGCGAACACCATGGCGACGTAGGCAACCTGGTAGACGCGCACCGCCGCGCGCTGGGCGCGGCTCTTGCGGAAGAGGTACTCGACGCACTTCTCGCCGTAGTAGTACCACGCGATCAGCGTGGCAAACGCAAAGAGCATGAGGCCCACGGTCACGATGTACTGGCCGCCGGGGATACTCTGCCCAAAGGCCGCCGAGCTCATGGCGCCCTCGGACATCATGGGGTCGGCGTGCCACAGCCCCGAGGTGATGATTACGAGGCCCGTGATCGTGCACATGACGATGGTGTCGAAGAACACCTCGAAGGTGCCCCACAGGCCCTGACGGGCGGGGTGGTCGGTGTCGGCGGAGGCGTGCGCGATGGGTGCCGAGCCCATGCCCGCCTCGTGCGTGAACACGCCGCGCGACATGCCCACGCGGCACGCGTACATGACCGTGGCGCCCAAAAAGCCGCCCGTGGCGGCCGTGCCGGTGAAGGCGTCGCGGAAGATCTGGGCGATCGCGGCGGGGATCTCGCCGGCGTTGACCACGAGCACCGCCGCGGCACCAAGGAGGTAGAACACCGCCGCGAAGGGCACGAGTTTCTCGGTGATCTGAGCGATGCGGGTGATGCCGCCGATGAGGACCAGTCCCGCGAGCAGCGCCACGACGGCACCAATGACGGGCAGCGACACGCCGAAGGTGGCGTTCACGCTGCCGGCAAGCGAGTTGGCCTGCACGCTCGCGCCGATGCCGAAGGACGCGAGGAAGCCGAAGGCGGCGAACAGCATGGCGAGCCAGGTCTTGCCCAGGCCGCGGGAGATGTAGTACATGGGGCCGCCCACGATCTCGCCGCGCTCGTTGCGCGTGCGGTAGGCCACCGAGAGCGTGACCTCGCAGAACTTGATGACCATGCCGGCCAGCGCGGAGAGCCACAGCCAGAAGATCGACCCCGGGCCGCCCGTGGCCACCGCGAGCGCCACGCCTACTATGTTGCCGGTGCCGAGCGTCGCGGCGAGCGCGGTGCACACCGCCTGGAAGGGCGAGATGGTACCCTCCCCCGCCTCGGACGGGTCGACACGCTGGAAGAGCGTCTTGGTGGTGTAGCGCATCACCACGTTGAAGCGCGAGAACACGACGCCGCGGGTGACGAAGAGCAGGAACACGCCGGTCCCCAGCATCAGCACGACCATGGGGACGCCCCACAGCACGTTGTCGTTCAGGGCGGTGATGGCGGACATGAGGAAGTCGAACATGAGGGGCCTCTCGACGGGGCGCGGGCAGTTTCAGCTACACAAAGGGTAACTTTGCACTACCCGTGTTTCCGTAGCGTGACGGGAGCGTTGATTGATGGGCAGCGCTTGAAGCGCCGCGTTCTTCTCGGCTGCAAGATTATTCTCCGCAGAATAATTCTCAGCAGAATAATCTTGGCCTCCGCGCCGATAGGCGTTTTACCGCCACTGGCGGTAAAGATTTGGCGGTAATAACAAGCAAGCGGTCGAGCAAAAGACGGAGGTTCTGAGACGTCTTCCCAGTTGGTCACTGCAGAACACCCGAGATTTGCACAAACTCCTGGTCAAGGTTTGCCAAATGACGCTTCCAAATCGGGCATTCATGCCATCCCTCAACGAACCCCATGCGTCTCAGCTCATCGTCATTCAGATTCTTCAATAGCCTGAAGAGCCTCTCACGCCAGGAAGTCTCCGGAGCAATTCTATCGAGCAGGTAGCTCAATATGGTCAGAATGCCAAACATGTTGTCCGACCGTACCTTGAACGGCTCGTGCCACTCAGGGTCCTTCTCCGCTGCAGGAATAATCGGCCTGGTACCAATGCCCCTGTTCCAGAGGCGGCCATGATGTGCACAGATGTTTCGCACGGTGTTGATGGCAACAAGCCAGGACTTTAGAACCCGAGACGAGACGCCCAAATCACCGGACAGCTTGTTTCTGATTGCCGGTGAGGCCCCGTTATAGAGACGAAGCATCGTGCCAAAGTCCATTATATTCACGAGAATCCAATACGGAGGGAGGCTGTGAACATCGCCGTACTGCTCTCTGAAGTGAACAGCAAAAGGCTCGCGAGATCGTTCGAACTCGCTCTCACATCGCTCAAGAAACTCCTCGTAATCCTCCTTCGTTAGACGAGGAAGGTTCTTGGAATCCAGAAAGCCAAACGGCCCTGTTGCCCCGGCAAGTTCATACGCGAGTTGCGTACGAAAATAAACCTCAATGCGCTCAATGGCATCGAGCACAACGAGCCTAAACTGACGATCGAAGACGTAGAGCTTCCACACCTGCTCGAAGGTCGTTCCCTCGACAAACCGCTCGTCCTTCTCACCATCCTCATCGGAAACAGGCTTGCGCTTGAAGTTGTACCAGTATCCGCTCAGTCGGTAATACCCAATATCAGCAAGATGAGCGATAAGACAGTCACGGTCAGCGATGAGCCCTCGCTCATTAATCAGCAGGTCAGCCTGCCTCTCAAAGGTGAGCCAAGGCTTTGAATACTCCATCGCACCCCCGCATCGAGATAAAAGAAGACCCGCCAGTGTGCATCGTTGAGAGGCCAGACGGGTTTACTGATTACATCTTACCACAGCTCAAGAGAACCTATACGCGCGCCGAGAAGCACGAGGCCCGCCGGGCATGGCAAACCGACGGGCCCTCTGCAAGGGATATGCGAGGAAGCGGAGCTACTTCTCGCGCGAGTAGTACGTGTGGCGCAGCGGGAGCTCGGTCTGGAGCTCGCCGGTGAGCGCGCGGTAGGCGTTCTGGACCGCGGGCGCGGTGGGGATCGTGGCGATCTCGCCGATGCCCTTGGCGCCGTAGCCCACGTCCAGCAGCTCGTCCTTCTCGACGTAGATGGCGTTGATGTAGGGGATGTCCGGCGCGCGGAAGAGGCCCAGCGTGCCAAACTTCACCTGCGGGACGCAGTCCTCCAGGTCGAAGCGCTCGGTGAGCGCGTAGCCCATGCCCATGAGCACGCCGCCCTCGATCTGGCCCTGGATGGCGATGGGGTTCACCACCTTGCCGGAGTCGTGCGCGGCGTGGACCTCGGTCACGCGGCCGTCGTCGTCCAGAATCACCACATGCGTGGCGTAGCCGTAGGCCACGTGGCTCTTGGGGTTGGGTACGTCCGCACCGAGCTTGTCCGTCTTCTCGAGGTACTCGTAGGAGAACTCGCGGCCCTCGAGGGCGGCCAGCGCCGCCACCGGGTCGGCCGCGTGGTAGCCGGCGCCCGGACCCACGTAGGGCGTGCCGTCGGCGTACTCGACCGTGAAGCCGTCGCCGTGGGCGACCACGGGCTCCGTGCCGGTCTCGGTACCCTCCTCCACCGCGAGCATGGCGTCGCGCAGCAGGAACGCCGCGCCGCGCACGGCCTCGCCGGTGATGAGGGTCTGGCGCGACCCGGAGGTGGTGCCGGAGTCGGGCGCGTTCTCGGTGGAGCACTCGCCGTTCACGATGTTTGCGAGCGGCAGGCCCGTGGCCTCGGCGACGTCCTGAAGGAAGACGGTGTTGCAGCCCTGGCCGATGTCAGAGGTGGCGGAGTAGACCACGGCGCGGCCGTCCTCCACGCGGATCTTGCAGCGGCCGGCGTCGGGCAGACCCACGCCCACGCCCGCGTTCTTCATGGCACACGCGAGGCCGGCGTGGCCGGGGTGCGCCTCGTAGACGTCGCGCACCGCGAGCAGGGTCTCCTTGAGGGCGGTGGAGCGGTCGGCGATCTGGCCGTTGGGCAGGACCTTGCCCGGCTCGATGGCGTTCCTGTACCGGATCTCCCACGGGGAAATGCCCACCTCGTCGGCGAGAAGGTCAATCAGGCTCTCCAGCGCAAACTCGCTCTGGCAGACGCCGAAGCCGCGGAACGCGCCGGCGGGCGGGTTGTTGGTGTACCAGCCATAGCCACGAATGTCGGTGTTCTGGTAGCAGTACGGACCCACGGAGTGCGTGCAAGCGCGCTCGAGGACCGGGCCGCACAGCGACGCGTACGCGCCGGTGTCGAAGTTGATCTCGCAGTCCAGGCCCACGAAGGTGCCGTCCTCGTCACAGCCGAGGGTGAAGGTGCCCTCCATGTAGTGGCGCTTGGGGTGGAAGTTGATGGACTCCTGGCGCGTGAGGCGCACCTTGACGGGACGGTTCACCGCGAGCGCTGCGAGCGCGGCCAGGTGCTGGACGGAGACGTCCTCCTTGCCGCCAAAGCCGCCGCCCACGAGCATGGTCTCCACGACCACGCGCTCCGGCGTGGCGTCCCAGCCGAGCATGTGGGCGATCTCCTTGCGGGAGTCGTAGGCGCCCTGGTCGGACGAGCAGACCTTCACGCCGTCCTTGTACGGGAAGGCCACGGCGCACTCCGGCTCGAGGAACGCGTGCTCGGTGAACGGGGTCTTGAAGGTGCGCGTCACCTTGTGCGCGGCGCTCGCGAGCGCCGCGGCAGCGTCACCGCGAACCACGTGGCGCTGCTGGCAGATGTTGTTCTCGGGCGTGACCCAGTTGCCGAAGGCGAGGTAGGGCTTGTGGAGGACGGGGGCGCCCTCGGCGCGGGCCTCCTCGATCGAGCGCACCGGCTCGAGCACCTCGTACTCCACCTTGACGGCCTTCTTGGCCTTCTCGAGCGTGGCGGCGTCCTCGGCCACCACGAGCGCGATGGCGTCGCCCACGCAGTGCGTGACGTCGCCCTCGGCGGTCATGACGTCCCAGTCGTATAGCAGGTGTCCCACCGCGTTCACGGGCACGTCAGCGGCGGTGAGCACGGCAAGGACGCCCGGCATGGCGCGGGCCTTCTCGGCGTCGATCCTGACCACGCGGGCGCGCGGGTACTTGGAGCGCACGGCGCTGGCGTAGGTGAGGTCGGGGAAGTCGCGCTCGTCGATGTCGTCGGGGTACTTGCCAAAGCCCAGGACCTTGCGGCGCACGTCAACGCGGAAGGCGCGCTTGCCCACGCCGTAGTCGTCGCCGCGCTCGAGCTCGGGGTCGATGCTCTTCTCGCCCCGCAGGATGGCGGCGGCGAGCAGGATGCCCTCGATGATCTTCTTGTAGCCGGTGCAACGGCAGACGTTGCCACGGATGGCAACCTTGACCTGGTCCTCGGTGGGGTCGGGCACCTTGTGGATGAGAGCCGCGCCCGCCATGACCATGCCGGGGATGCAAAATCCACACTGGACGGCACCCACGGCGCCGAAGGCGTAGACGAAGGCCTCCTGCTCCTCGTGGGGCAGGCCCTCCACGGTCACGATGCTGCGACCCGCGGCCAGGCGCGTGGTGAGGACGCACGCCTTGGTGGCACGGTCGTCCACGAGCACGGTGCAGGTGCCGCACGCGCCCTCGGAGCAGCCGTCCTTGACGGAGGTGAGATGAAGCTCGTCGCGCAGGTAGCGCAGGAGCGGCTTGTCGCAGGTGACGACCTGCTCCTCGCCGTTGACGGTGAAGCGGTACTCGGCGGGTGCCTTGACGGCGGTTCCAGCTGCCATGCTCTCCTCCCCTACTGGGCCGGGGCGTAGATGCCCAGCGTGTCGTGGATGACGCCCTTGCGGCACTTGGTGGCGCACATGCCGCACGCGATGCAGAGCGTGTAGTCAATCCGGGCCTGCTTGTCCTCCACGCGCATGGCGCCGGTGGGGCACGCGCGCTCGCAGAGGCGGCAGCCTATGCAGCCCTCGTCGGCGACCCAGATGCGCTTGAGCTCGTCGTCCATGTCTCTCCCCTCCTTGCGTGCGAGGCCCGCGGGCGAGAAGAACCTCGGCCCGCGGGTCGCACGAAGTTACTTGGCCAGCAGGTAGGCGTAGTTGTCGCGAACCGCGGCAATGGTGAGGCGCACGTCCTCGGGCAGGCCGCAGGCGGCGTCGTCCACGTCGTAGGTGCCCTCGCCGGACGCCAGGCGCACGCGGACGCGTCCGTCGGGCAGCGGCACCCAGCCGCGGTTCTCGCTTGCGTCCATGTCCTCGGAGCTCCAGAAGAGCGTGAGCTTGTCCTTGTACGGGCGACCGCTCCACGGGCAGAAGACAGCGCAGTTGCCGCACTCGTTGCACATGCCGTCCACGTGGACGACCTGCTCCTGCGCGAGGCCGGGCACCTTGATCGCCACGTTGGCGCGGTTGGGGCAGACGTCGCAGCAGACCTCGCAGACGGTGGCGCAGCCCAGGCAGCGGCTCGTCTCGCAGCCGGCAACGTCGAGGCAGACGTCGCCCTTGCGCGCCATGATGGCATCGAGCCTGTCGGCACGCACGTTCTTCTCGGCATAGGCGTTGAAGTCGACGCCGGCCAGGTCGCGGGCAACGGCCTGCGCGTCGGCGATGGCCTCCACGAAGGTGGCCGGCCCGCGACGGCAGTCGCCGGCGGCCCAGACGTGGTCCACGCCGGTGGCGGTGCCGGCCGGGCGGCCGCGGCGGTCGACCTCCACACCCGCGCCCTCGTAGAGCCCGCGCTCGATCTGCTCGCCCACGGCGCAGATCACAGCCGTGGCCGGGACGTCCACGGTGTCGCCCGTGGGCTCGGGGCGGCAACGGCCCGACTCGTCCGGCTCGCCGAGGCGCATGACCTCGCAGGCCAGCTGGCCACCTGCCACGCCGATCGGGGCGAGAAGCTCGCAGAGCTCCACGCCCTCCTCGAGGGCCAGCTGCAGCTCCTCCTCGTCCGCCGGCATCTCCTTCTTGGTGCGGCGGTACACGATGCGCACGTTCTTGACGCCCTCGGCGCGCTTGGCCACGCGCGCGGCGTCCATGGCGGTGTTGCCGGCGCCCACGATCACGACGTCGGTGCCGAGCGCACAAGGCTCGCCGGCCTTGGCGGCCTCGAGGAACTCCAGGACGTCGATCTCCTCGCCGGCCTTGAGGCCCACCTTGCCCGGCGCCCACGCGCCCGTGGCCACCACGACGTCCGTGAACCCCTCGTCAAAGAGCTGCTGGACGCTCGTGACCTCGCGCCCCATCTGGACCTGCGCGCCAAAGGCGAGGCAGAGGGCCACGTCCTTGTCGATGTCGTCGTGGGAGATGCGGAACTCGGGGATGACGTGGCGCGCCACGCCGCCGAGCTTGTCGGTGCGCTCGATAATGGTGACCTTGGCGCCCGCGCGCGTGAGGAAGAACGCGGTGGCGAGTCCCGCCGGGCCGCCGCCCACGACCGCCACGTTCTTATCGGCCGCGGAAGCCAGCCGAGAAGGACCAGCAGCACGGAGCTTCTTCACGACCTCGTCGAAGCCGCCGCGCGCGGCTGCCAGCTTGGACTCGCGGATGCGCGCACCCTCGGGCTCGTAGAAGCTGCGCTCGCACTTTGCGCCGCAGGGGTGCGGGCAGAGGTTGCCGGTGATGTGCGGCAGGGCGTTGCGCTCCACGACGATCTGGAGCGCCTCGGCGAACTTGCCCTCGTCCACGCGGGAGAGGTAGGCCGGAATGTCCTGCTGAATGGGGCAGCCGGTGCGGCACGGCGCCGTGAAGCAGCTCATGAGCGGGAGCTCGGCGTCGACCTTGTGAGGCTTGGCCGGCTTGATCGGCTTCTGGTAGTCCTTGCCGGAGGCGGTGCGGGAGGCCAGCGCGGTCACGGCGTCCACGTCCACGTAGTCCAGGCGCGGCGCGCCGGCGAGAAGACCGGCGATCTGGAAGAAGCGCTCGTAGCCGCCGGGCTTGAGGACGTTGGTGGCCATGGTGATCGGCCAGATCCCGGCCGCGTAGAGCTCGCTTATGTTGCGGGCGTCGGCGCCGCCGGAGTAGGAGATCCGCAGGCGGCCGTCAAACTGGCGGGCAATGCGGCGCGCGAGCTCGATCGTGAGCGGGAAGAGCGAGCGGCCGGACATGTACATCTCCTCGCTCGGCAGCTCGCCGCGGGTCACGTCCACCGGGAACGTGTTGGTGAGCTTGACGCCAAATGCGAGGTTCTTCTCGGCACAGAGCTCGATCAGGCGCTCGAACATGGGAACGGCGTCGACCCACTGCAGATCCTCGCGGAAGTGCGTGTCGTCGAAGACTATGTAGTCAAAGCCGAGCTCGTTCAGGCGCTCGCGCGCGAAGTCGTAGCCCAAAAGCGTGGGGTTGCACTTTATGTAGGTGTTCACGCCCTTCTCGGTAATGAGGTAGGTGGCGATGCGCTCGATCTCGTCAGGCGGGCAGCCGTGGAGTGTGGACTCGGTGACGGAGTTGGAGACCTGCGGGGAGACGGCGTTCACGAAGTCGGCGTCGACGTTCTGGAAGCGGTCGAGGTTGGCGAGGGCCCAGTCGCGGCACTCGGCCCAGACCTCGGTGCCGGAGGCGTCCTTCATGCCCTCTATGTAGGCGTCCACCTTGGGGCTCTGAATTCCCTCGAGGCTGTAGCCCACGGACATGTTGAAGACGAAGCCGTCCGGGTCGCCCAGGCCGTACTCGCGGGCGATGAGCTTGCAGGCCCACCAGGCCTTGACGTACTCGGCGAAGGCTTGCGGAACCGTGAGCTCGGTGGACCACTCGCAGTTGTAGCACTCGTCCTCGGCCACGATGCAGGGCTTGTTCACGCAGGCGGAGAGCTCCTCGCCGTCCATGACCTGGACGGTCTTGAGCTCAAAGAAGCGCGAGCCCGCCACGTAGGAGGCGATTATGTTCTGCGCAAGCTGGGTGTTGGGGCCGGCAGCCGGGCCAAAGGGGGTCTCGATCTTCTCGGCAAAGATGGGCTCGGCGCCGCCCTCGTGGACGTAGGCCTTGCGCACGCCGAAGATGGCACCCTGGGTCTCGTGCTCGGTCAGGACCCAGTCCATGACCTGCGCAAACGGAATCGGCCTCATGACGTCGCTCATTGTTGCTCCTCTCCTGCGGCGCGCGGGCCCTCCCCCGCTCGCCGACCTCAGTTCGACCTAGTACGTGCGCTCGTTGAGCGTGCCCCAGAGCAACTTGCTCTGCTCGAGGGTCCAGGCGTTGATGCGCTCCTCGTCGAAGGCCACGAACTCGCGGTCCTTGTAGAGCACCCTGCCGTTGACGATCGTGGTGCGGCAGTTCTTGCCCATCATGCCGAAGAGCATGTGGCCGTCGACGTTCTCGTCCGAGAAGGGCGTGAAGACCGGGTAGTCCATGACGATCACGTCAGCCGCGGCGCCGGACTTGAGGACGCCAATCTCGCGCCCGAAGTAGGCGCTCGCCATGGCGGGGTTGTTCTGGAAGAGCATGGTCATGGCCTCGACCCAGCCCACGTTGGGCATGGCCGCGTTGTGGCGCTGAATGATCAGGAAGACCTTGAGGCTCTCCAGCATGTCGTGCGTGTAGGCGTCCGTGCCCATGTGCACCGAGATACCGCGGCGGAAGAACTCGAGCACCGGCGCGCAGCCCACGGCGTTGCCCATGTTGGACTCGGGGTTGTTGACGATGTGGGTGCCGGTCTCCTTGATGATGTCCATCTCGGCGGGCGTGACGTGGATGCAGTGGCCGAGCATGGTGCGCGGGCCCAGGAGGTCGTGCTGCAGCAGGCGCTCGATTGGTGAGATCCCGCCGCGGTTCTGCCGGCTGTCCCAGACGTCGTTCATGCCCTCGCAGACGTGAATGTGGAAGCCGGTGAGGCCATCGTTGGCCTCGGCCATTTTGTCCATGGTCTCGTCGGAGAGCGTGAAGGTGGCGTGCCCGCCGAACATGGCGGCGATCATGCCGGAGTCCTGCTTGGCGGCCCACTGCGCGAACTCGGCGTTCTCGGCGATCGCCTGGTCGCGCTTCTCGTCGCCGCGGCGGTCGGAGGTCTCGTAGCACAGGCACGCGCGGATGCCCGTCTCCTCGCAGACGTCCTTGATCGCAAAGAGGGAGCCCGGGATCTCGCAGAAGCTCGCGTGGTGGTCAAAGATCGTGGTCACGCCGTCGCGCAGGCTGTCGAGCACGGTGGCGTAGGCGCTCGCGCGGGTGCCGTCGAGCGTGAGGTTGTCGTCGATCTTCCACCACTGCTGCTCGAGGTTCTCGAGGAAGTTGGTGGGGTTGCAGCCCTTGATGGCAAGGCCGCGGGCCAGGCCGGAGTAAATGTGGGTGTGGCAGTTCACCAGGCCCGGCATGATGACGCCGCCGTGGGCGTCCACGACCTCAGCCTGGGGGTACTTCTCGGCCAGCGCCGTGGCGTCACCGACCTCGGCGATCTTCTCGCCCTCTATGGCGACGGCGCCGTTCTCGAGGTAGGCGTTGTCAGCGTCGCGCGTTATGACGCGACCGTTGGTGACGAGCAGCATGACGTCTCCTATCTGTTAATTGGGGACAGTCCCCAATTTACATAAAATATTTGTGTTAATTGGGGACTGTCCCCAACTAACAGAACTACTTCTCGGGCTTGGGGAGGATGAGGTTGAGGATGATTGCCATGAGCGCGGCCGGGGTAATGGCGTTGGAGCCAATGACGGTGGTCACCCAGCTGGGCATGCCCTCGCCCGCGAGGCACCCCGAAGCCATCCATATGCCCAGGCCAAAGACCACCGAGGTGCCCACGATCGTGGTGACGCGCGGGGTGAGGCCGTCCTTGGTGAACATGCGGACGCCGTTCATGGTGATCGTGCCAAAGACGCCCACCGTGGCGCCGCCAATGACCGGCTGCGGAATGGCCGTGAGCAGCGCGGAGAGCTGCGGCAGCAGGCCGGCCGCGGCAAAGACCGCCGCCACGGTCACGAAGACCCACTTGTTGACGACCTTGTTGGAGCAGATTATGCCCACGTTCTGGCCCAGCGCGGAGGTGGGCAGGCCGCCGATGAAGGCGGAGACGAGCGACGTGGCGCCCTGGGAGACGATGGCGCCGGAGAGCTCGCGCTCGTCGGGCATGCGGTCCATGGCGCCGAGGCAGGCGGCGGAGACATCGCCGATCACCTGGATGGCCACCATCGGGTAGACCACGGCGAGCGTGATGCAGACCTCGGGGTGGAACTCGATCGGGTACGGCATGATCTTGGGGAAGGCAAAGACGCCGGCGGTGCCCACAGCGGAGAAGTCCAGCATGCCGAAGGGCGCGGACACGATAATGCCGGCGATCATGCCAAAGAAGACGCTGCCCAGCTTGAGGGTGCCCTTGGCAAAGTTGTTGAGACCAAAGACCACGGCAAACGTGACGAGCGCCACGCACCAGGCCTGCGGCGTGCCCCAGAGCGGGGTGCCCTCGCCGCCGGCCATGTACTTGATCGCCGTCGGGTAGAGCGAGACGCCGATCGTGAAGATTACCGTGCCGGTGACGACCGGCGGGAAGAAGGCCTTGAGCTTGCCGTAGAAGATGCCAAAGAGGATGGCCGCGACGCCGCCCACGATCTCGCCGCCGAGCAGCGCACCGAAGGAGAACGTGGCGCCCATGGCCTGCAGCGCCGGCAGGAACGCAAACGACACGCCCATGACGATCGGCAGGTTGCCGCCGATGCGGCGGAACGGCGCGAAGGCCTGGAGCGCCGTGTCGATGGCGGAGAGGATTAGCGCGACCTGGATTATGTCGGTCTTCTCCTGGGCAGTGAAGTTGAACGTGGCCGCAATGAGGATCGCGGGCGTGATTATGCCGGCGAAGGACGCCAGCACGTGCTGGAGCGCGCAGGGCAGCATTTCGCCGATCGGCGGCATCCCCTCGCGCTGGAACAGGATCGCGGAGGACCCCTTCTCCTCCGCCGCTTGCGTCTTCGACATACTCGTCCTCTCCACGGTGCTCCGACTATGTTTCGATAGTATTGCGCGGGGCGTGCTAACAAATTGTCTGCTTCGATGAAAATCTGTCAGACGGTAGGTTGCGGGGCGTGAGCGGTCGGGTGCGCGATGGCCTCCAAAAAGTTTTCGTTGTCCTCGCGTTGATATAACGCGACGTCAGGACGTTCTTCTCGGCCTCACCGGCCCGCTCGTGCGCGGACGGGACCAAACAAAAAGTTTGGCTGGCTTCCCTTTTCGGGTACCATCTCTCTCGTTCACACAATGCGAGGAGAACGACATGACCGAGACACAGCTCGACTTCTACAAGCGGCTCGCCCACGCGCTCGCGCTGCAGTTTGGCAGCGGGTGCGAGGTCGTCGTTCACGACCTCGAGACGACCGACCCCAGCCACTCGATCGTCGCCATCGAGAACGGCCACGTCACCGGCCGCAAGCTCGGCGACGGGCCGAGCCACGTGGTGCTGGAGGCGCTGCACGCCGGCACGGAGCGTCTCGAGGACCGCCTCGCCTACCTCACCAAGACCGCGGACGGCAAGATCCTCAAGTCGTCGACCGTGTTCATCCGCGACGACGAGGGCCGCACGGTGGGCATCTTTGCCGTCAACTACGACATAACGATCCTGCGCGCCATGGGCGACACAATCGCCGAGGTCGTGGGCACGGGCCCCAGCGCGCCGCGCGAGCCGGAGCCGATCGTGCGCAGCGTGGCCGACCTGCTGGACGACCTCATCGAGCAGAGCGTCCAGCTCGTGGGCACGCCCGTGGCGCTCATGACCAAGGAGGAGAAGGTCCGCGCGATCCGCTACCTCAACGACACCGGCGCGTTCCTCATCACCAAGAGCGGCCCCAAGGTCTGCAAGTACTTCGGGATCTCCAAGTACACGCTCTACAACTACCTCGACGAGGCCCGCGCCAGCGAGAGGGACGCGTAGACCGGGCACTTCCGGACGTTCTCGTGGCTCTACTCGAGCGCGGCGCAGTACGCTCGGGCATCCATGCTGGGGACGCGAGACCCGCGATAGGCGGACGCGTCACGCGTGACGATCGTCTCGGCGCCCAGAAGCTCCGCCGTCGCGCGGACGATGCCGTCCTCGAGGTCCGGCTCGTCCGACGCGAAGGCCGCATCCAGGATAGGACCCGTAAGCTCCGCCACCTCCATCAGCGCGCGGAAGTCGTCCAACCGCGCCCGCACGAGTGCCTCGTCATGATAGTGGCGACACAGGATGTAATAGGCGTCCTTGATGCCGGCCGCAAGGATCACGGGCGTCTTGTCATCCGAGGAGAGCAGCGCCTCAAGCAGGTCGGCGGCATCCTGGTGCCTCTCGCGCGTCGCGCTGAGATAGTCGAGGATGATATTGGTGTCGAGCACGACCCTAGCCAAAGCGCCTCACCCTCTCCTCGTCGAGCAGCTCGCGGTCGCTCTTGTCCGCCGCCCAAGCCGGCTCACGCGAGACATCCCGCTCGATAGAGGCGGTGAGCGCATGAAAGCGCTCGAGACGCGCGCGACGGCTGGCCGCCTGGGGATCGGCCGGGTGGATGGTAACCCACGGCCTGTTGTTCTTGAGCACCACGAGCGTTGACCCCAGCTCATTGACCTGCGCGGTCAGCTCGCTGAATCGGTTCTTCGCCTCGCGGACGCCCACCGCAGAAAGCTCCTTCATGTCATCCTCCCTCACCGTAGCTACAGTATACACCTTTGTGGCCACATTGCGAGAATGCCGCAGGCCCCCTAATGTGTGCGAGATGTAAGTTCACCGTCATTCTCGCCACCGCACCCGCCCCTTGGACCTAGGTTGGAAGGGAGCCGGGACGCTCTCATTGGGCGAGAAGAACGACGGGAGATGATGGGGATGCGGAGCGCGAGGACCCTGTCGGGCGTGCTGGGCATCGTCGCCGGCGCGCTGGCGCTCTTTGGGACCGTGGCCGTCGTGGGCGTGGAGCTCCCGCTCGCGACCATGCCGCTCTCGGCGGGCAGGTTGGCGGACGCGCTGCTTACCGTCTCGGAGTCGCTGCGAAGCATGCCGCTCGTCGGGGACCGCGTCGCGCAGGTCGTCGCCTTCCTGCAGAGCGTCTCCGGCGGGCGCCTCGCCGCCCTACTGTGGGCGCTCAGCATCGGTCACGTGGCCGTGTGCGTGACCGCCATCACCCTCGCGGCGCTCGGCCTCCGGGACACGGGCCGCACCTGGCAGCTCGCGGTGGCGGGCGCGCTCGTGACGGCCGACGTCATCGCGGTCCTCATCCTCTGCTCGGTCATGAACTGGCAGCTCTACCTGATGGTCCGCTCGATCGCGCAGGGCAATCCATGGGCCGTAGGGCGCGGGGTCGCGGGGCTCGAGTTCACACTCACCCCGGGACTCGGCCTCGCCATCGGCGGCTTTTCCGGCGGGTACGCGTTCGCACAGGCGCT
Source organism: uncultured Olsenella sp. (assembly GCA_949290055.1). GTDB lineage: Bacteria > Actinomycetota > Coriobacteriia > Coriobacteriales > Atopobiaceae > Thermophilibacter. The sequence goes on along the minus strand of CASEQJ010000009.1, from coordinate 19,922 downwards.
TCTCGCCCGGCGCCACGCCGACTAGTTCACGCCACGGAAACCGCGGCCAATGATCTCGGAGCTGCTCACAATGGTTATGAACGCGGTCGGGTCCGTCGCGCGCACAAAGAGGCGCAGCCGCATGGCCTCGCGGCGCGAGAGCACGCTGGTGAGGATCGTCTGGCGCTTGCCGGAGTACGCGCCCCAGCCAAAGGTCACCGTGGCGGTGCGGCCCAGCTTCTTGACAATGAACTCCTCCACGTCACGCGGGTGGTCGCAAATGACCTGGCAGACCTTGCGCTGGCGAATGGACTCTATGAAGCCGTCCACCACGAAGGTCTTGCCAATGAGCGCGAGCACGCAGTAGAGGCCCACGCGCGGCCCAAAGAGCCCGATCGCCGCCACGACCACGCCCACGTCCACGGCGAAGAGCGCCTTGCCGATCTCTATGTCGGTGCGCTTGCGCAAGATCATGGCCAGAATGTCCGTGCCGCCGGTGGACGCGCCAATGTCAAAGACCAGCGCCGAGCCCACGGCCGGCAGCAGCACCGCAAAGCAGACGTCAAGCCAGAGGTCGCCGGTGATCGAGCTCGTCACCGGGAACAGCCACTCAAAGAGCGAGGTGTAGCCCGAGAGCGCAAACGACGCGAACGCGCTCCACAGCACCGCCTTGCGCTCCAAGAAGATAAAGCCGAGAAGAACGAGCACGGCGTTCATGATCCACATGTACGCAGAGACCGGAAGTGCCGGCAGCGCGGCGTTGAAGAGAATCGCGAAGCCGGTGGTTCCGCCAAAGGCCAGGTGGTTGGGCGTCTTGAACAGCACGAGCGCCACGGCCGTGAGGATGAGTCCCGCGTTGAGCAGGGCGAAGAACTGCGGGAAGCTGTAGGCCATGCGCCGCCGCGAGAGCCTCTCCGCCCGACGCGCCTCGTCGGGCGTCATCTCCTCCGCAACCGGCTCGACACCCTCCGCGACCTGCTCGTCCTTCTCGCCCACCGCGACCCCCCTCGCGCACGACAACGCCCTCGCCCCGGAAGTCTACCAGCCCAGACCCAACTGTGGTAGCGGCGCTCGAGAGGCACGGGCGGACCCTTACGACTCGAGCCTCTCCGCCAGCATCTTGTTGAAGGCCTTGGGGTTGCCGGAGCCCTTGGCCGCCTTCATGCACTGCCCCACGAGGAACCCGAGCACCTTCTTGTTGCCATCGCGATACTGCTGGACCTGGTCGGTGCAGCGCGCGAGCACCTCGTCCACGATGACGCCAAGCGCGCCCTCGTCGGTGGACTGGCGCATGCCGTGGGCGTCCACGTAGGCGGCCGGGTCCTCGCCGGTGCCGTTGACCGCGTCGAGCACCTCGCGCGCCTGGGCAAACGTGATCGCGTCCTCGGCGAGAAGCGCCGAGAGGCTCGCGACCTGCGCCGGCGTGAGGGCGTCGTAGCTGGGGGCGAGGTTCACCATGACCTTGGCCACGGTCTCCACGTTCTTCTCGCCCGCCGCGGAAAGCGCCTGCTCGAAGAAGGCCGCGACCGTCGGGTCGCCCGCGAGCTGGGCGGCGTCGGCGCGCTTGAGGCCAAAGTCCGCCATGTAGCGGTCGCGCTTGGCGTCCGGCAGCTCCGGGATGCGCGCGCGGCAGCGCTCCACGAACTCGTCCGTGAGGTCGAAGGGCGCGAGGTCGGGGTCCGGGAAGAGACGGTAGTCGTCAGCGGTCTCCTTGACGCGCATGACCACGGTGCGGCGGCGCGAGGGCTCCCAGTGGCGCGTCTCCTGGTAGACGATGCCACCCTCCTCGAGCACCTCGGCCTGGCGGCAGATCTCGTACTCGAGCGCGTCGTGCAGGCTCTTGAACGAGTTGATGTTCTTCATCTCGGTCTTGGTGCCAAACTTGGTCTCGCCGCGGCGGCGCAGCGAGATGTTGCCGTCGCAGCGCATGGAGCCGCTCTCGAGCGAGCAGTCGGAGATGCCGAGCGTGAGGAAGGTCTGGCGCAGCTTCTCCATGAAGAGGCGCGCCTCCTCGGGCGTGCGCAGGTCGGGCTCGGTGACGAGCTCGATGAGCGGCGTGCCGCAGCGGTTGTAGTCGATGAGGGACTCGGTGGCCGCGGTGATGCGGCCCTCCTCGCCGCCCACGTGCACCATCTTGGCGGCGTCCTCCTCCATGTGGATGCGCAGAATCCGGATGGGCGCCACGTAGCTGCCGTCGTCGTTCTTCTCGACCGTGGAGTCCGGGCGCTCCTTGGCGCCGGCGCCGGCAACCTCCAGGTCCAGGTGGCCGTGCATGCAGAATGCCACGGGCCCCTGCGTGGTCTGGAAGTTCTTGGCCATGTCCGGGTAGAAGTAGTGCTTCCGGTAGAACATGGAGTGGCGCTGGATCTCGCAGTTGGTGGCCAGGCCCGCCATGACGATCGACTCGATGGCCTTCTCGTTGGGCACGGGCAGCGCGCCCGGCATGCCCAGGCAGACGGGGCAGACGTTGGTGTTGGGCTCGTCGTCGTGGGAGAGGCGGCAGTTGCAGAACATCTTGGTCTCGAGCGTGGTGAGCTCGGTGTGGACCTCGAGGCCGATCACGGCCTCCCAGTCCCTGAGGACCTCGGCGAGCTTCTTCATGCGAGCTCACCTCCCTTCCCGGCAAACGCGGGCGCGACGGGGGCCCCGGAGCCGGCGGGCGAGAAGGACCGCTCGATCGCGCGCGCAAACGTGAGCAGCGTGGCGTCGGCGAAGGCCGGTCCCTGCAGCTGCGCGGAGACGGGCAGGCCGGAGGCGGCGCCCAGGCCCAGCGGCACGGAGACGCCACCGTTGCCGACAATGTTGTTGGAGATCGTGAACAGGTCCGACGCGTACATCTGCGTGGGGTCACTGAGCTCGCCGAACTTGAACGCCGTGCGCGGCGCGGCCGGCATGAGGATGACGTCGCACTGCTCGTAGGCGCGGGCGTAGTCGGCCGTGATCAGGGTGCGGACCTGCTGCGCCGGGTAGTAGTACGTGTCGTAGGTGCCGCTGGAGAGAAGGTAGGCGCCCAGCATCTGACGGCGCTTGGCCTCCTCGCCAAAGCCGTGCGCGCGGGAGAGCGAGGTCTGCTCGGCAAGGGTTGCCTGGCCGGGCTCCTGGTAGCCGTAGCGCACGCCGTCAAAGCGCGCGAGGTTGGAGAAGGCCTCGCACGGCGCGATCACATAGTAGGCGGCGATGGCGGAGGCTATGTTGGGGAGGTCCACCTCCACAAGCTCGGCGCCCTGGTCCTGCAGCGCGCGACCGGCGGCGGTGACGGCGTCGCGGACCTCGTCGGTGAGGCCGGCGGCCTCCATGAGAGCGGGCACGATGCCGACCTTGCGACCCTCGATGGAGTCGTTCAGGTGGACGAGAAAATCCGTGGCGACCGGCTGGCTCGTGGAGTCCCACGGGTCGCGACCCCCGCACGTGAGCGCGTTCATGGCCAGGGCCACGTCCTCGACGCTGCGGCCGAAGGGACCGACCTGGTCGAGCGAGGAGCCAAAGGCCACCACGCCGTAGCGGCTAACCGCGCCGTAGGTAGGCTTGAGGCCCACGACGCCACAGAGGGAGGCCGGCTGACGGATGGAGCCGCCGGTGTCCGAGCCCAGCGAGACCGTGACCTCTCCGGAGGCGACGGCCGCCGCGGAGCCGCCCGAGGAGCCGCCCGGGACGCGCTCGGTGTCCCACGGGTTGGCCGTGGGGTGGAAGGCAGAGGACTCGGTGGAGCTGCCAAAGGCGAACTCGTCCATGTTGGTCTTGCCCACGGGCGTGGCGCCGGCGTCGAGCATGCGCTGGACGCAGGTTGCCGTGAACGTGGACTCGTAGTTCTCGAGCATGCGCGAGGCGCAGGTGGTGCGGGTGCCCACGAGGTGCATGTTGTCCTTGAAGGCCACGGGAACGCCGGCGAGCGGACCGAGCTTCTCGCCCGCCGCGCGGGCCTTGTCGGTCGCCTCGGCGGCTGCAAGCGCAAGGTCGGCGGAGACCTGCAGGAACGCCTTGACCTCGCCGTCGCGGGCCTCCACGGCTTCGAGCGCGGCGCGGGCCACCTCGGTGGCGGTGAAGTCGCCGTTTGCGACGCCCGCCGCGATCTCGCGCGCGGAGAGCTGGTCGAAGTTTGCCATCAGCGGTCACCCCCCTGATCACCGAGGATGGACGGCACGCGGAAGCTGCGGTCGCGGGACGCGCCGGCGTTCTTGAGCGCCACGTCCACGCTCAGGTGGCGCACCTCGGTGTCCGGCACGTCGTCGGCCATCACGTTGGAGAGGTCGCCGATGGGGTGGAACGTGGGCTCGACGCCCTCGAGGTCGTACTGGCGGATGGGCTCGAGCAGGTCGATCGCGCTGTTCATGTACGCGGTCATCTCGTCGAGCTCCTCGGGCGTGAGCGCGATCCGCGCGTAGTCCGCGATGCCCGCGACGTCTTCCTTGGTAAGGGGCATGAGTCCTCCAATCTTGACTGCGCCCCATTCTACGACAGGCCGCCACAGGCCACCCGTGCGCGCAGGATGCCGTTTCTCCACCGAAACCTTCCTGTTTTGGGCAACAAGTTTGATGCTCTTCTCGGCAGCGCATAAATTCTTTGCCCCACAACCGGACGCGACCCGAGGCTCTTCTCGCCAATACGCGCTTTCCTACGTTTTGGCGCCCGATTCTGTTGGCAATTGCGTATTTGCTTCTGTGGATACGCGATTACCAACGTTTTTGGCGCCCCATTCGTTGGAAGTCGCGTATTGGCGAGAAGAGAACGCCGCGCGCCCCCAACCTTACGAAAGTGAAAGCCGACAGTAAGCCGCTTCGATGGCTCTCGACCCTCTCGCCTGCGAGGATGGTCCCAACAGCAACGAGGGAGGTCACCATGAAGCGACTCATATTCATTGCGTTCGTCGTCATTGCCGGCCTTGCCGTCATTCTCGACGACGGCAAGCCGCGCCCGCGCATGTACCGTCACCACTAGGCCGCGGCGCGCGCCTCGTGCTCCCCGCGGCGCAGCCGGCGCAGCAGGCTGCCAAAGCTCGCGGCCAGCACCTGCTGGAAGAGCGTCCCTATGACCACGGGAAACATTACCTCGCCGGGAAAGTACTCCCCCGCGATCACGGCGCCGGCCGAAATGTTGCGCATGCCCACGAGAAAGGTCATCGAGGCGGCCTGGTCGTCCGGACAGCGCAGGACGCGCGCGGCGAGAAGCCCGAGCGCGTAGCCGCATGACGCGAACGCGGCAATGAAGACCGCCACCGCGACGAGCGTCGGCGTGAGGTGGCGCACGTAGGGCGCCACACCGGTGGAGTTGCTGAGAATGACCAGCACGAGCGCGATCTTGGCAGCCGGCGCGATCACCGGCGAGAGCTCGCGCGCCGCACGGCCGTGCGAGAGGTCGTTCGCCAGCGTCCCCGCGAGCGCCGGCAGCGCGATCGAGACCGCCATCTCCCCCACCATTCTCGCCGCGTCAATCTCCACCGTCTGGCCGAGAAGAACGTGCAGGGTCAGGGGAATCGTGACCGGCGCGGCCACCGTGGACACGAGGATCGTGGCGAGCGTGAGCGCCGGGTCGCCGCCGAGCATGTTGGTCCACATGGCCGCGACCACCGCGACGGGCACGCTGTACTCGAGCACGATTCCGCACACGAGGTTGGGGTTCGAGCCGAAGAGCGCCGTCGCGAGCACGCACGCCGCGCAGGGCATGACGACCGTGGCAAGCACCAGCGAGACGAACATGGGGGCCGGGTGGCGCGCCGTCCGCGCAAGGTTGGCAAAGGTGTTGGAGAGCGCGCTCTGAAACGTCATGAACGCGAAGAAGGGCGTCACGAACGGGTGAAGGACAAGGTCAACCTGCGGAAACAGCACGCCGAGCGCCACGCACACCGGCGAGACGACCGCCATGTGGCTCCCTATGAAGCCGCCGAGCCGCTTCCACGCGTCCATTCCGATAACCGCCTTCCCGCGCACCGAGCACCGAGCGCCCGCGCACATGGTACTTCTTTGACGAATGAGCAATTTGGGTTGCCGTTGCCATTTTTTACATGACGTGCACGAATTAACGCGGCTGTGCCGCAATTCGACATGCCTCAACTGGCGAAACGATGTCACAAAACTTCCGAATCTACGGACGCCGCCGCAAAGTCGTCTTCAAATCGTGCATATCGCGGACATTTTGGCAACTTCTTTGCAAAACGCTGAAAGCGGAAGTCCCGTTCAGCGCGCATGGTCGAATTTAAAATGCCCCCAAGCTAGTAGGAATTGTTGTGAGCGCGCGTTTTTCTCGCCCCGAGGCTTGCCTTTAATTCCCCACTCATTACTATGATTTAGGCAACAAAAACGACGCGGGCGCCACGCGACCCGCGAGGAGAAAGGCAAAACATGGCTACCCAGCTGCTCACCGTGAGCAACCTCTCGGCAGGGACCGAGGACAAGCCCATTCTGCACGGCGTCGACCTGGCCGTGGGCGCCGGCGAGTGCCACGTCCTCATGGGCCCCAACGGTGCCGGCAAGTCCACGCTCGGCCACGTGATCATGGGCGACCCCGCCTACCGCGTGACCTCCGGGCGCATCGAGTTCGACGGCGCGGACGTCACCGAGCTCTCCGCCGACAAGCGCTCGCTCGCCGGCGTCTTCCTCTCCTACCAGGCGCCCGTCGAGGTGCCCGGCGTGCCGCTCTACAGCTTCCTGCGCTCGATCTGCCAGATGCGCCCGGAGCTCAAGACCACCGCGCGCAAGTTCCGCGAGCGCGTGGGCGCCATCGCCGACCAGCTGGAGCTCGACCAGGGCTTCCTCATGCGCGAGCTCAACGTGGGCTTCTCCGGCGGCGAGAAGAAGAAGATCGAGATGCTCCAGCTGCTGCTGCTCCAGCCCAAGCTGGCCATTCTCGACGAGACCGACTCCGGCCTGGACGTTGACGCCCTGGGCATCGTCTCCCGCGGCATTCAGGCCTACCGCGAGCAGGTGGGCGGCGCGCTGATCGTGATCACGCACAACACGCGCATTCTCGAGCGCCTGGAGGTGGACCGCACCCACGTCATGGTCCACGGCCGCATGGTGGCCGAGGGCCCGGCGGACCTCATCGCCGACATTGACAAGAACGGCTTCGAGCGCTTTGAGAAGTGCGAGGACTGCGACGGCTGTCCCAAGGCCGGTGATGCCGAGTGAGCGAGGAGCGCCGCCGCACCGAGGTCGCCGACGTCGATCGCTCCCTCTACGACTTCACCAAGTCCGAGGAGGGCTACGAGCGCTACGACGACGGCCTGACGCCGGAGATCGTCCGCGCGATCTCCGCCAAGAAGGACGAGCCGGAGTGGATGCTCGAGATGCGCCTGCGCGCGCTCGACCTCTACCACGCGCGCGAGATGGCGCCGAACTGGGGCCCGAGCATCGAAGGCCTGGACCTGGACCACATCTCCACGTATGTCTCGCCCAAGACCAAGCAGGCCAAGAGCTGGGACGACGTTCCCGAGGACATCAAGGACACCTTTGAGCGCCTGGGCATCCCCGAGGCAGAGCGCGAGAGCCTCGCCGGCGTGGGCGCCCAGTACGACTCGGAGATCGTCTACCACAACATGCGCGAGGAGGTGGCCGAGCAGGGCGTGATCTACACCACGATCGAGGACGCCCTGCACGACCCGAAGTGGGAGCCGGTGGTGCACGAGTACTTCGGCACGCTGATCCCGCCCACCGACCACAAGTTCGCGGCGCTGCACTACGCCGTGTGGTCGGGCGGCTCGTTTGTCTACGTGCCCGCCGGCGTGACGCTGCCCTACCCGCTGCAGAGCTACTTCCGCCTGAACGCCGCCGGCGCGGGTCAGTTCGAGCACACGCTCATCATCGTTGAGCCCGGCGCTGACCTGCACTTCATCGAGGGCTGCTCCGCGCCCAAGTACTACGAGGCCAACCTCCACGCCGGCGCCGTGGAGCTCTTCGTGAAGGACGGCGCGCGCCTGCGCTACTCCACGATCGAGAACTGGTCCAAGAACATGTACAACCTCAACACCAAGCGCGCGAAGATCGGCGCGGACGCCAAAATGGAGTGGGTCTCCGGCTCCTTTGGCAGCCACGTGAGCTACCTCTACCCCACCACGATCATGGCGGGCGACCGCGGCACCTGCGAGTTCACCGGCATAACCTTCGCCGGCGCCACGCAGGACCTGGACACCGGCTGCAAAGTGATCATGAACGGCGCGGACACCACGGCGTCCGTGAGCACGAAGTCCATCTCCAAGGACGGCGGCGTGAACACGTTCCGCAGCTCCGTCGTCATTGGCCGCCACGCGGATCGCGCGCGCTGCAGCGTGAGCTGCCAGAGCCTCATGCTCGACGACATCTCCCGCTCCGACACGATCCCCGCCATGGACGTGCGCAACGCCACCGCGCAGGTGGGCCACGAGGCCACGATCGGCCGCATCTCCGACGACACGGTGCTCTACCTCATGAGCCGCGGCTGCTCCGAAGCCGAGGCGCGCACGCTCGTGGTCAACGGCTTTGCCAACCCCGTCTCCAAGGAGCTCCCCATGGAGTACGCCGTGGAGATGAACAACCTGATTAAGCTCGAGATGGAAGGGGCGATCGGATAATGGCCGAGAAGGACCTGGCGCCCGAGCTCACCCTCGAGCGCGTCAACGTTGCCCCCGCGCAGACGTGGAACCGCCTGCGCACGAACGACATCACGCTCACGGTGCCCGCGCGCGGCCGTGCCGGTGACGTGTACTTCTCGCTGCCGCGCCTCTTCGAGGGCGTGGAGTGCGGCATGGGCCGCGAGGTCACCGACTGGGTGGAGTCCCAGGCAAAGGACGCGCGCTACGTGGAGGTCCCGCGCGGCGAGAAGCGCGAGGAGCCGATCGTGGTTGCCGTGGGCTCGGGCGACGTCGCCGACACCGGCGTCCTGGTCCGCGCGGGCGCCGAGGCCACCATCGTCGTGGCCGCGGACGCAGGCGAGAAGGACGGCGAGGCCGGCACGTCCGCGTCCCTCGTGCGCGTGATCGCCGAGGCCGGCGCGCGCGTGCACCTGCACGAGTACGTGGGCGTGGGCGCCGACCAGCAGCACCTCGAGAGCGTGGGCATCTCCGCGGCGCACGACGCCCGCGTGGACGTGCACCAGTACCTGCTCGGCGGCGGCACCGTCGCGCTGGGCTTTGCCTGCGACCTTGCCGGCGAGCGCGCCCGCGTGGACCTGGGCTGCCGCTATCACGCGTCCGGCACGGAGGTCCTGGACATCAACGAGATCGTGCGCCAGCGCGGCCGCAACACGCGCTCCGAGCTCGCCTACAACGGCGTGCTCGAGGACGCAGCGCGCAAGGGCCTGCGCACCACGATCGACCTCGTCCACGGCGCCAAGGGCGCGCAGGGCAACGAGGCCGAGACCGTGCTCGTGCTGGGCGACGACGTGGTCAACAAGACGCTCCCCACGATCCTCTGCGACGAGGACGACGTCGCCGGCAACCACGGCGCCACGATTGGCTCCGTGAGCCCCGAGCAGCTGGCGTTTCTCGCCAGCCGCGGCCTCTCCCGCGAGGACGCCGAGCAGCTCTTTGTGCGCGCCCTCTACGAGGACGCCCTCATGCACGCCCCCTGCGACGAGGCCCGTCTGTTAATTGGGGACAGTCCCCAATTAACAGAAACTTTTGATGAGGGCAGGGAGGCGTGATGGTTGACATTCGGCAGAACCCGTACCGCGCGGACTTCCCGCTGCTGGCCGGCCACCCCGAGATCGCGTTTCTCGACAGCGCGGCCACCGCGCAGCGCCCGGCCTGTGCGCTCGACGCCCAGCGCCGCTTCTACGAGACCATGAACGCCAACCCGCTCCGCGGCCTCTACAGCCTCTCCGTGGCGGCCACCGCCGCCATCGCCGACGTCCGCGCGCAGGTCGCCGCCCTTATCGGCGCGCCCGATCCGCGCGACGTGGTCTTCACGCGCAACACGAGCGAGAGCCTGAACCTCGTGGCCAAGTCCTTCTCGCCCTGCGTCCTGGGCGCCGGCGACGAGGTGGCGATCACCATAATGGAGCACCACTCCAACCTGATTCCCTGGCAGGAGGCCTGCCGCGCCGCCGGCGCGCGCCTGGTCTACCTCTACCCCGAGGCCGACGGCACGCTCACGGACGCGGAGATTGCCGAGAAGATCGGTCCGCGCACCAAGATTGTCTCTGCCGCGCACGTCTCCAACGTCATGGGCTGCGAGCTGCCCGTGCGCAAGCTGGCGGACGCCGCGCACGCCGTGGGCGCCGTTATGGTCGTCGACGCCGCGCAGTCGGTGCCGCACCTGCGCGTCAACGTGGACGCGCTGGGCGCGGACTTTCTCGCGTTCTCTGGCCACAAGGCGCTCGGTCCCATGGGCGTGGGCGTGCTCTGGGGCCGCCACGACCTTCTGGAGGCCATGCCTCCCATGCTCACCGGCGGCGAGATGATCGACTCCGTGCGCGAGCAGGACGCCACCTGGGCGCCCGTGCCCGAGAAGTTCGAGGCCGGCACGCAGGACGCCGCCGGCATCTACGCCACCGGCGCCGCGCTCGCCTACCTCACCGAGACCGTGGGCATGGACGCGGTGGCCGAGCGCGAGGCGGCGCTCGTGGCCTACGCGTTCGAGCGCCTGGCGGAGCTGGACTTTGTCGACCTTATCGGCAGCGCGGACCCCGCGCTCCACCACGGCGTCATAAGCTTCAACGTGCGCGGCGTCCACCCGCACGACGTGGCGAGCATTCTCGACGCCTCCGGCGTGTGCGTCCGCGCGGGCCACCACTGCGCGCAGCCGCTGCTCGCGTGGCTTGGCGTGGAGAACCTCGCCTGCTGCCGCGCGAGCCTCGCGTTCTACAACGACGCCGCCGACGTGGACCGCCTCGTCGACGGCCTGAGCCAGGTCTGGGGGATCTTCCATGGCAGTGACTGACCTCTACAACGCGGCCTTCATGGACCACGTCTCGCACCCCGACTACAAGTACCAGCTGGAGGACGCCGACTGCAGCCACGAGGGCGTGAACCCCTCCTGCGGCGACGAGCTCACGTTCTCCGTGCGCTTCGCCGACGACGGGACCATAGAGGAGGCCGCGTTCACCGGCCACGGCTGCGCGATCTCCCAGGCGAGCGCCGACATAATGAGCGACCTCATGATTGACAAGACGCCCGAGGAGGCGCGTGAGCTCTGCGCCCTGTTCATGCGCATGGTGCGCGGCGAGGAGACCGACGAGGCCGCGCTCGGGGCGCTGGAGGACGGCGTGCTCCTGCGCGACATTGCCCACATGCCGGCACGCGTGAAGTGCGCCGAGCTGGCTTGGCGCACGCTCGACGAAATGCTTGAGGCACGGGAGTAGCCATGGCCGGCATGTTCTCGACCAAGGGAATGTACGCGCTGCGTGCCATGGCGGACCTTGCCGCGCACGACGGCTGGGTCTCGCTCGGCGACGTGGCGCGCCGCCAGCACATCTCGCGCAAGTACCTCGAGCAGGTCATATCCCTCATGCACAAGGCCGGCTACGTGGAGAGCCAGCGCGGCAAGGGCGGCGGCTACAAGCTCACGCGCAAGCCGGAGGACTACACGCTCGGCGAGCTCCTGCGCGCCGCGGAGGGGTCGCTCGCGCCCGTGAGCTGCCTCGACTGCACCAACGAGGAGATCTGCCCGCAGGTCGGAACCTGCCCCACCGTGGGCGTCTGGCGCGACCTCGGCCGCGTGACGGCGAGCTACCTGGACTCCAAGACCCTCGCGGACCTCATTCGCCCCGACGACTCCGACCCCTGCACCGCCAAGCCCATGTAGCGCGGGCGAGAAGAACCTGCAGTCGCACGTCCTTCTCGCTTGACTATGACTGAGCGCTTTCGCATACGCGAGACTTCCGGCGGCATTTTCCCTGTTGGCGCTTTACGATCTCCCGCGTATGCGAGAGCGCTCACGCAAAAAAACGCCCGGCCCCGCGCGATGCGGGACCGGGCGCTTGCGTTGGCTCTGCGGCGGGCGCGTTCTTCTCGCTTACGCCCAGCCCTTGCCCTCGGAGCCAAACTCGACAATGAGCTCCTTGGTGCGCTCGACGATGGCGTCGCGGCCGGGCTTGAGGAGCTTGCGCGGGTCGTAGCCCTTGCCCTGCTGGTCCTTGCCGGCCTCAATGTACTTGCGCGTGGCCTCGGCGAAGACGACCTGGAGGTCGGTGTTGACGTTGATCTTGGAAATGCCGAGGGAAATGGCCTTCTGGATCTGCTCGACGGGGATGCCGGTGCCGCCGTGGAGGACGAGCGGCAGGTCGCCGGTCAGGGCCTTGATCTCACCGAGGCGCTCGAAGGAGAGGCCGGCCCAGTTCTCGGGGTAGATGCCGTGAATGTTGCCAATGCCGCAGGCGAGGAAGTCGACGCCCAGGTCGGCAATGGCCTTGCACTGCTGCGGGTCGGCGAGCTCGCCGTTGGAGGCGACGCCGTCCTCGACGCCACCAATGCCGCCGACCTCGGCCTCAACGGAAATGCCCTTGGCGTGGGCGGCCTTGACGACCTCCTCGGTGCGCTTGAGGTTGAGGTCGAAGGTCTCCTCGTGGGAGCCGTCGTACATGACGGAGGTGAAGCCGGCCTCAATGCACTTGAAGACATCCTCGTAGGTGCCGTGGTCGAGGTGCAGGGCCACGGGCACGGTAATGTTCTTGTCCTCGACGAGCTGCTTCACAATGTCGGCGACGACCTTGTAGCTGATCTGCCACTTGGCAGCGCCGGAGGTGCACTGAATAATGACCGGGGACTGGAGCTCCTCGGCGGCGTCGAGAATCGAGGACGCCCACTCGAGGTTGTTGGTGTTGAAGGCGCCGACGGCATAGTGGCCCTTGGCGGCGGCCTGCAGCATGGCAGTGGCGTTAACGAGCATGTTGACCTCCATACGTTGTTGAAAACACGTTGGGCAGAACTCCGTCTATTCTACCCCCGTGGCTGCGGGCGTGTGGCCTGAGTGCCACGCTTTTTCTGCCGGCTTGTAAGGTCTTCGTGTCCTTTTTTGCCGCGGCGCACGTCAGCGGCCCCATTGGGTAGGTTTGGAACGTGAAATCGTTCACGGAAGGAGCCTCATGGCCGAGAAGAACGGGCGCGCCGGCGGCGTCCTCGGAGACTTCTCCCTCTCCCAGCTGCTCGCGACGGCGCTCGCCGCCGCGACGTCGTTTGCCCTCTCGACGCAGATCGGCGTTGCGGGGTCGATCATAGGCGCCGTCGTGGGCGCCGTGGCGTCTGCGGTAGCCACCCAGGTCTACCGCAACATTCTCGCCTCGTCGGCCGAGAAGCTCCGTGCGCTCGGCAGCGCGGACGAGACCCGCGCCGTCGACTCGGTGTCCGGCCGCGCGCAGGTCGAGGAGGTCGCGCCGTCCGGCACGCCCATTGCGCCCCCGGAGGTGCGCGACGCTGCGCACGAGCGCGCTCATGCCCGCCTCCGCCGCCGCGCTGCGCTGCTCGCAGCCGCGGCGGGAGTCGTCGCCGTGCTCGCGTATGCGCTGGTGGTGAACCTCGCCACACAGGGAGGCGGCATTGGCGCAAAGCCGCAGGTCGCAACCCCGGTCGCCGAGGAGCAGGCCTCGCAGGCCGAGCCGCAGCCCAAAGAGCCCGCGCCCGAGGCGGCCCAGCCGGAGACGCCCGAGGCCGCGCCCGAGAACGAGGGCGCCACGGCCGAGCCCGAGACGCCCGAGCAGTCCGAGCCTGCGGGCGACGACGTGGCCTCCACCGGTGACACCGCCTCGGACCCGACGGAGGGCGAGGGTGCGGACGGCACCGACCAACCGACGGAGGGCGACACCGCACCGTCCACGCCCACCGCGCCGAAGTCGACGACAAACTAGCCCCTGGTCCTTCTCGCCCGTCCTTCTCGCCCGCCGCCCAAGCGGGTAGAATCTTCTGCGGCACAACCAACGAGAAGGGAGTCACATGGAGCGCCCCAACGCCTGGAAGGACTACACGCCCGAGCAGCTCGACGAGCTGCACTACCTCTGCGAGGGCTACAAGGCCTTCATCTCCGACAACAAGACCGAGCGCGAGTGCTGCGCCGCGAGCGTGGCCATGGCCGAGGAGGCCGGCTACGTGAGCCTGGCAAGCCGCGTCGAGTCCGGCGAGCCCCTCAAGCCCGGCGACAAGGTCTACGCCGTCAACCGCGGTAAGAGCCTCATGCTGCTGCACCTGGGCACGGAGCCCCTCGAGCGCGGCGTCAACATTTTGGGCGCCCACATTGACTCCCCCCGCCTGGACGTCAAGCAGGACCCCGTGGAGGAGAAGAACGAGATCGTCACGCTGGACACGCACTACTACGGCGGCGTCAAGAAGTACCAGTGGGTCACGATCCCGCTGGCGATCCACGGCGTCGTGGCCAAGAAGGACGGCAGCGTCGTGAACGTGGTGATCGGCGAGGACGAGGACGACCCCGTCTTCTGCATATCCGACCTGCTCATTCACCTCTCTGGCCAGCAAATGGGCAAGAAGGCCTCCGAGGTCATAGAGGGAGAGATGCTGGACGTGCTGGTGGGCAACCGCCCCGTCGTCATAGAGGAGGGCGCCGAGAAGGACGAGGAGGCCGAGAAGTCCCCGGTCAAGGCCGGCGTCCTGGCCATACTGCGCGAGCAGCTGGGCATTGAGGAGGAGGACCTGCTCTCCGCCGAGCTGGAGGTCGTGCCCGCCGGCGCGGCGCGCGACCTGGGCCTGGACCGCTCCATGATCCTGGGCTACGGCCAGGACGACCGCTCCTGCGCCTACACGAGCCTCGTGGCGCAGCTCGACGCCGAGGCGCCCGCGCGCACGGCCGTGTGCCTGCTCGTGGACAAGGAGGAGATCGGCTCGGTGGGCGCCACCGGCATGACGAGCCACTTCTTCGAGGACACCATGGCCGAGGTGCTGGAGCTTTGCGGCCAGAGCGGGCCGCTCGCGCTGCGTCGCTGCCTCGCGGCCTCCAACATGCTCTCGAGCGACGTCTCGGCCGGCTTTGACCCCACGTTCGCGAGCGTCTTCGAGCCGAAGAACTCCGCGTACCTGGGTCACGGCCTCACGTTCAACAAGTACACCGGCAGCCGCGGCAAGTCCGGCTCCAACGACGCGGACGCCGAGTACGTGGCCACCATTCGCCGCGTCATGGACGAGGGCGGCGTGCACTTCCAGACCGCCGAGCTCGGCAAGGTGGACGCGGGCGGCGGCGGCACGATCGCCTACATCCTGGCCACCTACGGCATGAACGTGATCGACTGCGGCGTGCCCGTGCTCTCCATGCACGCGCCGTGGGAGGCCACGAGCAAGGCCGACGTCTACGAGACCTACCGCGGCTACCGCGAGTTCCTCAAGCTCGCGTAGGCGACTGGCGCACCTGCAACGTTGGCCGCCCCGCCGGCTTGCACGCGGAAGTGCCCTTCGGGGAACTTCCGCTTAGCAAGCCGGCGGGGCGGCTTTTGTTGGCGCGTGCGGGGCGAGGTTCTTCTCGGCAGGGTTTTGCTGTCTCGTGCGAGCCGAGGTCCTTCTCGGCAGGGTTTTGCTCTGGTTTTGGGGCAAAAAAGTTATGCCGTGAATGGATTAGGTTCAAGGTCTTATGCAAAAACAGCCCTAACGTGGATTAATTCCCACAAAAGGCGAGAATAGCGTGCACTCGGCGATGGCCGTATAAAACGTTTGCCCCAAAACCTCAGGGCAGCGCTTGAAAACAGCCCTTTCCGGAACGCGCGAGAGCCTCCAGCGCAAAACCTACCTTTTGTTGCCATGCAGGGCGGTCCCGTCAGCCGCTACTCGATCGAGAGGGTCACTTGCGTGTTGGGCAGGCCGATCACGGTGGCGGTGGTACGGTCATCGTCCCAGTTATAGTACGTGTCTCCGTTAATGCGGAACTCCCACTCCTTGCCGGTACCGTCAACGCCCTCGAGGTAGTAGTAGACGTCTGACTCCCCGTCGTAGACGCGCGTCGTCACATCGTGAAGGCTCACTCGCACGGGATCAAGCAGATAGGGAACGTCAAGCACCATAGTGCCGACAAAAAGGTAGAAAATACCCGCCGCGGCAGCCATGAAGAGCGCCGCAATGAGGCGCTGCACCACGCTCTCGGCATCACGTATGGCCTTGACGAGCATGGCAACAATCACCGCCGAGACGGAGAGCCACGCCGGCAGCCCAATGAAGCGGTGGATTACCGCGACTGCCCCCTCCTCAGTGTTGCCGAGCGTAAGAAGGCTGATAAGGCACCAGGCGAAATAGCTCACCACGCTTATGATGAAGACAACGATCAGCGCAATCGCAATCCTCCTGGCGCGACGTGCCTCACCGGACTCAACGGGAGAGTCCTCCTCGGGCTCCCCCATCGGCTCGAGCTCGTTGTGCATGTGGCCCCCTCCCACTTTTCTAGACACGTTAGCGTCATTGAGAGAGGGATGGGGTCACAGCTATGACTCTTTGCCCAACCCTTACGGCGTGTTGATAATCAGCCGAGAAGGGCCATGACCTCGCGCTTGGCGGCGAGGTACTGGTCGGTAAGCTCGAAGTTCTCGGACGCCACGCGCTCAACGCGCACGATGCCGGCCACGTGGCTGGGCACGCCCGCCGCCGGCGCGCCCGCGAGCACGTAGATCCGGCTCGCCATGGAGACGGCCTCGTCGACGTCGTGCGTGATTACGAGCGCGGAGAGTCCCAGCTCAGAGGCCACGTCCACGAACCAGCGGCGCACCTCCGTGCGCGTGATCGCGTCGAGCGCGGAGAAGGGCTCGTCAAGCAGCGTCACGTCCGCGCCCATGAGATAGGTGCGCAGGAACGCCGCGCGCTGCCGCATGCCGCCGGAGAGCTCGCTCGGCCACTTCTGTTCGCAGCCCGCAAGTCCGAAGCGCTCGAAGAGGGGCGCCGCCTTGGCGCGCGCGTCGGCCTTCTTCATGCCCGCGAGCACGAGCGGCAGGCACACGTTGTCGAGTATGCGGCGGCTCGGCAGCAGGAGGTCCTTCTGCAGCATGTAGCTCACGCGGCCCGGACGCCCGGTCACGTCCTCCCCGTGCAGGAGGACGCGACCGGACAGGGGGGTCGTGAGGCCGGCGAGGGCATGCAGGATCGTGGTCTTGCCGCAGCCGGAGCGGCCGACGAGGCAGCACACCTCGCCGGGCGCCACGGTCACGTCGACGTCGCGCACGACGACGTGCTCCCCGTCCCAGGAGAGCGTGAGCCCCTCGGCGGAGAGGGCCGGGACCTGCACGTTCTTCTCGCCAGCCCCTGTCATGCGCTACTCCAGGAAGGAGAGGTCGTAGCCGGCGTTGACGTCGAGCTTGTTGGCCACCAGGTCGTTGTCGTTCAGCCACTGGTAGAAGGCGGCCCAGCGGTCGGGGTCGATGACGCCCCAGCTCTCGGCGTCGGCCACGTACTGGTCGGCGAGGTAGGTCTGGCTCTGGTGGACGAGGTCGGCGTCGAGCTCGGGCACCTGCGCACAGAGGATGTCGGCCGCGGCGTCGGGGTTCTCCACGGCGTACTCGTAGCCCTTCTTGACGGCGCGCAGGAAGGCCTTCACGGCCTCGGGGTTCTCCTTGGCGAAGTCGTCGTTGGCGGCGATGACCGGCGTGTAGTAGTCAAAGACCGGGTCCACCGAGATGAAGCTGAAGTAGTTGTACGGGAAGTCCTGCACCACGGCGTTCTGGACGGCCCAGGCCTCGTAGACCCACACGGTGTCGAACATGTTGGCGCGCAGGCCGCTGACCTCGTCGTCCACCTCGTAGGGCACGAGCTCGACCTTGGACCAGTCGCCGCCGTCGGCCTCGACGCAGTGCTTGACCGTGGCCTGCTCGACGGGCATGTTCCAGGTGGCGTAGGTGTGACCCTCCATGGCGGCCGGGTGCGTGACGCCGTCCTCCTGGCGGCTCATGATGCCGGAGGTGTTGTGCTGGATGACGGCGGCCACGGCGGAGTAGGGCATGGGCTGGTCGGAGGCCAGGTTGTTGGCGATGTAGTCCTGGTAGGAGACGCCCATCTGCGCGCCGCCGGCCCCGATCAGCGCGTCCGCGCCGTCCGCGGGCGGCTGGACGATCTCCACCTCGAGGCCCTCGTCGGCGAAGTAGCCCTGGTCGAGCGCCACGTAGATGCCCGTGTGGTTGGTGTTGGGGGTGTAGTCCAGGACGAAGGAGATCTTGGTCTTGTCGCCCGCGTCGCCCTCGGAGGCGTCGTTCGAGGCCGCCTCCCCGCCCGTGCCGCCGCAGGCCGCGAGGGCGGTCGTGGCGGCGGCGCCACCCGCGACGGCAAGGAACTGGCGGCGGTTGAGGTTCTTATCGGTCATGGTAGTTCCCTTCTGCCCTCTTCCAGGGCATGCAGAGGCGCTGCGCGAGCTCGACGAGCTTCATGAGTCCCAGCGACAGGGCCGTGATGACGATGATCGAGGCAAAGAGCCGGTCGTACGAGAAGGACTTGCGCACGCGCGTCATGTAGACGCCCAGGCCCGCGTTGCCGCCGAGCCACTCGGCGATGACGGCGCCGACGATGGCGTAGGTCGCCGAGATCCGCAGGCCGCTGAAGAACTGCTCGGCCGCGGCGGGCAGCTTGGCGTACCAGAAGATCTGCCAGCGCGACGCGTTCATCGTGCGCATGAGGTCGATGGCGTCGGGGTCCACCGAGCGGAAGCCCGAGACGAGCGAGACCGTGATCGGGAAGAACGTGGAGAGAATCACGAGCACGATCTTGGGCAGGGCGCCGTAGCCGAGCCACAGCACCAGAAGCGGCGCTATGGCGACGGTGGGGATGGTCTGGGAGACGGTCATGAGCGGCTCGAAGGCCAGGTAGAACGTCTCGAAGCGGTCCATGAGCACCGCAAAGACAAAGCCGAGCGCCACACCCAGCGCAAGGCCGGCGGCTGCCTCTCCCAGCGTGACCACGCAGTGCCCGGCAATGAGCGGCGCGTCCTCCACGAGGGCGGCCACCACCTGCACCGGCGTGGGCAGGAGGAAGTTGGGCACCACGCCCACGTCCACGACCAGCTCCCAGACCACGAGCAGCGCGGCGAGGGCCGCGAGCGGCACCCCTATGCGGCGGGCTTTGCTCGGGGCGGACACGCTAGGCCGCCTCGACGCTCTTCTTGGCGAACTCGGGATCGCCGGGGTGGTACTTGCCGACCTTGCGGTCGGTGGACATGACGTCGCCGTTTGGACGGTAGTTGATCTTGGCGTAGCACATAATGTGCTTGCACCCCGCCTTGGCGCCCACGAGCTGGCAGTTCTTGAGGATCTCCATGCAGGTCTCGAAATCGCCCTCGATCGCCGTCTCAAACGGACCGACAAAGTAGTCGACGCCCGTCGAGTCGATGTAGGCGATGACGGCATCCACCGCGTCGCACGTGGCATCGTCGGTGGTGGCGTCCATGGGCAGGAACTGAATCGCAACCGAGCAGTTCACGCGCCCTCCCTTCCGGGTGCCCCCAAGGCACCCTGTCTCCCGTAGGTGCCTTGCGCTGCGCGCGAAGCTCGTCCCTACGCCGGCATTACCCGGATCAGGTTCCTGGGTCAGGGCCGCGTGACCGTGCTCGGTCTCCTGGGCCCAATCTCAGCCGGCGTGCGCCAGCCCCCCGTTGTCGGTGACAGTGTAGCACGCGCGGGCGGACGCGGGGCACCACTGCGGTTTTGGGCAACAAGTTTGATGCACCTGGCAGGATGCGGTGGGTTTTGCATGGTTGCGAACCCGCCGTTCTTCTCGCCACCTGCGGTTTTTCCGACGGGAGCGCGGCAAACGGTGGCCGAGCATCAAACTTGTTGCCCAAAACAAAGGAGAAAGCCACGAAATCGGCCCTCCCCCGAGCGCGCCAAGCCGCTCAGCGCAAAACATGGCTATTCTTGGCAGGTGAGATTGGCAGGTGAGAAGGGGGGCGCGTGACGGGGCGGACGCATCTCGCAGTGGGCGCAGCAGCGGCAATGCTGGCAGCAGGTCCTGCCGCGAGCCTCACGGGCCTTGCGCTCGCCGCTGCCGGCGGCGCGGCCGGCGCCGTCCTGCCCGACCTCGACGTGCGCGATACCGCGCACCCCTGGCGCGAACGGCTCGCGCGCGCCGGGGCGGCGGC
>CASEQJ010000008.1 GCA_949290055.1 uncultured Olsenella sp. | reverse complement strand
CCGGAGTGGGGAGACCGGGTCGTCTGGGAGGAGCTCCACCACAAGGACCCGTACCCCTTCTGGCTAGACTGAAAAGCACACTTTTTGTCCTATAAGCCGAATGCGCTTTATTGGACCGCGTCGTAACGCGTGGCTGAGGAGGGCGAATGACGGCGTCACCAAAGACCGAGCGCATTCACGCGCTCGACGGTCTGCGCGGCGTGGCATGCGTCGCCGTCCTGCTCCTGCATGTTGCCACCATGCTCGAGCTCTGGGGCGAGGGCGGACCGTACCCGCTCATTCCGGGCACGCCGGCCGTCGTCGTCTTCTTTGTCCTCTCGGGCGTGGTCCTCTCGATCGCTCCGCTCGCGCGTCTGCGGGAGGGGCGCTCCTACGACTGGCTCGGCTACTATCCGCGCCGCGTCGTGCGCTTGGGACTGCCGCTCGCGGCGGCGGTCGCGCTCGGCGTCGTGGCGGGCCTCGTCTCCTGGACCCTGGGCTCGACGGGGCGCTCCGCGACCGCAATCGACTTCGGCGGCACCGCACCTCAGGTCGTCCATGACGTGCTCATGCAGTTTGACGTGCTCTTCTTTGTCTCTGACGACACGGCCACGCTTTTCGGCGATCCGCTCGTGCGAGTGAACTCGCCGGTGTGGTCCATGAGCTGGGAGCTGTGGTTTTCGCTCACGCTGCCGCTCGCCGTCGCGCGTTCGGCTGACGGCGCCGATTGAGCTGCTTGTGCTCGTCCTTCTCCTCAGTGTTATCGAGCTTGTCCAGGCTGCCTCCGCTGGCATGCTCGGAGCGTTGGGGTCGCTTCACGCCGCTGTGTTTCCGACGCTCATGGTCGCGGCCTGCATGGGGGTCGTGGCCCTCACCATGACCGACGGCCTTGTGAGGCGCGCCCTCTCCGCGCGACCGGTCCGCTTCCTCGGAGCCGTGTCCTTCTCGCTCTACCTGACGCATGCCGTGACCATTGGAGCGCTCGAGGCGCTGCTGCCGCGCCTGGGCGTGGTCGAGCCGCTTGTGCAGGCGGCGCTGGCGGTCGCGTTGAGCCTTGCTGTGGCGGTCGTCTTCTGGTACGTGGTCGAGAAGCCCGGCATTGCCCTCTCGCGACGCGTTGGCGACGCTCTCGGAACGCGCGCAAGCCAGCCGTCCGGGGAGTAGGGAAGAGGGGCTGACGAGGCTGCGCCGCTTAGAAAGACGAGGCAGTTGCACCTTTGGGCCGCCATCGTGCTTAGGTATGCGAGGTCGTTGCACCCTCTCGTCATTACGGCGCCGAATAACGCGCACAAAACTCATGCCGAGAAGGACTTCTCGCCGAGAAACCCCAGTTGAGACACGTCGGACGAATCGTTTTGAGAGGCAGGGCACCGCACCTCCCGCGTTTTTCTAAGCCGGGTCGTCGCGTTGGGGCGCACTACCCCCTCGTTCTTAAGCAGGTGGACGGACGGTAGGTTTCTCTGGTGCCACCACGCTTGGAACCCTTTCCAGTTTAGGTTGTTGTTTCGTGAGCGGTAGCAAAACAGCGTTGGCCGGTACCTGAAAGAAATACCAGTTGATAGCTGTACTTTACAATGCTGTAATACAGCCAACGGAAATGAAACGTTTCCAAATTCAGCCCTCGGAAAGAGGAGGAAGCGTTTCGCAAAAGGGTAGGAGGGAGAACGTCATGTTAATGAAGAGGCGTCAGTTCGTGCAGGCAGGTCTCGGCCTCATGGCGGGTGCGGGCGCGGTCGCGCTCGCCGGCTGCGG
The DNA here is from genome assembly GCA_949290055.1 of uncultured Olsenella sp. GTDB lineage: Bacteria > Actinomycetota > Coriobacteriia > Coriobacteriales > Atopobiaceae > Thermophilibacter. The sequence continues at coordinate 91,346 of CASEQJ010000008.1, read as the reverse complement.
CGGCGAGCAGAGCAGCGGCGGCGGCGACAAGCAGGCTGCCGGCAAGGTCTACTACCTCAACTTCAAGCCCGAGCAGGACGCGCAGTGGCAGGAGCTCGCCGAGCTTTACACCGAGGAGACCGGTGTGCCCGTGACGGTCATGACCGCGGCCTCCGGCCAGTACGAGACCACGCTCAAGTCCGAGATGGCCAAGACCGACGCGCCCACGCTCTTCCAGGTCAACGGCCCCGTGGGCCTCGCCTCCTGGAAGGACTACTGCTATGACCTCGACGACACCGAGATCATGGGCCAGCTCACCAACGACGCCTACGCCCTCAAGGGCGATGACGACAAGACCAAGGGCATTGCCTACGTCATTGAGTCCTACGGCATAATCTGCAACAAGTCCCTGCTGGAGAAGGCCGGCTACACCACTGACGACATTACCAACTTCGACAGCCTCAAGTCCGTCGCCGAGGACATAACCGCCCGCAAGGACGAGCTCGGCTTCTCCGCCTTCGGCTCGGCTGGCATGGACGGCTCCTCCGACTGGCGCTTCAAGACGCACCTCGCGAACCTCCCGATCTACTACGAGTACCAGGCCGACGGCATCGACTCCACCGACGCCATAAAGGGCACCTACCTGGACAACTACCGCCAGATCTGGGACCTCTACATTAACAACGCCACCTGCGACCCCACCCAGCTCTCCACCAAGACGGCCGACGACGCCACCGCCGAGTTCGTGACCGGCCAGTGCGTCTTCTACCAGAACGGCACCTGGGAGTACGCCAACGTCGCCGAGGTGGGCGACGAGAACCTCGCGCTCGTCCCGATCTACATCGGCGTTGACGGCGAGGAGGACCAGGGTATCTGCACCGGCTCCGAGAACTACTGGTGCGTGAACAAGAACGCGCCGGAGGAGGACATCCAGGCCACGCTCGACTTCATCAACTGGTGCGTCACCTCCGAGACCGGCGTCAACGCCATGTGCGGCTCCGAGGGCGCCATGCCCTCCGGCGAGGCCGGCATGGGCTTCGTGATCCCGTTCGAGGCCAACCTAGAGTCCACGAACGTCCTCAACAACCTCGCGGATGAGATCAACGCCGAGAAGACCCCGGTGACGTGGTGCTTCTCGACCATGCCCTCCGAGGAGTGGAAGAACGGCGTGGGCTCCGCCCTCACCACCTACGCCGCCGACCAGACCGACGGCAACTGGGACGGCGTCGTGACCGCCTTCGTTGACGGCTGGGCCAGCGAGGCCGCCGCCTCCAAGGCGTAAGACGCAACAAGCCAGCGTTCACGTCCCCTTTCGGGCGGTGGGTGCCTTCCCTCACCCACCGCCCCTTCCATAGGGAAGGAGGTCACATGGAGAAGGCAATCAAGAAGTATCTCCCCATCTTTGTACTGCCGACGTTCCTGGCGTTCCTCATTGGGTTCGTGGCCCCGTTCTTGCTGGGCCTGTGGCTGTCGCTGTGCGACTTCACCACGGTTACCGACGCCACGTTCGTGGGCTTCTCGAACTTCGTCCTGGCGGTCCAGGACACCGTCTTCCAGCACTCGTTCTGGTACACGGCGCTCTTCACCGTCGTCTCCGTGATCGTCATCAACGTCGTGGCCTTTGCCATAGCCCTCGCGCTCACGAGGAAGCTGCGCGGAACCAACCTGTTCCGCACGGTGTTCTTCATGCCCAACCTCATTGGCGGCATAGTTCTTGGCTACATATGGCAGCTCATCTTCAACGGCATTCTCGCCCAGTACTCCCAGGCGCTGAGCCTCAACGAGTGGTACGGGTTTGCCGGCCTGGTCATTCTCGTCGCGTGGCAGCAGATCGGCTACATGATGATCATCTACATCGCCGGTCTGCAGTCGATTCCGGGCGACGTGCTCGAGGCCGCCGCCATTGACGGCGCGAGCGCCTGGCGCCAGCTCGTTGACGTCACGATTCCGATGATGATGTCGTCGATCACGATCTGCATGTTCCTCTCGCTCACCAACGGCTTCAAGCTCTTTGACCAGAACCTGTCGCTCACGGCGGGCGAGCCGTCAAAGATGTCCGAGATGCTCGCCCTGAACATCTACAACACGTTCTACGGTCGCGTCGGCTGGGAGGGCGTCGGCCAGGCCAAGGCAGTGATCTTCTGCCTGATCGTGGTCGGCATCGGCCTCATACAGCTGCGCGCGACGCGCTCCAAGGAGGTGCAGCAGTGATGGCGACCAAGAAGGAGCGGCGCGCCCTCAGCTGGGCGGGCTCGGGCCTCATGGCGTTCCTGTGCGTCGTGTGGCTGCTGCCCGTCGTGGTGGTGCTGTTCAACTCGCTCAAGAACAAGCTGTTCATAAACCTCGAGCCGTTCTCCCTGCCCACCGAGCAGACGTTCATAGGCCTCGAGAACTACGAGACGGCAATCGACAAGTACGGTTTTCTCGACTCCGTGGGCTGGACCGTGTTCATTACGGTGGGCTCGGTCGCGGTGATCCTCATCTGCACGTCCATGTGCGCGTGGTACATAACCCGCGTGCAGAACCGCTTCACCAAGGCCGTCTACTACCTGTGTGTCTTCTCCATGGTCGTGCCGTTTCAAATGGTCATGTTCACCCTCTCGCTCATTGCCGACCGTCTCGGCCTTGGCACCCCGTGGGGAATCATTGTGATCTACCTCGGGTTTGGCGCGGGACTTGCGGTGTTCATGTTCTGCGGCTTCGTGAAGACCATTCCCATTGAGATCGAGGAGGCGGCGCTGATCGACGGGGCGGGGCCGATAAGGACCTTCTTCACGGTGGTGATCCCCATCATGAAGCCCACGTTCATCTCCGTCGGCATTCTTCAGACCATGTGGATCTGGAACGACTTCCTGCTCCCGTACCTCGTGCTCGACACCACCAAGTACAAGACGATCTCGATTGTCATTCAGTTCATGAAGGGCTCCTACGGCCGCGTCGACATGGGCGCCATAATGGCGGCCCTGATCATGGCCGTCATTCCGGTCGTCGTGTTCTACCTGTCGTGCCAGAAGTACATAATCAAGGGCGTCGCCGCGGGTGCGGTCAAGGGCTAGGCGAGGGGGTGCGTCGTGGACATAAGAGACATTGCTCGGCTCTCCGGCTACAGCCTGGGCACCGTCTCCCGCGTGCTCAACGACCACCCCGGCGTCAGCGAGCGCGCGCGTGAGCGCGTCCTCGCGGTCGTCCGGGAGGTGGGCTACGAGCCCAACACCAATGCTCGCCACCTCAAGACGAGAAGCAGGGACTCGTTTGCCATTATGGTCAAGGGCATGCAGAACCTGCTCTTCAACGACATTATCGAGAAGGCCGAGGGGCTCTTCGCGGAGGCGGACGAGGAGGCGCGCGTCCACTTCGTCGACGAGGACGCCGACGAGGTGGCGCGAGCCGTCCACCTTGACAGGATCAGGCACCCCAAGGGGTTCCTCTTCCTGGGTGGCGACCCCAACAACTTCAAGGAGGGCTTCGGCCAGATCAGCGTCCCGTGCGTGCTTCTCACCAACACCGCCGAGGACTGGGGGCTCAAGGGGCTCTCGAGCTTCTCGACCAACGACGCCGAGGCGGCGGGGCGCGTCATTGACTACCTCTGGGAATGCGGCCACCGCCGCATAGGCGTGCTGGGCGGCAACCGCAGGGTGAGCGAGGTGTCGGAGCACCGCCTGGCCGGCGTCGCTCGGGCGTTCGAGTCGCACGGCGAGCGCTTTGACGTCGACCGCTGGTACGAGCCCTGCCGCTTCTCAATGGGGGCGGGCTACGAGGCGGCCATGCGCCTGCTCGAGCGCGCGGGCGACCTCACCGCGATCTTTGCCTTCGGTGACGTGATCGCCCTTGGGGCGCTCCGCGCGGCCACCGATCGCGGCTTCCGCGTTCCCCTCGACATTTCGCTCGTCGGCTTTGACGGCGTGGACGTCTCGCAGTACAGCGTGCCGCGCCTCACGACGGTGCGCCAGGACACGGGGCTTCTCGCCCGCAGAGGGGTGGAGTCCCTTATCGCTGCCGCCCGTGGAGAGGGGGCCGGCGCTGTGCACGAGTCCGTTCCGTTCAGGCTGCTGCGAAGGGAGAGCGTGCTCTCCTTGCTGCCCGCCTCGATGTCGGCCGACGCCAGCGTGAAAGGGGGAAGGCCATGAGACGAGCAGGGGTTCTCATGCCCGTGACGTCGCTGCCCTCGCCGTGGGGCATTGGGACGCTGGGCGCTGCCGCTCGTGAGTTCGTCGACTTTCTCGCCGCGTCGGGACAGACGCTGTGGCAGATTCTCCCGATTGGGCCCACGGGGTTCGGCGACTCGCCCTACCAGGTCTTCTCGACGTATGCGGGCAACCCGTACCTGATAGACCTTGACGAGCTCGCCGCCGAGGGTCTCCTCGAGCGCTCTGAGTACGAGGGGGTCCCCTGGGGGGACGACCCGCTCTCCGTGGACTACGGGGCGCTCTTTCGCGGGCGCTATGCGGTCCTGGAGCGCGCCTGTGCCCGCCTGCGGGCCTCTCGGTCCGCCGAGCTCGCATCGTTTTGCGCGCGCGAGTCGGCGTGGCTCGAGGACTACGCGCTCTTCATGGCGATCAAGGACTCCCAGGGGGGAGCCCCCTGGGTCAGCTGGCCCGACGGGCTCCGGCGGCGCGAGGCGGGCGCCCTGGACGACGCGCGCCGGCTTCTTGCCGACCGGGTCGACTTCTGGAAGGCGCTCCAGTGCCTCTTCTTCTGGCAGTGGGACCGTCTGAGGGAGTACGCGGCGGGCGCCGGCGTCCTGCTCATGGGGGATATTCCGATTTACGTGGCCCCCGACAGCGCGGACGTGTGGGCAAACCCCGAGCAGTTCCAGCTCGACGAGAGCCTGCTGCCGGTTGAGGTGGCGGGGTGCCCGCCCGACGGCTTTGCGGCGGGAGGGCAGCTCTGGGGCAACCCGCTCTACGACTGGGAGCTCATGGAGCGAGACGGCTTCTCGTGGTGGGTCGAGCGCGTCACCTACCAGCTGCGCCTTTACGACGTCCTGCGAATCGACCACTTCAGGGGCTTCGACTCCTACTACTCGATCCCCTTTGGCGCGCCGGACGCGCGCGAGGGACGCTGGCGGGAGGGGCCTGGCATGGCGCTCTTCGAGCGGCTGCGCGAGACCTGCGGGACCGATCGCCTCGTCGCCGAGGACCTGGGGTACCTCACGGACTCCGTCGCGCGCCTGCGCGAGGAGACGGGCCTGCCGGGCATGCGCGTCCTGGAGTTTGCCTTCGACAGCGTGGACGGGTCGGGCAGCGTCTACCTGCCCCACTCCTACCCGCGCGACTGCGTGGCATACGTGGGCACGCACGACAACGACACCGCGCTCGGCTGGCTCGCGAGCGCCTGCCCCGAGGACGTCTCGCGCGCGCGCGACTACCTCGGCCTCAACGAGCGCGAGGGCGAGGGGTGGGGCATGATGCGGGGGATCTGGTCCTCTGTGGCCGACACCGCGATAGTGCAGATGCAGGACATTCTCTGCCTGGGGGGAGAGGCGCGCATGAACGTCCCCTCCACGGTGGGTCAGAACTGGAGGTGGCGGGCTCCGGCGCACTACGCGACGCCCGAGCTCGCACAGAGGCTGCGTCGACTCATGGAGCTCTGCGACAGGGTCCCGGCAGCCGGGAAACGATAGGGAGGGAGCGCGCATGGCGCAGGTATCCATCAAGCACGTCGAGAAGGTCTATCCCGCCGCGACGGGCAGGCGGCACAAGCCCAAGAAGGGCAACGCCAACCTCAAGGTGACCGAGGAGGGCGTGCTCGCGGTCGAGGACTTCAACCTGGAGATTGCAGACGGCGAGTTCATCGTCCTCGTCGGCCCCTCCGGCTGCGGCAAGTCCACCATGTTGCGCATGGTGGCCGGCCTCGAGGAGATCACGCGCGGCGAGATCTACATAGACGGCAGGCTCGTCAACGACGTCATGCCACGCGACCGCGACATTGCCATGGTGTTCCAGAACTACGCCCTCTACCCGCACAAGACGGTGCGCGGCAACATGGAGTACCCGCTGAAGCTCCGCAAGGTCCCCAAGGACGAGATGAACCGGCGCGTGGAGGAGGCGGCGCAGATCCTGGGGATCACCGCCCTTCTCGACCGCAAGCCCAAGGCGCTCTCGGGCGGCCAGCGCCAGCGCGTCGCCATTGGCCGCGCGATCGTTCGCGAGCCCAAGGTGCTGCTCATGGACGAGCCGCTCTCCAACCTCGACGCCAAGCTGCGCAACCAGATGCGCTCCGAGATCATCAAGCTGCGCCAGCGCATTGACACGACGTTCATATACGTCACGCACGACCAGACCGAGGCCATGACGCTCGGTGACCGCATCGTGGTCATGAAGGACGGCATGGTGCAGCAGATCGGCACCCCGCAGGAGGTCTACGACTCCCCGGCCAACGTCTTCGTTGCCGGCTTCATTGGCGTGCCGCAGATGAACTTCTATGACGCGTGCCTCGTGTGCGACGGGGAGGCCTATTGCGTGGAGCTCGACGGCGTCTCCGTGGGCGTCTCGGCCGAGAAGTGCGCCCGCCTCGCGGCGCGCGGCGTCGACACCCAGGACATAACCCTCGGCGTGCGCCCCGAGAACATAGAGCTCGCCGGGGCGGGCGACACCGCGCTCACCGGGACGGTGGAGACGACCGAGATGATGGGCAGCGCCGTGCACCTGCACGTCAACGTGGACGGCAAGGACTCCATTATCATTCTCCAGAACGTCGAGGAGGACGGGCGTCACCCCTCCGACATCAAGGTGGGCGACCGCGTGTCGTTTGCCTTTGGCGGCTCGGTCGTGCACCTCTTCGACCGCGAGGCGGGGACGAACCTGGAGCTCTAGGAGTCTGCTGGCGGCCCTTCACGAGTGTCGGCTGGGAGTGTCGGCTCAGTTGACGGATTATGGGCGTGAGTGCCGGATGGTTCTCGCGTTTCGTCAGGGAGTGCGGGGATCGTCTCCCGCGGACGCCGACACCTATGAGTGCGGGCAGGGAATCAACCGCAAAAAGGGACCCGACGCCAAAGCGCCGGGTCCCTTTGCGTGCCGAGAAGAACGGTCTTCTCGCTAGTCCTTCTTGATCCAGCTGAACATGGAGCGGATCTTCTCGCCGGTCTTCTCGATCGGGTGGGAGTTGATCTCCTCGCGCTTCTCGAGCAGCCACTTGTGGTCGTTGTTGCAGTCGTCGACGAACTCCTGCGCGAAGCTGCCGTCCTGAATGCGGGCCAGGATGCGCTTCATGGCCTCGCGGGACTCGGCGTTTATGACCTGCGGGCCGGCGTAGTACTCGCCGTACTCGGCGGTGTTGGAGATCGAGTAGTTCATGAAGTGGATTCCGGACTCGTACATGAGGTCCACGATCATCTTCATCTCGTGGTAGACCTCGAAGTAGGCCAGCTCCTCGGGGTAGCCCGCCTCGGTCAGGGTCTCGAAGCCGGCCTTCACGAGCTCGACGAGGCCGCCGCAGAGCACGGCCTGCTCGCCGAAGAGGTCCTCCTCGGTCTCCTCCTTGAAGGTGGCCTTGATGATGCCGGAGCGGGCGCCGCCGACGCCCCAGCAGTAGGAGAGGACGATGTCCCAGGCGTCGCCGGTGGCGTCCTGGTAGACGCAGGCGAGGTCGGGCACGCCGGAGCCCTCGGTGTACTGGCGGCGCACGATGTGGCCCGGGCCCTTGGGGGCGCACATGATGACGTTGACGTCCTCGGGGGCCTTTATGTAGCCGTAGTGAATGTTGAAGCCGTGGGCAAAGGCGAGGGTGTCGCCGGCCTTGAGGTGCGGCGCGACGTGCTCCTCGTAGACCTTGGGCTGGGTCTCGTCAGGAACGAGCATCATTATGACGTCGGCCTCCTCGGCGGCGTCGTCCATGCTCATGACCTTGAGGCCGGCCTCCTGGGCGGCCTGGGCGGACTTGGAGCCCTCGCGCAGGCCAACGCGGACGTCAACGCCGGAGTCCAGGAGGTTCAGCGCGTGGGCGTGGCCCTGGGAGCCGTAGCCAATTATGGCGACCTTCTTGCCCTGGATGACGCTCGGGTCCACGTCCTTCTCGTAGTAAATGTCGACGGCCATGTTCTTCTCCTTTGCTTGTGGGGCCGTATGTACCTGGATTATGAAAAGGGGCTGTCCCTTTTCATCACTGAGCGCCGCGCGACATGGCGATCTTGCCGGTGCGCGTGAGCTGCTTAATGCCGTAGCTGCGGAAGAGGTCCTTCATCGCGTCGAGCTTGCTCGCGGTGCCGGTGGCCTCGATCGTGAGGGTGTTTCTGCCCACGTCGACGACCTTGGCGCGGAAGACGTTGGCGATCTCAATGACCTCGTGGCGGCGCTCCGGGGAGGACTGCACCTTGAAGAGCACGAGCTCGCGCTCGACGGCCTCCTCGTAGGTGAGGTCGGAGATCTTGTAGACCGAGACGAGCTTGTGCAGCTGCTTGGTGATCTGCTCGAAGCCGACCTCGTCGGCCTCGACGATGATCGTCATGCGGGAGAGCGTCTCGTCCTCGGTGGGGGCGACGGTGAGCGACTCTATGTTGAAGCCGCGGCGGCTGATGAGGCCCGTGACGCGGGAGAGGACGCCCGGCTTGTTCTCAACGAGAACCGAGAGCAGGTAGTTCATCACTCATCAACTCCTTCGTGCGACGGCTTCACGCGCGGGCGCCCGCCCTCGCCAAAGCCCTTCTCGGTGACGCGGACGCCGCCGAGCGTGACGTCGAGGGCGCCGATTATGTCGTCGATCGGGGCGCCGGGGGCGACCATGGGGTAGACGGTCTGCGCGGCCGGGATCATGACGTCGAGCAGGTACGGCTCGTCGGAAGCGAGCATCTCGTCGAGCGCCGCGTCGATCTCCTCGGGCTTGGTTATGCGCTTCGCACGCCAGCCGTAGGCGTCGGCGAGCTTCACGAAGTCGGGGTTGTCGGCGAGCTCGGTGAACGAGAAGCGGTCGTTGTAGAAGAGGTGCTGCCACTGGTGGACCATGCCGAGTGCGCGGTTGTCGACGATGAGGACCTTGACCGGCACGTTGTTGATCTTGGCGGTGGCCATTTCCTGGCTGTTCATTTGGAACGAGCCGTCACCGGCAATGCAGACGACCTTCTCATCGGGGCAGCCGATCTTGGCGCCTATGGCCGCGGGGAAGCCAAAGCCCATGGTTCCGAGACCGCCGGAGGAAATGAAGGTGCGCGCGTGCTCGCGGTGAATGTTCTGCAGCGCCCACATTTGGTGCTGCCCGACTTCGGTGGTGACGATCGAGGCGTGCGGGTCGAGCTTGTCGGAGAGGTGCTCGAGCACGACCTCCGGGGCGATCTTGCCCTCGTAGTCGGCGAAGTCAGAGGTGTAGAACGGCCAGCGCTCGCGCCACTCGAAGACCTCGTCGCGCCAGGCCTCGCAGTTCGTGTGCGCGTCCATTTTCCCCAGGCGCTCGTTGAGCGCGGCGAGAATGACCTTGGCGTCGCCGACGATCGGCACGTCGGGGTTCACGATCTTGCCGATCTCGGCGGGGTCGATGTCGATGTGGATTATCTTGGCGTGGGGCGCGAACTCGGAGACCTTGCCGGTCACGCGGTCCGAGAAGCGCGCACCGACGGCGATTATGAGGTCGGACTCGGTGACCGCCATGTTGGCGTACTTGGAGCCGTGCATGCCCACGGGGCCCAGGTTGAGCGGGTTGGAGCAGGGGATAGCGGCCTTGCCCATGAGGGTCGTGACCACGGGAATCTGCATGCGCTCGGCGAGCTCGACGAGCTCGGGGCAGGCATGCGAGGCCACAATGCCGCCGCCGGCCATGATCAGCGGGCGCTCCGCCTCGCATATGAGCTGGGCGGCCTGCTTGACCTGCTTCGCGTTGCCGCGGTAGGTGGGCCGGTAGCTCGGAACGCTCACGGAGTCGGGGTAGTGGAAGACCATTTCGGAGCCGGAGAGGTCGCTCGGAATGTCAATGAGGACGGGGCCCGGGCGGCCGGTTGAGGCAATGTAGAACGCCTCGCGGAAGGTCTTGGTGAGCTCGTCGGTGGACTGCAGAAGGAAGCTGTGCTTGACGACGGGCATGGTAATGCCCACGATGTCGGACTCCTGGAAGGCGTCCGTACCTATGACGCCACGCGTGACCTGGCCCGTTATGACGACGAGGGGCACGGAGTCCATGTAGGCGGTGGCGATTCCGGTCACGGTGTTGGTGGCGCCGGGACCGGAGGTGACGAGCACCACGCCGACCTTGCCCGTGGCGCGCGCGTAGCCGTCGGCCATGTGCGTGGCGCCCTGCTCGTGGCGGGCGAGCACGTGGTGGATCTTCTTGGAGTCGTAGAGGGCGTCATAGATCTTGATCGCCTGGCCCCCGGGGTAGCCGAAGATCGTGTCCACGCCCTCGGCCTCGAGGCTGGCTATGATCGCCTGGGCCCCGGTCATGGTCTTGCCCTCGTGCTCGGTGTGGCTGCCCGGGCCGAACGGGCGCCCCTCTATGGCGCGCTGTCGCCGGGCGATCTTCTCCTCGACGGTGATCATGAGAGGTAGGCCCCCTTGTCTGCGCTCGTGACCAGCTTTGCGTAACGGGAGAGGACTCCCGTGGTGTACTTGGGCGCGGGCGGCTCCCACGCGGCGCGGCGCGCGGCGAGGACGTCCTCGGGGACGTCGAGCTCGAGCGTGCCGGCCTGAATGTCTATGGTGATCGTGTCGCCCTCCTGGACGAGCGCGATCGGGCCGCCGGCGGCCGCCTCGGGCGAGACGTGGCCTATGCACGGGCCCTTGGAGGCGCCGGAGAAGCGCCCGTCGGTGATCAGCGCCACCGAGCTCGCGAGGCCCATGCCGCAGATCGCGGAGGTGGGGGTGAGCATCTCTCGCATGCCCGGGCCGCCCGCCGGACCCTCGTAGCGAATGACCACCACGTCGCCCGGGTTTATCGCCCCGCCGAAAATGGCCGTGCAGGCCTCCTCCTCGGAGTCGAAGACGCGCGCGGGGCCGCTGTGCTGCCACATGCCCGGGTCCACGGCGCTCTTCTTGACGACGCCGCAGTCCGGCGCGAGGCTGCCGCGCATGACCTTGAGGCCGCCGTCGGGGGAGTAGGCGTTGTCCACGCTGCGCACGACCTCGCCGTCCACGGGCGGGCAGGCCGCGACCCACTCGGCCATGGTGCCGTGGCAGGTGAGGGCGCTCATGTCGAGGTGTCCCGTGCGGCCGAGCTCGCCGATTATGGCGGAGACGCCGCCGACGTCGTTCAGGTCCTGTATGTGGAGCGGGCCGGCGGGCGCAATGCGGACTATGTTGGGGGTCTCGGCGCTTGCGCGGTCCCAGTCGTCCATCGTGACGGGGCAGCCGGCGGCCTGGGCGATCGCCGTGAGGTGGAGCATGGTGTTGGTGGAGCCGCCGAAGGCCATGTCGAGCACCATGCCGTTGTGAATGGCCGCCGGGGTGAGGATCTGCCGCGCGGTGAGGTTCTTCTCGACCAGCTCCATGACCTTCATGCCGGCCTGCTTGGCCAGGCGAATGCGCTCGGAGTAGACGGCGGGCACGGTGCCGTTGCCGGGAAGGGCTATGCCCAGGGCCTCGGCGAGGCAGCAGATTGAGTTGGCGGTGAACATGCCGGAGCAAGAGCCGCAGGTGGGGCAGGCCGTGCCCTCGAGCCAGTGGCACTCCTCCTCGGTCATGGTGCCGGCGGTGACCTGGCCCACGGCGTCGAAGAGGGAGTTGAGGTCGGTCTGGGACCCGTCGCGCCCGCGGCCGGCGAGCATGGGGCCGCCGGAGACGAGGACGGTCGGAATGTCCAGGCGCGCCGCGGCTATGAGCATGCCGGGGACGATCTTGTCGCAGGAGGGGATAAGGACCATGGCGTCGAACTGGTGGCCCTGGATCGCGCACTCCACGCTGTCGGCGATCACCTCGCGGGAGGTGAGGCTGTAGTGCATGCCCTCGTGGTTCATGGCAATGCCGTCACAGACGCCAATGGTGTTGACCTGCAGCGGGGTGCCGCCTGCCATGCGGACGCCGGCCTTCACGGCGTCGGCGATCTGCTGGAGGTGAAGGTGCCCGGGAATGACCTCGTTCTGGGCGGAGACCACGGCCACGAGCGGGCGGTCGAGCTCCTCGTCGGTGAGGCCGTCGGCCTTGAGGAGGCTCCGGTGCGGCGCGCGCGCCAGGCCCCGCTTGATCATGTCACTTCTGAGTTCCACGTCCTCCCTCGCTTTCTCTTGTCGCTGGCGAGAAATGCGAGGCACGGAACCTCGAAGCCGTCACGGTGGCCGCCGGCGCGCGGTACTTCTCGGCGCGGTGGCGGGGGTGGCCCGGCACGCAGCGCAGAGGTTCTCGCGAGCTGCTCGAGGGAGTGTTCGGGGCCGTCCGGCGCGGGTTCTCACGCTGCCCGCTCGCTGTGGGACGGATGCGGCCCGTACTGGCCCTGTCGTCGCATTTGCTCGTAGGGTGCACTCTACGCGGCTCGTGTTTCCGGAGCGTAATCGCCCGTGAACGGCCTCATTTCCCCCGTGAGCGGTGAGACAAAGGCGCGGCCCCTTTGTCTCACAGCTCGCGCTGGGCGAGAAGGACGTTGCCGCGCGGGTCGCCCAGCTCGAGGTCGCGCACGACCAGCACCGGCTCGGAAATGTCCGAGAAGCGCCGCCCGCCCAGGGTGGCGTCGGCAAGGAAGGCGTCGAGACTGGGGTACTCGTCGTCGTCCACGTACCAGACGGTGTCAAAGAACCCGCGGTCCCGCTCGTAGTCAGAGGCCATGCCAACGCGCTGCCGCACGCCGTCGCACTCCACCTCGAGGCTCACGACGGGCGCGTCAATGCGCTCGCACTCGCGCATGAGGTCGACGATGTCGTCCGGCATGCAGCGCAGCGGCTTCCAGCGGTAGGTCTTCTTGCCGTCCCGCGCGAACAGGTTGGAGAGCAGTCCCATGGGTCCTCCTCGGGTGAGCTGGCGGCCGGCGGCGCAGGCCTACCCGCGCAGGAGCGCGGCCAGGCGCTCGCCGTCCTCCAGGTCGAGGGCGAAGTTCGCGCGCGCCTCGGGCAGCGCGTCAAGGTGTGCGGTGTTCATGCGAGCTCCTCCGTTTGGCAACAAACTTTGAATGAGACAAACGAACCTGTCCCTTTTGTCTCACAGGGAGGTCTGGACGAGGGTGGGCGAGAAGCCCGCGGCCTCGAGGGCGCCCACGATCTCCGCCTTGTGGTCGGTGCCGAAGGCCTCGATCGTCACGCGCAGCTCCACGGCGGCGTTGCGGTTGGTCGAGACGAACTGGTTGTGCTCGAGTTTGATCACGTTGCCGTTCTTCTCGGCAATGACCGACGCGACCTTGACGAGCATGCCCGGGCGGTCGGGCAGAAGCACGCTCACGGTGAATATGCGGTCGCGCATTATGAGGCCGTGGCTCACCACCGAGCTCATGGTGATGACGTCCATGTTGCCGCCGGAGAGGATCGAGACCACGCGCTTGTTCTCTGCCGGCAGGTGCTTGAGCGCCGCCACCGTGAGCAGGCCGGAGTTCTCCACGATCATTTTGTGGTTCTCGACCATGTCGAGAAACGCCACCACGAGCTCGTCGTCCGGCACCGTCATGACGTCGTCGAGGTTTGCCTGCAGGTACGGGAAGACCTGGTCGCCCACCTCGAGCACCGCGGTGCCGTCAGCTATGGTGTTGGCGCTCGGCAGCTTCACGGGCCGCCCCGCCTCGAGCGCCGCCGTGAGCGAGGGCGCGCCCTCCGGCTCCACGCCGAACACGCGGATCTTGGGGTTGTAGAGCTTGGCGAAGGTCGCCACGCCGCAGGCCAGGCCACCGCCGCCCACCGGCACCAGGATCGTGTCCACGAGCGGCAGCTCCTGCACGACCTCCATGGCGATCGTGCCCTGGCCGGTGGAGACGCACGGGTCGTTGAAGGGGTGTATGAACGTGAGGCCCTCGCGCTCGGCGAGCTCGAGGGCGTAGTCGCACGCCTCGTCGTAGACGTCGCCGTGGAGCACGACCTCGGCGCCATAGTGCTTGGTGCGCTCCACCTTTATGAGCGGCGTCGTCTCGGGCATGACGACCACGGAGCGCGCGCCGGCGCGGGTGGCGGCAAAGGCCACACCCTGGGCGTGGTTGCCGGCGCTGGCGGTGACTATGCCGCGGCCCAGCTCCTCGGGCGAGAGGGTGGAGATCTTGTAGTAGGCGCCGCGCACCTTGTAGGCGCCCGTGCGCTGCATGTTCTCGGGCTTGAGCCACACGCGGTTGCCCGTGCTCGCCGAGAAGTGCGGGCTCTCTACGAGCTTGGTCTCGAGCGTGACTTCGCGGACCTTCTCGGACGCCTCCTCAAAGGCCTCGAGCGTGAGCATGTCTGCCATGTGAAACTCCTTTGTGACGGTTGGCTGCGCCGCGGCACGATTTACCTATAGTAATCCTTGCGGCGCGCGGCGCGCCGCCCGAGGAAGGGAGTCCCATGAGCAACGCGGAGCAGACGACCCCGCTCTTTCAGATCCACGACGCGAGCGTGGTGCGCGGCGGCAAGACCATTTTGCACGTGGGCAACTTCAGTCTCGCCGAGGGCGAGCACGTCGCTCTTCTCGGCCCAAACGGCGCGGGCAAGTCGACGTTCATTCAGCTGCTCACGCGCGAGGTGTTTCCCCTGTGGCGCGAGGAGCCGCCGGTGCGCTTTCGGGGCCAGGCGCGCCCCCAGCTCGCCGACATAAAGCGGACCCTCGGCATCGTGAGCTCCACCATGCACGACCAGGTGCGCGTGCACCTCCCCGTCATGGACATCGTGGTGGGAGGCCTCTTCGGCACGCTCGGCGTGCCGCTGCGCGGCGAGGTGGCCGAGAAGGACCGCGCGCTCGCCGCCGACGCGCTCGGACGCCTGGGCATAGCCGAGCTCGCGGAGCGCGACGTCATGACGCTCTCCACCGGCCAGGTCCGTCGTGTGCTCGTGGCGCGCGAGCTCGTGCGCGACCCGCAGGTGCTGATCTTCGACGAGCCCTGCACGGGCCTCGACCCCGAGGGCATGTACCACGTGCGCAAGACCATGGGCACGCTCGCCGCCGAGGGGCGCTCGGTGGTGCTCGTGACGCACTACCCCGAGGACATCATCCCCGAAATCGGCCGCGTGCTGCTTATCAAGGACGCCGAGGTCTTTGCCGACGGCGCCAAGGCGGAGCTGCTCACGAGCGAGGTCATGAGCGACCTCTTCGACGTGCCTCTGGTGGTGGGGGAGGCGTGCGGCTGGTACTCGCTGCGCGGTGCCTACGCGTGAGCCCGCGCTGACCCTTCCTCGAATAAGGCAACTTGGCAGACGCCGAGAAACGCGACCTGCGGTTCTTCTCAGCGTCTTCCGCGAATTGGCCGACTTGTCAGGCAATTCCCTGCCATATCGACGATTTCTTGGAAGCCGCAGAGAAAAAAGGACGGGCGCCCGAGAAGGACGTCCGCCCGTGAATTCTATGGTGGAGACGAGGGGATTCGAACCCCCGGCCTCTGCCTTGCGAAGGCAGCGCTCTCCCAGCTGAGCTACGTCCCCGGAAATGGTGCGGTGGCTATTGTGTGTCCCCATCGCGCGTTCCGGCTTTCCCAGCAACGGGGAATCTCCGTACTGAACACGAGATATCGGACTCCCAAGTAACGCTTGTCGGTTCACCCAGTTTGCCCGCAGGGGAGCGACAGCTCAACTATAGGTCCGTGGACTATAAATACCAGTCTTGACTTGTGCGCCCCACTCGGCAAAAGTGGTTGTATACGTGCGTTCGCAGGGGGAGGGAGCAAGGTGGTTCCAAGCTGGATGCCCTACCTCTGTCTCTTTTTCGCCTCGCTCGTCGTGTCGGTTCTCACGACCCCGCTCGCCCGTCGCATAGCGATTCGCGTGGGTGCCGTGGACTACCCCAACTCCCGAAGGATCAACAAACGGCCGATTCCGCGCATGGGCGGGATCGCGATCTTCTCCGGAATCGTCGCGGCCTTTGCCGTGCAGTACCTCGGCACCACCTACGCAGGGTGGCCCGTCGTGCTGGTGCCCTCGCCGTTTCTCGAGGTGGACTACTGGATGCTCGTCCTCTCCTTCCTCGTGATTTTTGTCACGGGGCTTCTCGACGACCGCTACTCGCTGACGCCGCTCCAGAAGCTGAGCGGGCAGGTGCTCGCGGCGTTCATAGCCGTCGCCGGCGGCCTCGTCATTGGCAACATATCGAACCCGCTTGGGGGCGACCACATTAGCCTCGGCTGGCTCGCGTATCCCGTCACGGTCGTCTACCTCGTTGCCTACACGAACATAATCAACCTGATCGACGGGCTCGACGGCCTCGCCGCGGGAATCTCCACCCTCGCGAGCCTCACCATGTTCGTCCTCTCCGTTCAGGCCGGGCGCCTCGACGCCGCCGCCCTCTCGATCGCCGTCGCGGGCTCCTCGCTCGGGTTCCTCAGGTACAACTTCCACCCCGCGTCCGTCTTCATGGGCGACTCGGGCGCCCTCACCCTGGGATTTGCGCTCGGGGCGGTGTCGCTGCTCTCCGTGACGAGGTTCGCCGGCCTCACCACGATCATTGTCCCGCTCGTCATTGCCGCCGTGCCCATAATCGACACCTTCTCGGCAATCGTCCGACGCCTGCGCGGCCACACCGGCATAAGCCACGCCGACCGCGGCCACATTCACCACCGCCTGCTCGCCGAGGGCTTCGACCAGCGCCAGGCGGTCCTGCTCATGTACGCCTGGACCGCGCTTCTGTGCGTCGGCTCGCTGGTCATGACGCAGGTGGACACGGTCCCGCGCATTGTCATATTCGCCCTGCTCCTGGTCGTGTCGTTTGCCTTTGCCTACCACCTGCACCTCTTCGAGCCCGTGCTGCTCCACCACTACGACCCCAAGACGGGCGAGGACGAGCTCGTCAGCCCGGCGGACGAGGCCTTCGAGGAGGAGGCCGAGCGAATGCACGAGCGCTCCCACACCCGCCGCCGCGGCACGAGGCGGTAGCCGTCCCATGGGTGTCGCGCTCTCGCATGCCGCCTACGGCTCCTGCGCACTCTGCCCGCGGCGCTGCGGCGCACGGCGGGACGCGGGCCGTGCCGGCCTCTGCGGCATGGACGCGACGCTGCGCGTGGCGAGAAGCGCCCTGCACCTCTGGGAGGAGCCCCCGATCTCGGGGGAGGCGGGGTCCGGTGCGATCTTCTTCTCCGGGTGCCCGCTGCGCTGCGTGTTCTGTCAGAACCATGAGATCTCGAGCGAGAGCTTTGGGCTCGCGGTGAGCGCGGCGCGGCTCGCGGAAATGATGCTCGAGCTGCAGGGGCAGGGAGCCCTCAACATTAACCTCGTGACCCCGCTGCACTTTGCCCCCCACGTTCGCGAGGCCGTGCTCTCGGCGCGCGCCGCCGGTCTTGCGCTGCCGGTCGTCTGCAACACGTCGGGCTATGAGCTTGCCGAGGTGGTTCGCGCGCTCTCGGACGTCGTGGACGTGTGGCTCACGGACTTCAAGTACGCGAGCCCCCAGCTCGCGCGCGAGCTCTCAGCGGCGCCGGACTACCCCGAGGTGGCCGCCGAGGCGCTGGTCGCCATGGTCGAGTCCGTGCGGGCCGCGGGGGGTCGCTCGCTCTCAGGCGACGGCTCCATGCGTCGCGGCGTAATCGTCCGCCACCTCGTGCTGCCCTCTCACGCCGACGACTCGTGCGCCGTGCTCGACCGCGTGTGGGAGCTCGCCGGCAACGAGGTCGACCTCTCCGTCATGAACCAGTACACGCCCAACGAGGCGTGTCGGCGCCGCGGCGGGCCGCTCGCGCGCGGCGTGACGGAGGAGGAGTACGAGATCGTGCTGTGCCATGCCGACGACCTCGGCTTCGAGCGCATATGGTGGCAGGAGGGCGGCACGGTCTCGGAGAGCTTCGTCCCCGCGTTTGACGCCACGGGCGTGGAGGGGCCCGAGCTCGCGTGCCCTCCGGGCCCACAAGCGCTATAACTATGGGAAAACCTGCCAAGGCGACCGACGGAGGAGACATGGCAGACAACTCTGGCCTCACCGACCAGGAGCGCGCCGAGCTCGAGGAGCTGCGCGCGGAGAGAGCCGCTCGACAGCAGGCCGAGAAGGACGCCGCCGAGCGGGCCGAGCTTGAGCGCCTGCGGGCGCAGCGCGCCGAGAGCGAGGCCGAGCGCGCCGCCGTCGCGCGCGACGCCGAGGCCCGCGAGCGCGGCCGCAAGTTGATGCAGCCTGACGAGGACGACCTCCGCATGCCCCTGGGGCAGAAGATCGTCATTCTCGCCATAGTCGGCGTCGCCGTGGTCTGGCTCGCCGTCACCATTCTCGGATAGGAGTGCCCATGTCGCTCACCGACCGCACCAAGCCAACCGACGTCTGCCTCAACACCGACCTCTACGAGCTCACCATGGCCCAGGGCTTCTGGGAGGCGGGGCTTGCGGAGGCGCAGGCGTGCTTCAACGCGTTCTTCCGCGACTGCCCCTTTGACGGTGGCTATGCGGTGTGCTGCGGCACGGGCCAGATCGCCGACCTCGTCGAGAACTTCGTCTTCGAGGACGACGACATTGACTACCTCGCGAGCGTCCAGGCGCCCGGCGGCGGCCCCATGTTCAAGTCGGCCTTCCTCGAGTACCTGCGCAACCACCACCTCGACCTCACGATTCACGCCGTTCCCGAGGGACAGGTCGTCTTTGGGCGCGAGCCCCTGGTGCGCGTTGAGGGCCCCGTCATTGACTGCCAGCTCATTGAGACGGCCCTGCTCAACCTCGTGAACTTCCAGACCCTCGTGGCCACCAAGACCGCGCGCGTGGTCCGCGCCGCCGAGGGGCACCCGGTCTCCGACTTTGGCCTGCGCCGTGCCCAGGGTCCCGACGGCGGCCTCGCTGTGGCGCGCGCCTCCTACATTGCCGGCGCCTCCTCGACCTCCAACGTCCTGGCTGGCAAGATCTACGGCATTCCGGTGTTTGGCACGCACGCCCACTCCTGGGTCATGGCGTTTCCGAGCGAGCTCGAGGCGTTCCGCGCCTTCGCGAAGTCGAGCCCCAAGAACTGCGTGCTGCTGCTCGACACCTATGACGTGCACCAGGGCATTGAGAACGCCATAACCGTGGCCAAGGAGATGGAGGCCGCGGGCGAGCGGCTCTCCGCCGTGCGCCTGGACTCCGGCGACCTCGCGCGCCTCTCCAAGGACGCGCGCGCGGCCTTTGACGAGGCGGGGCTGCCCTACGTGAAGATCTCGGTCTCCAACGACCTCGACGAGTACACCATTCAGTCGCTCTTCGCGCAGGGCGCGCCGATCGACTCCTTTGGCGTGGGCACCAAGCTCGCCACCTGCGACCCGCAGCCCTCGCTCGGCGGCGTCTACAAGCTCTCCGCCGTGCGCCGCAGCGCCGACGAGCCGTGGACCCCGGTGATCAAGCTCTCCGAGCAGTCCTACAAGCGCACGATTCCCGGCATACAGCACGTGCTGCGCTACTACGACCAGGCCGGCCGCCCGACGGCGGACATGCTGGTCGTGGACGAGGTCGCCCGTGGCGGCGAGGCCCGCGAGATGGTCGACATCGTGGACCCCTACCTCGTGCACCGCCTCTCGGGCGAGCCCGTCGAGCTGCTCGTGAAACTGGTCGAGCACGGCGCGCGCTGCGGCGAGGCCGAGGGCATAGAGGCCGCGCGCGAGCGCTGCCGCGAGGCGCTCATGAGGCTCGACCCCGCGGTGGCCCGCTTCCTCAACCCGCAGACCTACCCCGTGGGCCTCGAGCTCGGCCTCGCCGACCTGCGCAGCCGCCTCGCCCGCGAGGAGCGCGCAGAGAGCGGACGGCCTACTGCGGAGTAGCGGCTCGCTGCGCCCGAGACTTTTGAGGCCTCAAAAGTGACGCTGGTTTTCTTGCCAACTGGGAAAACGTTCTTTCTCACGTGACTTTTGCGGCCTCAAAAATCGGGCGCGCCCGCCCGCATCTGATATAGTCACGTGGTCAACAAATCAAGGCAGCTCGGGCGTAGCGCGCCCGACGTGGAGGAGAGAACATGCCCGAGAAGATCGAGGAGCTCGTAAGAGCCGCCATCGCCGCCGCGCAGGCCGCCGGCGAGTTGCCGGAGTTTGACGTGGACGACCTCGGTCTCGAGCGACCTGCCGACCCGTCCAACGGCGACTGGAGCTCCACCGTGGCCATGCGCTCGGCCAAGCTCGCGCACCGCGCGCCGCGCCAGATCGCCGACGCCATCGTCGCCCACCTTCCCGCCGACCCCGCCGTCGACCGCGTCGAGGTGGCCGGTCCCGGCTTCATCAACTTCTACCTCGCCACGGCCTCCGCGAACGAGGTCTTCCGCACCGTCTGCGAGCAGGGCCGCGACTACGCGCGCTCCGAGATGGGCGCGGGCGAGAGGGTCCAGGTCGAGTTCGTCTCCGCCAACCCCGTGGGCCCGCTGCACATCGGCCACGGCCGCTGGGCGGCGCTCGGCGACTCCCTCTGCCGCGTGTTCGAGCACGCCGGATTCGACGTGGAGCGCGAGTACTACATCAACGACCACGGTTCGCAGATGGACGTCTTCGGCCATTCGGTCTCCATGCGCTACCGCCAGCTCCTCGAGGTGATGGGGGAGAGGGGCTGCGACCTGCAGGCCGCCCGCGAGGCGCTGCTCGCCGACCGCGAGGCCTTCGTCGCCGACGAGGACGACAGCCGTCCCGAGACGCACCCGCTCACCGACGCCTTCAACGAGGCCCTCGGCGGCAACGCCTACGGCGGCGACTACATTGTCGACATTGCCGTGCGCTTTGTGCGCGAGGACGGCGAGCGTTGGGCGGACGCGTCCGAGGACGAGCGCATGGCGGAGTTCCGCGAGCGCGGCTACCTGTGGATGCTCGACTCGATCCGCGACACCTGCCACGAGGCGCGCTGCGACTTTGACGTCTGGTTCTCCGAGCGTAGCCTCTACGTGAAGGACGAGACCGGCACCTCCGCCGTGGACCGCGCGCTCGCCGCCCTTGACGAGCTCGGTCACCTCTACCGCGACGACGCGGGCGCCCTGTGGTTCCGCTCCACCACCTTTGGCGACGACAAGGACCGCGTGCTGATCAAGACCAACGGCGAGTACACCTACTTCGCCTCCGACGTTGCCTACCACTGGAACAAGTTCCAGCGCGTCGACCACGTGATCGACATTTGGGGCGCCGACCACCACGGCTACATTCAGCGCGTCCAGTCCGCCTGCGAGGCGCTCGGCTACCCCACGCAGTTCGAGGTTCTTCTCGGTCAGCTGGTGAACCTTCTGCGCGACGGCAACCCCGTGCGCATGTCCAAGCGCAAGGGGACCATGGTCACCTTTGACGAGCTGCTCGCCGAGGTGGGCGCCGACGCCACGCGCTACACGCTGATCTCCAAGTCGTCCAACCAAATGATCGACTTCGACATTGAGCGCGTGAAGCGCCAGGACAACACCAACCCGGTCTACTACGTGCAGTACGCCCACGCGCGCATTTGCTCCATCCTGCGCCGCGGCGCGGGCGTCACCGTGGAGGAGGCGGCCGAGCTGGGCATGGACGAGGTCGCGCGCCGCGCGGTGGGGGAGTCCTACGACCTGGGCCTGCTCACCGACCCCACCGAGGCGGCGCTCGCGCGCAAGATCGCGGAGCTCCCGGGCCTCGTGGAGAGCTGCGCGCGCGACCGCGCCCCCTTCCGCCTCACGCACTACGCCGAGGAGCTCGCCGCGGAGTTCCACTCGTTCTACGCTGCCTGCCAGGTGCTCCCCGGCAAGGGCCGGCCGCTCGACGAGGGCCTCTCCCACGCGCGCCTTGCCGCCTGCGACGCCACGCGACGCGTCCTTGCGCTCACGCTCGAGCTCGTGGGGGTGTCCGCACCGCAGAGCATGTAGGTCCCCTCACGCGATTTGTGTACGTATTTTATAATCGGAATATAGCTTCTGTGATGAGAACGATTTCCTCATATATACTGCCCTGCATGGCGCGACCGCTCTGATTGAGTCCGTTTCCAGCGCCTCGTTTACTTTCAGCTTCGCGTAGACCCAGGAGGCAGTCCTTGGACCTCAAGGAGTACATGTCCGTTCGCAGGGCATATAACGTCGTTCGTCAAATGGTCGCGTCCGAGGGGCGTCTCACCTTCGAGGAGTTTGCCATTATCTGTCACCTGAGCGAGTCCGCGGAGCCCCTCATGACGTCCGCGATCGCCGAGTACCAGGGTGCGCTCCGTCCGACCATGACGCACCGGACCAGCCACCTCGAGGGGCTGGGCCTCATTGACCGCGTCGAGGGGACGACCGACCGCCGCAACGTCGTGTGCTCCGTCACCGAGCGGGGCCGCGAGCGCGCGCTCGAGCTCGCTGAGCTCACCTGCGCGCAGATTCCCAACGGCCACGCGCTGTCCCGCACCACGCCCGAGCGCGTCGTCAAGTACGTCGACGCCATGGGCTCGTTCTTCTGCAAGGCCGGTGACCTGGTTCTTCTCGGCCTTCACTCGTTCGAGGGCGAGGCCGTCTCGATCATGAGGCTCGTCGAGGCCCTCGGGCTGCTCCAGCCCACGGTCTCCATGTCCGTCGTCTCGCTTGCCGAGCACGGGCTGGTCACGCGCGAGCGCTCCGCGTCGGGCGCTCACACCACGAGCGTCTGCCTCACCCGCGAGGGGACCGAGGCGGCGCGCAAGCTGGTTGAGCAGATCGACGCGCTCGTCGTTCGCCGCAAGCCGCGCGCCAACTAGGGTGCTTCCTGACCCGTCCGAGCTCCTCGGGCGGGTTCTTCTTTGCGAGCAGGGCGTCCCGTGCTATAATCGGGCCTGCTCGGGCGGCATGTGCGCCGCCGAGAAATCCCCGTTTCCCTTCGAGCGCATGCTCGAGAACAGTCGCGCGGCGACCCACAGGGGTCGCACCTCGTCCCTGTCGAGTCGGGACCGGAATCGCGCGAGCGCAAAGCGAGAGGTAGAAAACATATGACGGATGACGTGACCCCCGCCCCCTCCGTGGACGCCGACGCCCCGGCCGACGCGCCCGTGCAGAAGCCGCGGCGCAAGCGTCGCACCAAGGCCGAGATCGAGGCCGCGCGCGCCGCCGAGGCCGAGGCCTCTGCAGCGGCCGAGGAAGCCACCGAGGCGCAGCCGCCCAAGCGCCGGCGCGGCCGGCCGCGCAAGGCGGAGCAGGAGGCAGTCGCGGAGGGCGCGGCCGAGCCCGTCGCCGAGCCCGCCGCCGAGACGGTCGCCGAGGACTCCTCTGACGCTGCGCCCAAGCGCCGGCGTGGTCGCCCGCGCAAGGCGGAGCAGGCCGCGGCCGCCGACGACATGACGCGCATGACCAACGAGGCGACCGTCGCGAGCTCGGAGCCGACCGAGGCCCCGTCGCAGACCCTCGACGGCTCCGCCGAGAGCCCGGAGCAGGGCGCGAAGGCCGGCGAGCCCCAGCAGCGCCCCTCGCGTCGTCACCGCCACGCCGACCGCGGGCAGGCCGCCGGCAACGGGTCCGGCGCGGCCAAGGCGCAGGGTCGCCGCCAGAACGGCCAGGGCCGCCGTCGCAACCGCCGCCAGCAGGACTTCTCGGCCGAGCCGTCCGTCTCGCGCGACGAGCTCGCCGCAATGAAGGTCGCGGACCTTCGCGCCAAGGCGGCCGAGCTCGGCGTCGACTACTCCGGCGTGCGCAAGGGCGACCTTGTGGAGGCCGTCTTCGAGGCCGCCGCCCGCGCTGAGGGCTTCCGTCCCGTTGAGGGCGTGCTCGAGGTCGGCAACGAGGGCTACGGCTGGATCCGCACGGGCAACTACATGGAGGGCGACGAGGACGCCTTCGTCCACCAGCAGCTCATTCGCTCGCTCGGCCTGCGTGCCGGCGACCTGGTGACCGGCACCGTCGGACCGGGCCGCGCCAACGGGAAGTACCCGCCGCTGCAGGGCGTGATCGCCGTCAACGGCCACGCGCCCGAAAACCTCAAGAGCCGCCCCCGCTTCCGGGACCTCACGCCGGTCTATCCCAACGAGCGCCTGGTCATGGAGTGCGGCAAGGAGTCCATTACCGGTCGCGCGATTGACCTCGTGTCCCCGATTGGCAAGGGGCAGCGCGGTCTGATCGTCTCTCCGCCCAAGGCCGGCAAGACCACGGTCCTCAAGAAGATCTGCCAGTCCATTGCGGCCAACAACCCCGAGGTGCACCTCTTCTGCCTGCTCGTGGACGAGCGCCCCGAGGAGGTCACCGACATGGAGCGCTCGATCAGGGGCGAGGTCGTGGCGTCGACCTTCGACATGCCGGCGGACAACCATACCCGCGTCTCCGAGCTCGTGATCGAGCGCGCGAAGCGCCTCGTCGAGCTCGGCGAGGACGTCGTCGTGGTGCTCGACTCGATCACGCGTCTCGCGCGCGCCTACAACCTCGCCCAGCCCGCGAGCGGCCGCATTCTCTCCGGCGGCGTGGACTCCGCGGCGCTCTATCCGCCCAAGAAGTTCCTCGGCGCCGCCCGCAACATAGAGAACGGCGGCTCCCTCACGATCATTGCCTCGGCGCTCGTGGACACGGGCTCCAAAATGGACGAGGTGATCTTCGAGGAGTTCAAGGGCACGGGCAACATGGAGCTCAAGCTCGACCGCGAGCTCGCCGACAAGCGAATCTTCCCGGCGATCGACCCGGTTGCCTCGGGCACGCGCAACGAGGACCTGCTCATAGAGCCCGACTACCAGCCGCTCGTCTGGGGAATCCGCCGCGTGCTCGCCAACATGAACAACGTCGAGCGCGCCGCTCGCGCGCTGGTGAACGGTCTCAAGAGCACCGACAACAACCGCGACTTCCTGATCAAGAGCGCCCGAAAGGCCGCGCAGCAGACCGACTACATAGCCTAGGCCCCAGGCAGGGCGAGCCTCTCGACGCGGGTCGGCGCATCGGCGTCGGCCCGCTCGTTCTTCTCGCCCACCCTGCTTGTTTTGGGCAAAAGATTTGATGCGTGTGGTCGATTTACATAAATAATGACGCCCAATACCTGTGGTGGAATGGCAAATTCGTGCAAAACATGCAATTCTCTGACACCTGATATAAAACCTTCGCCCCAAAACAGAAGAAATAGCCAGGGGAATCGACAGGCGAGAAGCACGCTCCGCTCCAAAACCCAAAACCACGCAAGTCCTGGCGTCGTAACGTGCGCCAGGCGAGAAGGACGGCGCGCTCGGTGCCGCCTCTCAACTTTGGCGGAATGACCCTTGCCTTGTGCGGGGAGGAGCGGGTATATTCTTCACTGTCCGAGCAATCGGTCGATTTGTCACGGTACACACACCTGAAACGCAGCCTTACGCCGTTGACACGCATTTTGCGCCCCTGGGGCCAGTCTCATGGTATGGGCTCGTTTCTCCGGTTTCGGGAGGGCGAGAAACACATGGTGGAGAAGAGAAGCTCCGTCGTCTGCGCGGGCCTCGTCGACGCGGCCGCCCTTGCGGCCTCTCTGCCCGTCACCGCTGGCGCGCTCTCGCTCTCCGAGGCCGTCGACTCCGCCTTTGCCTCCCCGTTCGAGGCGCTTCTGGTGGGCGCGGCCGGCGGCGTCGTGGTCACGGGGTCCGTGGCCACCGCGGCGCTGCTCGTCTCCCGCGCCCGCTCGCGCGCAGAGGACGAGGTCCCCGTGATTGCCCGGCACATGCGCGTCGACTCCGAACGGAGCGCGCCGCGAGAGGAGGCGCCGGAGGCCCCGGCGTCGCCCAGCCACGTTGCGACGAGCTACGAGGACATAGCCGAGAACTACGTCAACCGCGTCACCTTCCGCGAGCGCATGGCGCGCCGCGCCGAGGGCGTCGCCGCTACGCTCTTCGAGCGTCTGGGGTCGAACATGATGGAGGGGATCCCGGTGATTGAGCGCGCCGACGGCCTGGTGGGCGACGTCGGCACCACGTGGTGGCGTCAGGCGGTGGGCGAGGAGACGATCATTCACGACTCCGGGTTCGCGTCCGAGGAGGCCGCGTCTGCCGTCCCCTCGGATTTCTCCGCCTCCGACCGAGACCGCCTGGTGGCCTCCGCCGGACGGCACGGAGCGAGCATTGCCAGCCGCGTCGCCTTTGTGGACGAGGGGGCCTACCCCGAGCGCCGCACCCTCGACGACCTCGAGGCGAGCGACGAGTGGGAGCGCGCGCTGCGCTCCATGGACGAGAAGATCGCGTCGGTCGCGCCGCCCCAGGACCCCATTGGCTTCATAGACGGCGTCGGCGGCCCCGACTCGCTCGACGGGCCCGACAACATGGAGCCCAACACCGCCTTCATACCGTTCAAGACGCCGGGCGGGCACCCGGAGGTCGTGGATACCGAAAGCTACGTCGACTACCTGATCGAGGACGAGTTCTCCAAGAACTCCTCCACCGCGGCGCGCAGGAGCTCCAAGCGCTTCCTCCGTCTGCTCGAGGGTGGCACGCAGCCCAGCTCTCGTCACCTTGCGGACACCTCCGCCTCTCGCGGCGCCTACGTCGGCAAGCACTTTGCGGTCCCGCGCGCCGCGGAAGCGTAGGGCCCGTTCCCAGAACGTGACTCGGCGCGGCGGCGGGCCCCATGGCCCGTCGCCGCGTTATGCCGCCGCGTCGGGCGACACCGTTTCCGAGTTTGACCATCTGGTTACAGAATCCTTAACACTTTCTCCATATGCGTGACGTCGCGTCGCTGCCGGTCTAGCCTAGTGGGCAAATCTCTCCGACACAGGAGAGCGACGGGAGGAGAAAGCTATGTTTGAGAACGTTTCCAGGCGTCAGTTCGTGACCGGTTCCGCGGCGGCCGCCCTGGCCCTCGGCCTCGTCGGCTGTGGCGGCAACGGCGGCGACTCCGCCGAGGGCGGCGACGCCTCCGGTGCCATCAAGGTCGGTATCATGGGCCCGCACACCGGCGACAACTCGTCCTACGGTCTCGCGTGCCTGAACGGTGCCCAGCTCTACTTCAAGCAGCTCAACGCTGACGGCGGCGTCAACGGCAAGCAGGTCGAGCCGGTCGTCTACGACGAGAAGGGCGACGCCACCGAGGCCGTCAACGCCTACAACCGTCTTGTCCAGGAGGACGGCGTGACCGGCATCGTCGGCGACGTCACCACCGGCCCGACCATTGCCGTCGCCAAGGCCTCCGTTGCCGACAACATGCCCTGCGTGACTCCGTCCGCCACGGCCGCCGACGTCGTCACCTACGGCTCCAACTACTTCCGCGCCTGCGTGACCGACCCCGAGCAGGGTCGCGTCATGGCCAACTTCGCCGCGGAGCAGGGCTACAAGAGCGTGGCCACGCTCTACCTCAACGGCTCCGACTACTCCGAGGGCGTCAACGCCGCCTTCTGCGAGGAGGCCGAGGCGCTCGGAATCGCCATTACCGCGCAGGAGTCCTACGCTGAGGGCGACGTCGACTTCAACTCCCAGCTCACCAACATTATCGGCACCAGCCCCGACGCCATTCTCGTCCCCAACTACTACCAGGACGACGGCATGATCGTGAACCAGGCTCGCGCCCAGGGCTACGACAAGGTCTTCCTCGGCGTTGACGGCTGGTCCGGAATCTACGGCGGCTCCGAGAACTACGCCGAGGCCGCCAACCTCCACGACTGCTACTACTGCTGCGCCTTCAGCTCCTCCAACGAGTCCGAGACCGCGACGAAGTTCGTCGAGGACTACGAGGCCGAGTACGGCGAGACCCCCACGAACTTCTGCGCGCTCGGCTATGACGCCGCCATGGTGCTCGCGAACGGCCTCGCCGCCGCCGAGGAGGCCGGCCTCGAGCCCGGCTCCGAGGACTACAAGCAGGCCGTGATCGACGGCATCGCCGGCGGCACCGTCGAGGGCGTCACTGGCTCCATCGCCTACGAGGGCACCGGCGACCCCGTCAAGTCCTCGCTGATCATTACCTTCGCCGAGGACGGCACCGAGGAGACCTTCGAGGTCCTCGAGGCGTAGGTCTCGTCCTTCTCGCCCCATTTCGGGGCAAGGCCGCGCGCCTTGCCCCGATTTTTGCTAGACGCGGTCTCTCCCGCGCAGATTCGAGAGGAGCTCTTCCTTGTTCATCACGCAGGTGCTCAACGGCCTGCAGCTCGGCAGCATCTACGCGCTCGTCGCCCTGGGCTATACGATGGTGTACGGCATCATCCTCCTTCTCAACTTTGCCCACGGTGACATCATCATGGTCGGCGCGTATGTGTCGTGGCTGGTCATGGCCCAGCTGGGGCTTCCCCCCGTGCTCGCGATCGTGCTGTCGGTCGCGGCGTGCACGCTCATGGGCGTGCTCATAGACAAGGTCGCCTACGCGCCCTTGCGCAACGCGCCGAGGCTCTCGATCCTCATTACCGCCATCGGCGTTTCCTACTTCCTTGAGAACGGCGCCCAGCTCGTCTTTGGCGCCGACGCCAAGGTGGTGCCGGCCTACACCGACCTCACGACGATCCAGCTCGGCGGCCTCTCGCTGTCGTTCCCGTCGGTGCTGACGGTCCTCGTGACCATTGCCGCCACGGTCGCCCTCACGCTCGTCGTGCAGAAGACCAAGCTCGGCAAGGCCATGCGCGCGGTCTCCGAGGACATGGGTGCGGCTCGTCTCATGGGTATAAACGTCAACTCCACGATTTCGTTCACCTTCGCCGTGGGCTCGGCGCTCGCCGGCATAGGTGCCGTGCTCTACGCCATGGCCTACACGCAGGCGAACCCGACGATGGGCATGATGCTTGGAACCAAGGCGTTCGTCGCGGCGGTCCTCGGCGGCATCGGCTCGATCCCCGGCGCCGTCGTGGGTGGCCTGCTCGTCGGCTTTGCCGAGGTCTTCGTGACCGCGATCGGGCTTTCCGTCTGGAAGGACGCGGTCGTGTTCCTGCTGCTCATAATCGTCCTCGTCGTGCGCCCGACCGGCATCTTCGGCCGAACCATGAGCGAGAAGGTCTAGGGGGGTGTGAGCATGAGACACGAAAAGACCGAGGATAAGCCCGTCATTTCCGCCAGCGCCTCCAAGGGCGACACCGGCGTGTACCGCCGCCTCCCAATGCCCGCGCGCTATGCGATCAACGCCGTCGTGGTGCTCGTCCTTCTCGTCCTGGGCGAGCTCATGATCGACGGCGGCGCCATCAACCGCTACCAGTCCACGGTGCTCGAGCAGGTGGGAATCTACATAATCCTCGCCGTCTCGCTGAACATTGCGACCGGCTACCTGGGCCAGCTGCCGCTCGGCCATGCCGGCTTCATGTCAATGGGCGCCTATGGCTGCTCGATCTTCATAATCCGCATGAGCGAGGTGCTCGGCGTCGGCGCGCGCGACTTCGTGACCGGCACGCCCATGGCGCTGGTCCTCGTGATCGGCGGCCTTGTCGTCGGCGGTTTGTGCGCGGCGGTGGCCGGCATCGTCATCGGCATTCCCGCCCTGCGTCTGAAAGGCGACTACCTCGCAATCATTACGCTTGCCTTCGCCGAGATCATTCGCGTCGTCATGCTCAACATTGACGACGTGCTGGGCTTTGAGCTCACGGGCGGCGCGGCCGGCCTCACGGGCATTCCGGGCTTCTCGAGCTTCCTGCTCGTGTTTGGCTGCGTCGCGGTGGTGTGCTTTCTGATCCACACCATGATGAAGTCCCGGCACGGCCGCGCGATCCTGGCGATTCGCGACAACGAGATCGCGGCCGAGGCCACGGGCGTCAACACCACGTACTACAAGACGCTTGCCTTCGTCGTGTCCGCGTTCTTTGCGGGCGTGGCCGGCGGCTTGTACGCGGGCTGCGTCGGCGTGCTGCAGCCGGCGGTCTTTGGCTTCATGAAGTCGATCGAGATCCTGGTCATGGTGGTCCTCGGTGGCATGGGCTCCATGCTCGGCTCTGCGCTCTCCGCCACGGTCCTCACGATCCTTCCCGAGGCGCTGCGCGCGTTCTCCGAGTACCGCATGATTGCCTACGCCGTGGTGCTGATCATAGTCATGATCTTCCGGCCGCAGGGTCTTCTCGGCTCCTACGACTTCTCGCTCTCCCGCGTGATCGAGCGCGTCATGAACCGGGACTTCCCCTGGAAGAGGCGTGACGACAAGCCCGCGGCCGAGAAGGACGGAGAGGAGGTGAGCGCTCATGCCGAGCGATAAGAGGAAGCGCCGCTCCGTCCTCGTGCAGATGGAGACGCCCAACCTCATTCCCGAGCGCGACCTCGGCACCATTCCGGTGCTGCAGGCCGAGCACCTGGGAATCGACTTCGGTGGCCTCACCGCCGTGGACGACTTCAACATTGCCATGGGCAAGACCGAGATCTCCGGTCTGATCGGCCCCAACGGCGCCGGCAAGACCACGATCTTCAACCTGCTGACCAACGTCTACAAGCCGACGCGCGGCACCGTGCTGATCGACGGCTACGACACGGCGGGCAAGTCTGTGGCCGAGGTCAACCGCATGGGCATTGCCCGCACGTTCCAGAACATTCGCCTGTTCTCGCAGATGACCGTCGAGCAGAACGTGCTGGTGGGCTTTGGCAACACCATGAGCACGCACCTGATCACGGACATGCTGCGTCTGCCCGGCCACTGGAGGCAGGAGGCCGAGTTCCACGAGCGCGCGCTCGAGCTGCTGGACATATTCGACATGCGCAAGTACGCGGACACGCAGGCGGGTAACCTTCCCTATGGCGCCCAGCGCCGCCTTGAGATTCTGCGCGCGCTGGCGACCGGTCCCAAGGTGCTGCTGCTCGACGAGCCCGCCGCCGGCATGAACCCGGCGGAGACCGAGGAGCTCATGGAGAACATTCAGAAGATCCGCGACGAGTTCCAGATCGCGATCCTTCTGATCGAGCACGACATGTCGCTCGTCATGGGCGTCTGCGAGGTCGTGGGCGTGCTGGACTACGGCAAGATCATTGCCAAGGGCACCCCCGAGCAGATCCAGAACGACCCGCGCGTCATAGAGGCGTATCTCGGCAAGCAGGAGGTGAAGTAGGATGGCGTCCCTGCTTTCCGTACAGGACCTGCACGTCTCCTATGGGGCGATCAAGGCGGTGCGCGGAATCTCCTTCGACATCAACGAGGGCGAGATCGTGACGCTGATTGGCGCGAACGGCGCCGGCAAGTCGACGACGCTCAACACCGTGGCCGGGCTGATCAAGCCCGAGTCGGGCTCCGTGGAGTTTGACGGCGCGTCTGTGGTGGGCGTGCCCGCGCACAAGGTCGTGGGCCGTGGCATGGCGCTCTGCCCCGAGGGTCGGCGCGTCTTCACGCAAATGACCGTGGCGGAGAACCTTGAAATGGGCGGGTACACGCGCTCGGACGCCGAGAACGGGGAGACGCTCGAGAAGGTCTACGCGCACTTCCCACGCCTGAAGGAGCGCCGCGGCCAGGTGGCCGGCACGCTCTCGGGCGGCGAGCAGCAAATGCTGGCCATGGGGCGCGCCCTCATGAGCCGTCCGCGCCTGCTCATGCTCGACGAGCCGTCCATGGGTCTCGCGCCGATTCTGGTGCAGGAGATCTTTGACATTGTGAAGCAGCTGAACGAGGCGGGAACGACGATTCTTCTGGTCGAGCAGAACGCCAACATGGCGCTCTCGATCGCTGACCGCGCCTACGTGCTCGAGATCGGCACGATCAAGAGCTCCTGGTGGACGACGACGTCCGCAAGGCGTACCTCGGCGGGTAGCGCCTCCTACACCTATGGCGTCAGGCGGCGACGGACCACTCCTCCTCCCGGGTCCGTCGCCGTTTTTTTGCGCCGAGGTCCTTCTCGCTTGCGCTTCGTTTGTCCTTCTCGCCCGCCGCTCTTCTCGCCCACAGCCCGTTTGTCCTTCTCGCCTGCCGCTCTTCTCGCCCGCCTTTTCCGCTCTTCTCCGGATCGCAAGCCAACTTGCATGTATTGGGCAACAACTTTGATGGGCTGCCGCCTTGGCGCGGGTTTTGCATCAAACGTGTTGCCCACAACCTTGTGAAACACGGCCGTCCCGCTTGTTGGCATAAATGATTTGCCCCAAAACATGGAGAAGACCTTCGAAAACCTTCTCGTCCCGTGCGCAGGGGGAGCCAGTTCCTCAAAAGCTCGTGTTTCTCGCCAATCTGGAGAGTCCGTGAAGGCGCGCCACGATGCCTTCTCCGTGGCGAGAAGAACTATGCAAACTGAAACCAAATAGTGCATTTATGAGGCACGACGTTACATTACACCTGACTGACACGAGGGTTTCAGCTGGCCCCCTGTACCCCATTCGCACCCGACGGATATGCTGCGGGCACGATAGGGGAGAGGGGCAGGGATGGGCGAGAGGCTGCTTTTGGGGTTCGAGACCGCGCAGTGGGTGTGGCGGGCCGTCGGCCGGCGCGTGGCGGAGGCCAATCCTCCCACAGCGACGCGACCGCCTCTGCTCGTGCGGCTGCTCTTTGAGCGCGGCGAAGGAATCGACCTGGGCTCCATGCCGCGCCGGACCCGCGCGAGCAAGGTCCCGGAGACCGTTGACGGAGCGCTTGTCACGCAGGCCCGCCTCGCGCTCACCGAGGCGCCGGCCACCCTTGACCTCTGCGTGTCCCGGCAGAGGGGGCGCCGCTTCATAGCGGGTGCCACGTGCCACCTCATGACGGGGTCCTATCCCGTGGGCTCGTTCTTTGGGCTTGACGAGGGAATCATGGTGACGTGCCCCGAGCTCACCTTCCTGCAGGCGGCGCGCGCTCTGAGCGAAGAGCTGCTCGTCCTGTATGGTCACGAGCTCTGCGGCTGCTTCGCCCACGGCATGGGGGAGCACGGCTTCTGCAACTGTCCGGCGCTCACCAGCACGGAGCGCCTCGAGGCGTACCTCGATCGACTTGAGGCGCTTCGGGCGAGTCGCGGCGAGGGCATGCCGTGGGGCCTGCGCAAGGCACGCGCCGCGCTCGCGCACGTTCGCGACGGCGCCGCCTCGCCGGAGGAGGCGGTGCTGTCCATGGTTCTCACCATGCCGCGACGCATGGGCGGCTACGGGCTCCCGCCCGCGCGGCTGAACGCGAGCGTGCGGCTTGGGGCGGAGGCAGCCAGGCTCTTTGGCATAGACGAGTTCGTCTGCGATTTGAGCTGGGAGGGGTATGGGCTCGTGGCGGAGTTTCAGGGTGCACAGCACAAGCTGCGCAGCCGCCGCTCGTATGACCGGCGCAAGGGGAACGTCCTCGGGGCGGACGGCTGGAAGGTGGTCGAGGTAGACCGTTCCATGCTCGAGCGGGCGTCGCTTATGGACGAGGTTGCCAAGTCGGTGACGACGGGGCTGGGGCGGCGCTGGCGGCAGCCTGGGGCGCGGGACGCGACACGGCAGGTCGGGCTGCGAAACCGTCTTCTGCGGTTCATTGACGACATGCGCGCGGCCGCGGGGTCCACACTGGCTGCGTAGCCACGGTTTTGGGGCGAGGGGCTTTGCGTGCGCGGCGAGGCACTGATTCCAGGGTGATTCTTCGGCTTTTGGGGCAAACGTTTTATGCTGCCAACCTGAATGGCCATGCTTTTCAACGTTGTGGGCAACATCTCTTATGCAAAACCCGCTTGAACGTGTCAGCGCATCAAAGATGTTGCCCAAAACATGGGGGCAGGGCCGCGGGTGCACGAGAGGGGCGTCGGGCGAGAAGGGCGTCGGGCCGCAAGTGCACGAGAGGGGCGTCGGGCGAGAAGGGCGTCGGGCCGCGGACGGGCGAGAAGTACGTGCGGCTAGTGGACCTCGACGGTGGTGCCGAGGGTGTTGGCGGGCAGGGTGCGCAGCCAGTACCCGGGGCATGCCTCGGCAAGCGCCGCCGCCACGCGCCCGGCGACCTCGTCGCCGTCAGCAACCGCGAGCATCGTGGACCCGGAGCCGGAGATCATGAACGCGCACGCGCCGGCCCCGAGCGCCGCAGCCCGCAGGGCCTCGTAGTCCGGGATCAGCTTGGCGCGGTACGGCTCGTGCAGCCGGTCGTGGCACGCCTTGGAGAGCAGCTCCGCGTCACCGAGCTCGAGCGCGCGCACCGTGGCCACGCACCGGCCCATTTGCCAGACGGCCGTCTCGCGCGAGACCTCCTCCGGCAGCACGCGCCGCGCGTCGGCCGTGCGCACCTCATAGGGCGGCGCAATGGCAACAAAGCGCAGGTTGTCAGCCACGTCCATGCGCGTGGAGGTGGTCTGCCCGTCGCTCACGAACGAGCTCACGAGCCCGCCGAGCAGCGCCGGCGCCACGTTGTCGGGGTGGCCCTCCTCGGAGCAGGCGAGCTCGAGGGCGCGCTCGCGGTCAAAGCCGTCCCCCGAGAGCGCCATGGCGCCGGCTATGCCCGCGATCACGCAGGCGGAGCTCGACCCCAGGCCGCCCGAGAGCGGTATGGGGGAGAGAATCGTTATGTGCAGCGGCGTTGGCTCCACGCCGAGGCGCGCGCACGCGTCGAGGTAGCTCTGCCAGACGAGGTTGTCCTCCCCACGGAAGCGCTCCTCGCAGCCCACGATCTCGAGTTGCTCCGCGGGCGTCATGAGAAACGTCGCCGTGAGGTCGAGCGCAAGGCCAAGGCAGTCAAAGCCCACGCCCACGTTCGCGCTCGTCGCGGGCACGCGCACGATCGCGACCGGGCGCTCCCTCCCGTCGGCCCCGATCACAGGAACACCCGCGCGCAGGCGGACTCGACGAAGGCGCCCACGCGCTCGGGGTCGCAGACGTCGTCGTGCAGAACCTCGCCGGCGCGCAGCCCGGAGAGCTGCGGCGGCGCCACGGTGCCCGTGAGCTGCTCGAGGGCGTCCATGCAGGCAAAGCCGTTCATGCCGTCGGTGACCTCGCCCAGCGCCGCCAGGACGTCGGCGCAGAACTTGTAGGGGCTCGCCGTGGAGAGGCAGACGCGCTCGCTGCCGTCGGTGGGCGTCGTGTCCAGCACGTTCTTGGCAACCGCGGTGTGCGGGTCGATAAGGACGTCGAGCTCGCGCCAGGCGTCGCGGATCGTCGCGCGCGTGGCCTCGTCGTCGGCGCGGCCGCAGGAGAACACGGAGCGTATCTCGTCCATGACGCGCTCGGGCACGGTGTAGACGCCCTTCTCGGCAAGGTCCGCCATGAGGGAGGAGACGAGCTCGCAGTCGCCGTCGGAGGCGAAGTAGAGCAGGCGCTCGAGGTTGGAGGACACGAGTATGTCCATGGAGGGCGAGATCGTCTTGTGGAAGTCGCGCCTGCGGTCGTAGGTGCCGGTCGTGAGGAAGTCCGTGAGCACGTCGTTGGCGTTGGAGGCAACGATCAGGCGGTGGACCGGCAGGCCCATGCGCTTGGCGTAGTAGCCGGCGAGGACGTCGCCGAAGTTGCCGGTGGGCACGCAGAAGGTGACCTCGTCGCCGGGGCGCACGGCCTCGCGGCGCACGAGCTGCGCGTAGGCGTCAAAGTAGTAGGTGACCTGCGGTGCGAGGCGGCCGACGTTGATTGAGTTGGCGCTCGAGAGCACCACGCCGTCCTCGGCGAGACGGGCGGCCAGCTCGCGGTCCGCAAAGACGCGCTTGACCTGGCCCTGGCAGTCGTCGAAGGTGCCGTTGACGGCGCACACGGCCACGTTGCCGCCGAGCTGCGTCACCATTTGGAGGCGCTGTATGTCCGACACCTTTCCGGCGGGGTAGAACACCGTGACTCCCATGCCGTCCACGCCCGCGAAGCCGTCGAGCGCGGCCTTGCCGGTGTCGCCGGAGGTGGCGGTCACGATCATGATCTTCTCGCCGCCCTCGCCGCGCGCCACGCCCATGAGCTGCGGCAGCATTTGCAGCGCCACGTCCTTGAAGGCGCAGGTGGGGCCGTGGTAGAGCTCGAGCAGCCAGTCGGTGCCGAGCGGGGTCACCGGGCAGATCTCGGGCGCGTCCCACTGGCTCCCGTAGGCGGCATCCACGCAGCGGGCGAGCTCGTCGCCTGTGTAGTCGCCCAGCAGCGTGCCCAGCACGAGGCGCGCGGTCTCGTGGTAGGTCTGGCCGCACACGGCCTCCAGCGAGAGGCGCTTCTCGCCCAGCTCGTCGGAGACGTAGAGGCCGCCGTCCGGGGCGATTCCGGTGAGGATAGCTTGCTTGCTTGTTACGGAATTCGCGCCCGAGCGCGTGCTGTGATAGAACGACATGGTGCTCCTTGCGTTGAGGCGGTATCGGCCCTGTTGCCAGTATCATAGCCGCAGCGCGGGACGCACGGCCCGACGGACACACACTCGAAAGATTGGACGCCCATGAAGATTGCCATCCTCGGCTACGGGACGGTCGGCCGCGGCGTGGACCAGATCATTGCCGAGCGCGTGGACGGCGTCGAGGTGACGCGTATCCTCGAGCTGCCGGACCGCCTGAGCGACCCCCGCATGACCGCGAGTTATGACGACATTCTTGCGGACGGCGAGATCGAGCTCGTCGTCGAGTGCATGGGCGGCGTCGAGCCGGCGCGCACCTACCTCATGGCCGCCCTCGAGTCCGGCCGCCACGTCGTGACGTCCAACAAGGCTGTGGTGGCGGCCCACTTTGCCGAGTTCGCCGCCGCGTCCGTGGCGTCGGGCGCGGGCCTGTTCGTCGAGGCCGCCGTCGGCGGCGGCGTGCCGTGGATCGCGAGCGTCGAGAAGGTCCGGAGGATCGACGAGGTCACGTCCTTCTCGGGAATCATGAACGGCACGACCAACTACATTGTCGACGCCATGCGCCGGCAGGGCGCCGAGTTCGACGTCGTTCTCGCCGAGGCCCAGCGCCTGGGCTACGCCGAGCGCGACCCCTCCGCTGACATTGACGGCATAGACGTCCTCAACAAGACGATCATCTCCGCCTCCGTCGCCTTTGACGTGGCGTGCGAGAAGAACCTCCCCGCGTCGGGCATTCGCACACTCACCAAGGCCGACCTCGAGCTCTTTGCCGCGCACGGCCGCACGGTGAAGCTGCTCGGTCGCGGCGTCGCCGCGGACGGGCGCTACGCCGCCGCGGTGGAGCCGGTCGCCGTTGCCGCCGACTCGCTCGAGGCGAGCGTCCCCGGCAACTTCAACCTGCTCACGCTCGATGCCACCACGGTCGGCGAGCTCAAGTTCTACGGCCAGGGGGCGGGGAGCCTGCCCACCGGCAACGCGATCGTCCAGGACGTGCTCGACTGCGCGAGCGGCGCCCGTCGCCCCGTCTACGACTTCACGCGCCCGCTCGCCTACGACCCCACGCTGCTGCGCGCGGACTACGTGCTGCGCACGACCGCCGAGCTCGGGGACACGGAGCCCTACGGGCCGGGCGCCGTCCTGGTTCGCGACCTCACCGCCGAGGGCGCGCGGGCGCTTCTCGACGAGGCGCTCGCCGCCGACCCCACCACGTTCATGGCCGCGCTTCCCGTGGCGTAGAAAGGCAAGGTTCCCGCATGATCAAGATTGCCAAGTTCGGCGGCTCCTCCGTCGCGTCCGCCGAGCAGTTCCGCAAGGTCAAGGGGATCGTCGAGGCGGACCCCGACCGTCGCTTCGTGGTGGTGTCCGCCGCCGGCAAGCGCGACTCCGCCGACAACAAGATCACCGACCTGCTGCTGCTGGTGAACGCCCACATTCAGTACCACGTGGACTGCACCGCCCTTCTCGCGGACATAGAGCAGCGCTTCGTCGACATTGCCGACGAGCTCGGCCTCAAGTGGCCGGTGCATGAGAAGTTCGAGCTCTTTGCCAAGAACATAAAGAAGCACTCGCCCGAGTACGTGGTCAGCCGCGGCGAGTGGTTCACCGCGCACCTCATGGCCGAGTACCTGCAGATGCCGTTTGTTGACGCCGCTGACGTGGTGGTCTTCCACCACAACGGCGAGGTGGACATGGAGCGCACCGCCGTGCGCCTGAAGGACGTCATGGTGCGCGAGGGCTCCTTCGTGCTGCCGGGCTTCTACGGTGCCACGGTGGACGGCCAGATCAAGCTCTTCCAGCGCGGCGGCGGCGACATCACGGGCGCCATCCTCGCGCGCTGCATCGACGCCGGGCTCTACGAGAACTGGACCGACGTCTCGGGCTTCCTCTCGGCCGACCCGCGCATCGTGGAGCACCCGCGCTCCATCCGCCGCATCACCTTCGACGAAATGCGCGAGCTCTCCTACATGGGCGCCTCGGTGCTGCAGGAGGAGGCGATCTTCCCGGTGCGCGAGGTCAACATCCCGATTCAGATCAAGAACACCAACCGCCCCG
The DNA here is from genome assembly GCA_949290055.1 of uncultured Olsenella sp. Taxonomy (GTDB): domain Bacteria; phylum Actinomycetota; class Coriobacteriia; order Coriobacteriales; family Atopobiaceae; genus Thermophilibacter. Next base: position 53,493 of record CASEQJ010000008.1, on the reverse strand, counting down.
AGGACGAGGGCACGATCATTCGCGAGCGCGCTCGCGCCGGCGAGGACGAGCACCTGATCACCGGCATTGCCGGCAAGAAGGACTTCATCTCGGTGCACGTCAAGAAGGCGCACATGTCCAACGAGGTGGGCTTTGTGCGCCGCGCGCTCACGATTCTGGAGCGCTACGGCGTCTCCGTGGAGCACATTCCCACGGGCGTGGACTCGTTCTCCGTGGTGGTCAACGGCGCCGACGTGCGCGACTCGATCTACTCGATCGTCGCCGACATTCGCCGCGAGCTCGAGCCCGACGACATAACCATGGTGGACAAGCTCGCGCTGATCTCCGTCGTCGGCCGCAACATGTCCAAGCGCTCCGGCACCTCGGGCAAGATCTTCGGCGCGCTCGGCGAGGCCGGTGTCAACATTCGCATGATCACGCAGAGCTCGCAGGAGATCTCGATCATTCTCGGCGTCAACAACGACGACTTCGACCGCGCCATTCAGGTGATCTACGACCGCTTCGTCCGCGACGAGATGGTCACCGCCGGCTAGCTGTAAATTGGGGACAGTCCCCAATTTACAGAAAAGATTTATGCGAGACGGAGCCTATCCGGCTCGCGCGTCACGAGAGGAACCGCCATGAGCGAGAAGACCGTTGCCATCCTCGGCGCCACCGGCGTGGTGGGCCAGCAGATGCTCCAGTGCCTGGAGGAGCGCGACTTCCCGGTGGGGCGCCTGGTCCCGCTGGCCTCCGAGCGATCCGTGGGCAAGCCCGTGCGCTTCCGCGGCGAGGACGTTGCCTGCCGACTCGCCGAGCCGGACGCCTTCGAGGGCGTGGACATCGTCCTCGGCGCCGCTGACGACGCCACCGCCCGTGCGCTCATGCCCGAGGCCGTGCGCCGCGGCGCCGTATGCGTGGACAACTCGCACGCCTTCCGCATGGACGCCGACGTGCCGCTCGTCGTGCCGGAGATCAACGCCGCGGACATTGCCGGGCACCACGGCATAATAGCCAACCCCAACTGCGCCACGATCATAGGCCTCGTGCCCGTGTGGCCGCTCCACCAGCTCGCGGGTGTGACGCGCCTCGTCGTCTCCACCTACCAGGCGGCCTCGGGCGCCGGCAAGCCCGGCCTCGACGAGCTCGTGCGCGAGATCGGCTGCGTGGCGGCGGGCGAGCCGGTGGGGGAGAGCAAGCCCTTCCAGTACCAGCTTGCCGAGAACCTCATCCCGCAGATCGGCGGCTTCAACGAGGAGGGCTACACCTCCGAGGAAATGAAAATGCTCAACGAGGGCCGCAAGATCATGCACCTGCCCGAGCTGCGCGTGAACTGCACCTGCGTGCGCGTGCCGGTGGTGCGCTCGCACTCCGAGTCCATTACGGCCGAGTTCGAGCGGCCGATCTCGGTGGAGGAGGCGCGTGCGGCGCTGGAGGCGGCGCCGGGCGTGAAGGTGGTGGACGAGCCGGCGGCGAGCCGCTACCCCATGCCGCTCGAAACCTCTGACCAGGACCTCATTTGGGTCGGCCGCCTGAGGCGCGACCTCTCCGCGCCCGAGGGCGCGAGCGCGCTCACGTTCTGGTGCTGCGGCGACCAGATCCGCAAGGGCGCGGCCACGAACGCGGTCCAGATCGCGGAGCACCTGGTCTAGCGAGAAGGGCGCAGAGGTCGAGGTCCTTCTCGGTCCCTGCGTTTTTCTCGGCTTCCGTGTGGCTTCTTTGGCTTCTGCGGGGTTCTTCTCTGGTTTTGGGCAACAAGTTTTATGCTCGCCGCACGCACGCAGCCAAACGGGCCTCGTTCGGGGCCGTAATTTCGTGCTTGTGGCGTACGTGGCAAAGTTTTGCAACACTATTTTAATCAGAGCATAAAATGATTGCCCCAAAACATGGTTGTTTGCCTGAGTTTTAGACCCTCGAATAGCGCGGCGGAGGAGAAAAACCCAAAACCGTGTAGTCTGTGGCATCAACAATCGTACTAGCGTCAAGGGGGAGACATGTCGCTTCTGTCGAGCTATTACCTGCCCGGGCTTGCCGTGGAGGATCGTGCAATCGACGTCCCGCTCGACTGGCGGGGGACGTCTCCCGCGCAGCTGGCGGGCGCCCAGGGCGCCCCCAGCTCGCCTCTCGCGGAGGCCTCGGCGGCCGAGAAATGCGACCCCGCCTTTGAGGGCCGCTCCCTGCGACTCTTCTACCGCGTGCTCTGCGCGCCGGAGAACGTTGGTCGCGACCTTCCGTACCTGGTCTTCCTCCAGGGCGGGCCCGGTGGCGCCGGACCGCGCCTGACCTCGCCCACAAGCGACGGCTGGGTCGCGGAGGCGGTGCGCCACTTCCGCGTGATCCTGCCCGATCAGCGCGGCACCGGACGCTCCAGCCGCGTGGACGGCGTCACGGTCGCGCACGAGGGTGACGCCGTCGCGCAGGCCCGCTTCCTCAAGCGCTTTCTCGCTGACTCGATCGTCCGCGACTTTGAGTACCTGCGCCTCACCGAGCTCGGTGGCGCCCGTTGGGTCACGCTCGGCCAGAGCTACGGCGGCTTTCTCACGCTCACGTACCTCTCCACGTTCCCAGGCGCGGCGGCGGCAAGCTTCACCTGCGGCGGCATCCCGCACGTCCCGGCGAGCGCCGACGAGGTCTACGCCCACACGTTTCCGCGCATGGTCGCCAAGACGAGCCTCCTCTACGAGCGCTATCCGGACGACGAGCGCCGCCTCGCGCTTCTCGCCGAGCGCGTCGCCGCCGGCGACGTGCGGCTGCCGGACGGCTCGCCGCTCTTGCTGCGCCGACTGCAGTCACTGGGGCAGGGGCTTGGTATGAAGCCGGGCCACGAGCGCCTGCACAACCTGCTTGACCTCGCGTTCACGGCCGGCGACGGTTCCGCGGAGGCCGCCCTTGCCGCAGCGGGCGGGCGTGCCGAGAAGATCGAGCTCTCGCCGGCGTTTCTCGCGGGCGCGTGGTTGGCCACCAACGTTGCCGCAAACCCGCTCTACTGGGTGCTCCAGGAGCTCATCTACGCCGACGGCGAACTGGAGGCCCCGATCTCATGGGCAGCCGAGCGCGCCTGGCGCGAGCGTCCCGAGTTCGACCCTGCGGCCCGTCCGCTCATGCTCACCGGTGAGGCGTGCTTCCCGTGGATGTTCGAGGAGATGCCGGAGCTGCGACCCTTTGCGGGCGCCATGGAGCGCCTCATGGCGGATACGTCGTTCGGGCGGCTCTACGACCTCGAGGCCCTTCTCGCCAACGAGACGCCGCTCCAGGCGGCCGTGTACTTTGACGACCTCTACGTGGATTCCGGCCTGCAACTGGACACGCTCGGCCGCGTGGGCGCGAGCCACGCCTGGGTCACGAGCGAGTTCGAGCACGACGGCCTGCACGGGGAACACGTGTTCAAGCACCTGCTGAATGAGGCGCGCGACCGCGGCGACCTCGCGGGCGTGCTGTAGCGGATCTGCGCCCGCAAGAATAACGCGCTCAATCATACAAGTGCGTTATTTCCACCTGCGGATATAGAAAGTTGTGCTTGATTCAGCGCGTTAATCCTTCGGACACAAGCGACGGCCGAGAAGAACGGAGGGCTCGCATGAGTGGCGGCATGCCCGAATGGGCCGCGTGGGGGAGCCTCGCCGAGGAACAGCTCGCGGGCGAGGCGGAGGCGCTGCTGCGCGAGAGTCGACGTGCGCCGGTGGACCGCCGCCGCGTGGAGGCGCTGCTCGACCTCTACGGGCAGCGCTACGAGACGCTCCCCGGCTACCTAAAGCGCATCGTGGGAGAGATCGAGGTCGAGGACTGACCGTCCGCCCGCGAGCATGTGCCAACGCTTGCGACTCCCGGTATCATGGGAGTGCTGAATTATTGTCCGGCGCCCTCGCTACGATGGGGGCGGTGCCGGTCGTAACGGGAGCGAGCACATGAACGCGTTTGTGAGCTGCAAAAACCTAACGGGGGGGGGTTCTCCGAGTAGGGGTGCCCATCTAGTCCCGCATGCCCTGCCGCGCCGTCCCGAGGGGGTGGCGTAGGTGCTGCACAACCAGCCCTATCGGGGTGCCCTCACGCGCGAGCAGTGGCTCTTCCGCGAGATTCGCATCGTTGCCCGTCTGCGCCTGGACGAAGGCCTCTCGGACGCGGACATCGTCGAGCGCGTTGTCGAGCAGAACCTCTTTCAGTACCCCACCGAGCGCGAGCTCAAGTCCATCGCCCGCGCGCTCTGCCGCAGGCTCACGGTCCTCTCGGACGACGAGGGGCGCCGTGCGCAGCTCGCGCGACTCATTGCCCACGGCACCGTCGACCAGGCGCGCCAGACCAACCTCTACGCCATCTCCTGCGACTACCGCGTCATGTGGGAGTTCATGACGGTGGTGGTCGCGTCAAAGCGCCGACAGCTTGACGCACACCTCCCCAAGCGCGAGATCGTCTCCTTCCTCGAGGGGCTCCGGGCACAGGACGAGAAAGTCGCCGGCTGGAGCGACGCCACGCTCAACAAGATCCGCCAGGTCTTCGTCAAGTGCCTCGAGGAGTGCGGCATGTACGACCGTAGCTCGGAGCAGCTGACTTCGGTCCTTCTCGACTTTGAGCTCGAGGACCTCGTCCGTGCAAACGACGACGCGGCAATCCTTCCCGCCTTCGGCGTCATGGACTAGGGGGGAGAGGGAATGGTCACCCAACACGCCCAGAACCTCGAGGAGGACTTTGCCCGCCTGCGGGCCAAGCTCTCGGACCCGATGTTCCTTGCGAACAAGGGTATCGGCAACGAGGTGGGCTTCTTCGTCTTCCCGTATGACGCCGCGCGCGAGGACGAGGTCCGCGCACGCACGGCCGAGCTCGTGGGCCTCTCAGACGAGGGCAGGCTCCCGTGCCGCATCGTGCATCGCGACCTCTGGGACGTCTTCCTCCAGATCTGCGAGAAAGAAGAGATTCTTGATGAAATGTCTGGGTTAGAGGCAGATGAGGGGTCGGTCGCATTTCTGGAAGACACTCAGGCCGTTGTCACTCCGGAGTCATTTATCAGTGAGATGGACTACGAATCCCATGAACCAGGGAAGGATGTGCTGCTCATTACGGGAGTGGGCAAGGTCTATCCCTTTGTTCGAGCGCACAGCATCCTCGAAAATGCCCAACACGTTTTCGAGGATGTGCCTGTGGTGATGCTCTACCCAGGGAAATACGACGGCACTCAGCTTCATCTCTTCAGCAGCATCAGTGACGGCAACTACTACCGAGCCTTCAACCTGCTCTAAGGAGTCATTATGCGCATTCAGGACATGTTCGAGCGCGACATCAACCGAGATATCAACGGTGTCATTAAGGTCTCGGGCGAGAATGAGGAGAGCCTTAAGCAGGAGCTCTCTGAATATGTGATAACGCGTGAGCTCTCTGGCCACTTCGCTACTTTCTTCGACGCCTATGAGCGAGCTCTCGATGTTCCTACGGACAAGATCGGCGTCTGGATCAGCGGTTTCTTTGGCTCGGGCAAGTCTCACTTCCTCAAGATGCTTTCCTACCTCCTCTCTAATCGTGAGGTGGCAGGCCGCACGGCGCTCGAGTATTTCAAAGGTAAGTTTGAAGACGAGATGGTGGCGGCAAAGGCGGTCCGTTGCGCTGGCGTCCCAACCGAGTCAATCCTTTTCAACATCGACGAGAAGGCCATTGGCGCGCATGACGCAGATGTAATCAAAAGGACGTTCGCTCGCGTGTTCTACGACCACCTTGGGTACTACGGCGCCGAGCTCAGGCTGGCTCGGCTGGAGAAGTTCATCGACGAAGAGGGCAAAGGAAAGCTTTTTCAAGAGACCTATGAGCGGATTGCGGGTGTCTCCTGGCTGGACGATAGAAAGAAATACAAGTATCGCCGACAAAAAATTGTCGATGCGCTCGTTGAGTCGCAGGTAATGACCGAGGAGGACGCAAAGTACTGGTTCAGCGACAAGGAGAAGGAGAGCGTCCCTATTGACTTGCTTGTTGACCAGATCAACGAGTATGTGTGTGCCCGATCTGCAGAAAACGGTGGTCAGTTCAGACTTCTCTTCATGGTTGACGAGATTGGTCAGTTCATCGGATCAGACACCAACCTTATGTTGAACCTGCAGGGAATCGTTGAGAAGATTGGGGATATCTGCGGCGGTCGCGTCTGGGTAATGGTTACGAGTCAAGAGGCAATAGACGAGGTTACCCGAGTCGCCTCGGACGACTTCTCAAGAATCCAGGGCCGCTTCAACACGCGCCTCTCGCTCTCCAGCTCGAGCGCCGACGAGGTCATCAAGCGCCGCGTGCTCGCCAAGACGCCGGACGCCGCGAGCCTACTCACCATGCAGTACGGCCAAAGCTCGGCGGTCCTGCGCAACCTCTTCACCTTTGAGGGCGCCGTCTCGGACCTTCATGGCTACGACGGAGCGGAGGACTTTGCCGAGACCTTCCCCTTTGCCGACTACCAGTTCACCCTCATGCAGAAGGTCATGACGGAGCTCCGCAAGCACGGCAGCTCCGGCAAGCACCTCTCCAGCGGCGAGCGCTCCATGCTCTCCGGCTTCCAGGAGGCGGCCCAGCGCGTGGAGGAGAGGGACGAGAACGCCCTCGTGCCGTTCTGGATGTTCTACGACACGGTCCAGACCTTCCTCGAGGGGCACATCCGCCGCGTCATCAATCGCGCCGAGGAGGCCGCTGCCGCCCATGAGGGACTGGAGCCGGAGGACGTGCCCGTGCTCAAGCTCCTCTTCCTGCTGCGCTGGGTTGACGACGTCAAGCTCAACGTGGGCAACATTGTCACCCTCATGACCGACGACGTGCGCGCCGACCGCGTGGCGCTGCGCGAGCGCACCCAGGCCTCGCTCGAGCGCCTCGTGCGCGAGAACTACGTGAGCCGCAACGGCGAGACCTACCAGTTCCTCACGGACGACGAGCAGGAGATCGCCCGTCAGATCGCGCGCACGGAGGTTGACTCCGCGCGCATCGTGAAGAAGATCGCGGACGTCTTCTATGACAACGTCTTCCCCGCGCCCAAGCTCGCGGTGGGGGAGAACAACTTCCCCGTCGAGGAGTGGGTGGACGAGACCCGCATCAACCAGGCGGACGGCCTCACGCTGCGCGTCATGACGGCGCTCGCCGAGCGCGGTGCCACCGATCGCGCCGGTCTCATCCTGCGCTCCTCGGGCGGCGAGGCGATCGTCGTGCTCTCCGACGAGATTGGCTACTACGACTGCCTGCTCGAGGCGGCAAAGATCGACCGCTTCGTCTCCACCCAGAACATCGCCAACCTGCCAGAGAACCAGCAGCGCATCATTCGCGAGAAGAACCAGGAGCGTACCGCGCTCGAGCGCCGCGCCAAGGAGCTCATCGAGGAGGCCGTCCGCAGGGGCGCCTTCTACGCGGCGGGCGAGGAGGTCCGTCCCGCCGGCACCACGTCCGCCCGCAAGATGGTGGAGGAGTGCGTCGGGCGCCTCGTGGACGGCACCTATCCCAAGCTCTCCTACATAGACACCTTCTACCACTCGGACGCAGAGATTCGCGCGATCCTCAACGGGCAAGCGCAAGCCCTCGAGGGCCAGCAGCCCAACCAGAGCGCCATCGACGAGGTAGACGCCTACCTCGGCCTTCAGTCCAGCCGTCAGCTTTCCACCACCATGGAGGACGTTCAGAAGCGCTTTAGCGAGAAGCCCTATGGCTGGCGCGAGCAGGACATCGCCGCCGTGGTGGCGGAGCTTCTCGTCCAGGGAAGGGCCAAGCTCCGCTACGCGGGCGCGGCGCTCGATCTGGGCTCCCCCAAGGCCATCGACTGCCTGCGCAAGAAGAGCGAGGTGAGAAAGGCCACGATCGAGCGACGCGTCTTCGTCTCCGAGGCAACACGGCTTACCGCACGCGAGGCGGTGATGGACTTCTGCCACGCGAGCGACGTCCCCACGGGCGAGGACGAGCTGACCAAGCACGCCTGCGAGCTGCTCGTCGCCAGAAGGGGCGAGCTCAAGCGCCTGCTCGACGTCGAGTACCGCGGCCACGAGTACCCTGGCAGGTCCGAGGTGGCAAACGCCATTGAGCTGCTCGACGAGGTCCTCTCCGCCGGCCCCGACCCCACGGACCTGCTCCCGGTTATCGCTCGCAAGGACGATGACCTGGCGGACGCCGCTGAGGGCCTCGAGGACGTGGAGGGCTTCTTCAGCAACCAGCGCGAGCTCTTTGACCGTGCGCTCAGGCTCGTCAAGCGCATGGCCCCCGAGCACGAGTACCTGGACAGCAACGAGGAGGCTGCGCAGGCCCTCGCCACGATCAAGGACGTGCTCTCCCAGCAGCGACCCTACCGGCGCATTCGCGAGCTCGTCCCGGCGTGCCAGACCGTCGAGGACGCCTACAACGGGCTGCTCTCCGCCAAGAAGACCGACATGCTCGACCAGGTCAAGGACATGTACGAGGATATCAAGGCATACGCCGAGTCCAAGGACGTCCAGCTCTCCGCAATCGCACAGACCGAGCTCGAGCGGAGAAACTCCGTCAATACCTCGACATCGCTTACCGCGCTTGACGCCCTCAAGACCAAGCTTTCTAACGACCAGAGAACCTTCTACGCGGATGTTGATCGCGAGGTGGAGCGGAGGAACAGGCCCAAGACACCCGTTTCAACGACGACGTCCGCGCCCGAGCCTCCCAAGGTCCGCGTGCGCCGTCTCGGCAGGGAGCGCATCTGCCCGCCCAAGCGCCTTACCAACGAGGACGAGGTCAACGCCTACGTCGAGGAGATTCGCAGCCGCCTGCTCGAGGCGCTCGACGGCAACGACGCTATCCAGTTGAGCTAGGGAAGGGGAGAGGACCGTGGACACCAAGACGCTCGAGAAGTTCTGTCCCTGGGCTCGCAATCGCCTCATGGAGGCCGTGGACCTGCGCTGTCGCAGGTACGGCCTCACCGACGATGCTCGCACCGAAAATCCCGCCGACTCCGATGTGGTGAGCGGCACCGTCCTCACCGCTGCCGAGAAAAGCCAGCGTGCGACGCTCTACGCTCGCATCGAGGAGTGCGGCTACACCCACTTCCTTGAGGAGATGGCCTACACCTGGTTCAACCGCTTTGCGGCCATTCGCTACATGGAGCTTCACGACTATCTGCCCAGCCGCGTCCGCATGCTCTCCTGCGCGGCGGACGGAAGCTTCCGCCCTGACTGCCTCCGCGTGGCCTCCGAGATTGAGCTTCCCGGCCTCGACAAGGCACGCATCTTCGACCTCATGGATGCCGCTGACGACGAGGGCCTCTTCCGCCTCATCCTCCTCGCCCAGTGCAACGAGCTCGCCGACGCCCTTCCCGAGGTCTTTTCCCACCTCGGTGCCGCCGACGAGCTCATGCTTCCGGACGGCCTCCTTCGCACGGGCGAGAATGACGTGCTCTACCACCTCGTGGCGGACATCCCCGAGGAGACCTGGCAGGACGTCGAGGTTCTCGGCTGGATGTACCAGTTCTACAACTCCGAGCGCAAGGACGACTTCTTCAAGTCAAAGCGCAAGGCGTCAGTCGACGACCTTGCCCCTGCGACGCAGCTCTTCACGCCCAAGTGGATTGTCCAGTATCTCGTGGATAACTCCCTCGGTCGCCTCTGGATGCTCAACAATCCGGACTCGCATCTCAAGGACCAGATGAAGTACTTCATCGCCCCGGATGACGAGCACGAGGATTTCATTCGCATCAGCGGCCCCGAGGACATCACCTTCTGCGACCCCGCCTGCGGATCGGGCCACATTCTCTCGTATGCCTTCGAGCTGCTCTATGCCATGTACGAGGAGCGCGGCTACCGCCCCTCCGAGATCCCCGAGCTCATTCTCAAGAAGAACCTCACAGGTTTCGAGATTGACGAGCGTGCGGCGCAAATCGCCTCCCTCGTGCTCGCCATGCGCGCACGAGAGCACGACCGCCGTTTCCTCAAGCGCGACGTGACGGCGAGAATCCATGTCTTCCAGTCCATCGACTGTGAGGGTGCAGACCTGCCCAAGTCCGTCTCCGAACAGCTCGAGCACCTCGGTGAGATCGGCAGTCTTGTAAAGCTCACCGAGAAGGACCTCGACTCGATTCACGTCCTTGCTCAGGAGGCCGGTGAAAGCCTCCTGGACAGCAAGCTCGCCGAATCCCTCAGGGCTATCGAGCCTGCCCTCAATGCGATTTCGAACCGCTACGACGTCGTAGTGGCCAACCCTCCCTACATGGGCTCCAGCTCCTTCAACCCCTTTATGTCCGGCTGGATCAAGAAGAACTACCCCGACGTCAAGAGCGACCTTTGCACTTGCTTTATTGAGCGCGGTTTTAAACTTGCACATAGGCAGAGCTATTCGGCGATGGTCACTATGGCTTCGTGGATGTTCCTTGGAAGCTTCGAGCGGCTTCGAAATCGCGTGATCGACCGAAAGGGGATTATCTCCCTGCTATATATGGGTCACATGGTTATGCGCATTGCATTCAATACGAGTGCCACAGTTTTCTTTAATTCGGAGACAGGCATTGTGGGTGCCTATACGCGAGTTGATCAATGTGACGTAATTGATGAGACGGCTGGGCCTCTTGAGTTTCCCAGCGACTTGCACGGGTTCTACCGCGCCGACGCCTCCACCTTCCACGACATCCCCGGCACCCCCATCGCCTATTGGGCCAGCGAGGCGGTTCATAAGGCATTTTTATGTGGAACGCCACTTAAACATGAATGCCCAATTCACTCCGGTGTGAGAACCGGGGACAACGACTCGTTTTTGCGCTACTGGTGGGAAGCGTCTTTCGAGCATATGTGCATTACTGCAACTTCTATAGGAGATGCCGCCGCGTCAAAGCGAAAGTGGTTTCCGTGCAATAAGGGGGGAGGATTTAGGAGGTGGTTTGGAAACAACTGGTTTGTTATCGACTGGGAAAACGATGGCGAAGCGATTAGAAACTGCCCTGGCTCTGATATCAGTCCAACAAGACCCTTCTCCTGGCCTTTTCGCGGGGGTTTGACCTGGGGGACAATTTCTAGTTCACGTTTTTCGATGCGAGAATCTCCTAAGGGTTTTATGTTTGAGACCAAAGGAGCGGCTTGCCTTCCAGCTGACTCTGTCCAATCAAACTATCTATTGGGATTTATGAACAGCTCAGTAGTCAATCACTTACAAACAATACTTTCTCCAACCCTTGACTATCACGAGGGCCCGCTCGGGCATCTTCCGATAGCGGAGAGTGAGCTGTCATCAGAGGAAGTACAGAGCATAGTTAAAGAGGAGGTTTCGCTGTCGAAGTCCGATTGGAACTCTCAGGAAATCTCCTGGGATTTCAGACGTCATTCATTGGTGTGATGAAGATGAAAGAAAAGACGCTGCTTCTCGGAAATGGGCTCAATAGGACTCTGGATAATAGCGTTAGCTGGTCAGAGCTTATGAAGAAGCTTGGATCGACAGCGACTGAAGAAGATGAAATACCTTATCCAATTGATTTTGAACAAATCGCGGCGAATCTAGGCGGCATGATTGGCAACCGGTCTAGCGATGCGTATAAACGGCTTCGAGAGAACATGTCAGGCATCGTCGATGATATAGACAAGGCAACGGCAGGGATGATTCATCAGTCATTTCGAAATTTGGGCATGACTAATGTAATAACGACAAACTATGACAGTATCTTTGAGTCAATGTATGATTGTGACCAGCTTGTCAAAAACCCTGGTGGATATAAAAACATCCTAACCCCTATTAGTGAGAGTAGCGGTATCAAGTTCTACCATGCGCACGGACTTGGAAAATGGAAGAACACATTGTGCCTGAGCCATGAACACTATATCTCGCTCATAACAAAAATCCGAAATACGTTTTTCACTGACGCCAATGATGAGAACAAGGAGGGCCTTACTCAGATTATCAGGGGAGGAGCGAATGGCACGGGTACGTGGCCTGAGCTGCTATTCACTACGGACGTTGCCATAGTTGGCTTAGAGCTCGACTACTCGGAGATTGATTTTTGGTGGCTGCTAGCACAGAGGGCTGCAATATTTGCACCATGCAACAATATGGATGATTACGCAAATAATATTACATACTATTATATAAATACTTCTTCGAGTAATGATTCGCCGGCTTACAGGGGAAGAATGCGCGCTCTTCACGCTCTCAGTGTAGAACCTTTTCAAATTACGGCAGATAGCTATCCAGAAGGTTATCAAATACTTGCTGAAATGTTGGGTGAATCGTGGGTCCGGTAACTATGGACTATGGATTGTCTGTGGGCTGTTTTGCTGATTGCCTGATGAGCGGCTTCACTCTTAGCGATGCTGGTTGCCAAAAAGGATTGCTGCTACGTAGCGCTAACCGGGGTGAACAGGTAGTGCTTGGATTTTCCTCCGAGGTCGCCGGACTCATCTACAAAGATGGAGAGCTCCTTCGGGAGATATCGCTCCCTGGCACAAAATATGCCGGGGGAATCCCCCGGCCCTTGACGGATCTCCTTGTACGGAAACCCTGCATTTCTTATATCGCAAATAGAAATGCAGAACCAGAAAACGCCGAGGGAAAACCTCCAGTCTCCGGAAGTCCTCTCTGTGTGGAAGACCATATTCCTTATATCACATACCAAGGTTGGATGGGCGGACGCTGCTCCCTACAGGTTTTTCTCGCGAATTCTTCGCAGGTAGTTTCTAGTAAAGCTCCGCTTGTCTCCAAAGAACCGATGGTCGGTCGGATTGTCGCTGCGCCGCTCATATCGCAGGGCGGCAAGCTCGATTCCGCAGACATAGTCAGCTATCTGAAAGAGATGATAGTCGTTTGGCCTGGCATTTCGATAGATTGCCGCATGCTTAGAGAGACAGTTTCTAATCGCCTGATGGATGGCGTGCTTAACAATTTGCTGCCCGTTGTCGTAGTAGATTTTCACGTGGTCAAAGCTTTGGAAGAACTCCAGCCTGGAGTTAATGAACTCCTCGAGATTCTTTTCGATTCGCTCGGCAAGTTTGTACACGCTAGGAAACTGACTCTTCTCGTAGCACAGGACATGGTAGTGGTAGGGGGCTCGCTCGGCGAAGATGCGGAAGTGGGAGAAGTAGCTTTTTCTAGTATCGAGCGTCATTGCTTCGTATTGATCATGCCCGCGCATGACCGGCGCGAAGTGAAATGGTACAGCGTCGAGTCCAGAATCCGAGAGGCTGCGCACGTATTTCTCGACGCCTCCGCGAAGATCCTCGCTTTGGTCGTGGAATACGAGTGCAACCAGATAAAAAGTGGAGCAGTCGCCGATATCTCCCGACTCGTCTATGAAGATAGAGAGCTCTCGCATCAGGCTGCCCCTTCCATAATAAAAATGCCGAGGGAAACCCCCCGGCTAAGAGACAGCCCTCCTTGCGTGGAAAGCTATCAACCTTATACCACAAGCCGAAGCGTTGAATCAATTGTATGCGAACCAGAACACAAGTTCGTCACAATAGAGGCAAACACATGTTCTACATACAGGGAGGCGGCATAGGTGGAATCGAACGCAGCAGCGGCGCGTCGCCTCAAGACGTGCGAGCTTATCGTCCTGGTCGGCGGAATAAAGCTTTAAGGAGGTCCCAATGTCCAGCTCATTCTCAAGCTTTGAGGCACAGCAGATTATCAGAGCCGCTCAGGCGGCGCTGAAGACGATCGACGCAATCATTGAAGAGCAGGAGAGGTATGCCAAGGAGATTGCCGAGCTCTATGGCCAGCTGCTAGACCAGAGCGGCAACGCGCTTGCCAAGAGCATCAAGCTCGTTCGAGTGAGCCCAGGCAAGTACCGTACCCTCGCCGGCGGAAAAAGGGGCGGCACGAAGTCCAACCTGTACCTCGCGGCTAAGTCGGGTGCGGGCGCGACAGTTCAAACGCACTCTGGGACGTATGACGCCCAGGAATGCTACAAGCGTGCTCTTGATCTTGCTGGTATCGACGAGTATGACGATGCTTTTGAGGACCTTGTGTTCGCGGGCTATAAGAAGTGGCTCCACGGGGAGATCATCGAGAAGCCTCTTGCCGAGTGGAAGGCCATGCGTCCCGTCATCGCTAAGGCCATCGAGGCTGCCGAGCCCGCCCTGCAGGGAGGGCTGACGCGACTCTTCATGAACTCCGCGACCAAGCAGGCTGCGTTCGACGCCCTCGACAAGCTGCAGAAAATGGATGTGGCACGCATCGCCACCCACATGGACTACTGGCCAACGTTCAGCGCTGACCGCTTCTCTTCGAAGGAGGCGCTCGTCTATTGCTTCCGGCATGACGAGGAAGACAGGGGCAATATCCTTGGCTGCCTGCAGAAGGAGATTGATGGCTTCAAGATGGAAAGTGCCGACGCCAGGCCCTTCTCGTCCGAGGAGGCGCAGCAGCTGCTCGATCGCTTCCAGGGCATTGCAGATGTCCCCGCCTCCATCGCCGCTGCCCAAGGGGACGTCAAGAACGGGATTCCCTCCGCGATAGATGAAATGAGGGAGAGCGACGTCCTCGCGCAGCTTGCGCTGATCCCCATTGACGAGCTTGGCAAGCAAAAGACGGGCGCACAGGTCAAGAGGCTGCAGGATGCGGGCGTCACCACGCTCGCCGACCTTTACGAGCGCCTAAGCTCGCCTGAGAAGGGCGACCTGCCCGGGGTGGGTCCTAAGACTCTTGACGCCATCGAGGCGTACCTGAACCCGATCGTCGGGGGTATCCGGAAGCGCTGGCGCCTCAAGCTCGCCGCCGATGACAAGACTGACGCTGCCATGCTTCTCCTTCGCACCGTGCAGGCATACCTCGAACTTGGCAGCCTCCACGACAGGGCCCAGAAGGCGCTTGCCGGCCTGAAGTTGCTGAATGACACGCAGCTCGAGGCGCTGCGGTATGCGGCGGATCCGGTTGACTGGCTCCTTGCTGACGACGGGCAGGTTCGCGCGGCTGGCTATGCAATGGAGGCTGCGAACAAGCAGCTCGAGGGCGAAGACGGTGCGTGGCTGGTCTCGATGCTCGGCGGCTCTAAGGTCCAGCGGCTCGCGAGCAATCTAGCCTCCATCAGCGAAGCTAGAAAGGCGTTTCGTGCGCATCCGGATGCGTTCATGGATGTCATTAGGGAGATTGAGCCCGAGGTGTTAGCTTCGGCAGAGCCAGTGGTGGCCGATGCGACACCCGCGGAGGCGCCTGCACCCGCAAGGCAGCCGAAGCGCAAGACGACCGCGAAGAAGCCGCAGCATCCTATGCCTGCGAAGACCGACGCGGATCTTCTCGAGCAGACAAAGGCGTTCTACAAGAAGTTCGAGGGCTCGACCATGATGTTCCTGCTCGCGGAGGACGCTCCGGTCTTCGATGCTGCATCGAAGTATTCGGTGAGTGCGGACGCCCCGCGCGCCGAAGGCGCCATCTTCTCCTGCGCCATTCCTGACGGCTGGACAAGCGAGAAAGACACCGGCGGGCGCGCGTTCGTGCTGGTGCCGGGGGACCACGCTGGCGAGGGTCTTGAGTCTGACATCGCGATTCTGTACGGCAAGACGCCCGTTGGTGAAGACTACGCTTCGAACGTGCAGCAATACGGCATGGCTCCGGTTCTTTGGGCATTCTGCTATGCCGGAAGAAGCTATAGCGCGAACTTCACCACTGAGATGCACGAAGTCACCGCTCGCAACTGCCGCTGCGCGGTCGTGCAGGTTCCAACCGCCGATGAGAGCTGTTTCGAGTTCTATGTCTACCCCTACTCCCTCATTGGACAGGATTACCTTCGCATTACCTTCTACGAACCGGGTGACATCACGTTCGAGCAGGCAAGAACCTTCGTGGACAGCCTTGCTCGGACTGTGGAGATTG
Source organism: uncultured Olsenella sp. (assembly GCA_949290055.1). Taxonomy (GTDB): domain Bacteria; phylum Actinomycetota; class Coriobacteriia; order Coriobacteriales; family Atopobiaceae; genus Thermophilibacter. The sequence goes on along the minus strand of CASEQJ010000008.1, from coordinate 37,770 downwards.
ATGGCCCCATAACGCCTGCGTTCCTGGAGCGTTTTGAGGAGCGCGCCGCAGAGGCGAGTTCGCTTAAGGAGGTGGACGAGGTCATATCTCCCGTGCTGGTTGCCTTGACAACACTTTGTCAGCAGGCTCTCGATGCCGCCCTGCGCTTCTATGCGAGCGGGGTCGGAGAGGAGGCTGTGGCGTACGAGGGGCTCGCCCGTGCGTGCATCTGCGGGTTCAACCAGTACTGCGATGCGTGCGCGCCGCTTGTGGGTAGGATCGTCACGCTTCTCGACACGTGGATCGGGATCCATCCGCTTGATGCAGGGGAACTGGGATACTGTAGAAACATGCTCGGAAGTCTGTCGGCGAGCGCTGCAGTGCGTCCCGATGCGTTTGCTGACATTAAGAGGACGAATCCGGAGTTCTATGGGGAAATCGTGCCCCTCTGCACGCCCACGCCCAAACAGCAGGTACTTCTCGACCGAATCGACGGCCTGAGGGCATCGCTGGGCCTGCCGGCAAACGAAAGCGTTGCCGACGAGCAAGATGGCTCGACGGTGCCCCAGGGGCCTGATCCAGTCCCCGCGCAGGGCGAGGGCATGGACCTCGTGGTGTTCTTCTTGACGTTCCTGTCAAAAAGCTGGTTCTTCTTCGATGAGGGGGACATCGCGTGGGACGGAATGCATCACAGCGTCCGCGCAATAACGTGGCGCGAGCCCTGTCTTGAGCAAATTGAGGAGCATATTGAAGGCGTCAACGTTGATTTCGACGGTCTTGACGACGTAAGAAGTCACTTCCTCCGCCTCGTCCTATCTGTGGAACAAGATGAGGGCATTCGCGTCCCTCGCGGCTGCATCGCCCCTGGCGTGAAGAAGGCCCTTCCTGAGGGCGACCTTACGGGGCTCACCCTGGTCAACCTTTGTGAGAGCAGCCAAGGTCTTGTCTTCGGAGGGGGATACGACAGGTACGAAGTGTGCTTCGACACCCGCCTGTCACGAGGGATCCCGCAGTTCTTCAGCCTCGTTGCGCGCACGCTCTGGGATTTGCGCGAATGTATGGTTGCGCTTAAGGGCCGTCCTTTTGACATCGTGTTTCTTGCAACAAGAAGCTTCGACGCCGACGAGTATCTGGGCGAAGTCGACAAGCCAGTCACAGGCGCGCAGGAATGTCCAATGTTGATGCATGTGACCGATAAGCCGGAAATCGACCTTTCGTAGCAGAACGCAAAGGACCAAGTAACAGGAGAACCTATGGCAACGCTCATACGTGACAAGTACGAGGCTGAGAAAGCTGAGGTCAACGCCCGTTTTGACCAGCTCAAGGCCAACGAGGAGGAGCTCAACCGCATCTTTGCGGAGATCTACGACATGGTGGGGGAGGTGCCCATCGAGGTCGAGGACAAGTACGTCTCGGTGGCGCGCATTTTTGATACTGCTGAGGAGATTCCGGAGTCCTTCAAGGGCAACAAGTACGTCCGCACCAAGCGCGACGAGATCGTCTCGCTCATAAGCTACGCCGTGGGCTGCATGCTTGGGCGCTACTCGCTCGACGCGGACGGTCTCGTGCTTGCCAACCAAGGTGACACCGTGGAGGACTACCTCGCCAAGATGCCCGATCCCGAGCGCGTGACCTTCATGCCGGACGCCGACAACGTCATCCCCATCACGGACGACGAGTACTTCGAGGATGATGCGGTGGCGCGCTTCGTCGAGTTCGTGCGCGTTGTCTACGGTGACGAGACGCTCGAGGAGAACCTGCAGTTCGTGGCCGACGCGCTCGACCCTGCGGCTAAGGGCACCGCCCGCGACGTCATCCGCAGCTACTTCCTCAAGGAGTTCTTCGCCGACCACTGCAAGACGTACAAGAAGCGGCCCATCTACTGGCTCTTTGACTCAGGCAAGAAGAACGGCTTCAAGGCGCTTGTCTACATGCATCGCTACCAGCCTGATCTTCTCGCCCGCATTCGCACGGACTACGTGCACCCGCAGCAGGATCGCTATCGCACGCGCCTCGCGCACCTTGACGACTCGATAGCGGCTTCAAAGGGGCGTCAGCAGGCCGCCTTCACCAAGGAGCGCAAGAAGGTCGCCGACCAGGCGGGCGAGCTTGCGAAATACGAGGAGAAGGTACACCACCTCGCCGACCAGATGATCGCCATCGACCTCGATGACGGCGTGAAGGTCAACTACGCGAAGTTCCAGGACGTGCTGGCAAAGATCAAGTAGGACGTAGCAGAAAGATGAAGCAGACAGACATACAGACCGAGCTCATGCGGCTCTTTGACGAGGCGGGGGACGCCGGGCGCGTGGTCGTGTGGCATGACCCTGACGGCGAGTTCGCCGAGAGCGTCGAGGGGCTCGACCTGCCCGGAGTTGAGCTGATGGTGGAGCGTGAGAACGAGCTCTTTACGCTCAAGCAGGCGCTGAACGAGGACCTTGCGGGCCGCCGCATCCTGCTCTACCGGCCGCGCGAGCGTCACCTCGAGGGGGATTGGCTCGCGGACGTGGAGGTGCGCTCCACGCCCTTCTCGGCAGACTACGCCTCCATCCAGCTGCGTGAGTTTGGGGCTGCGGACACCCCCGAGATGCGTTCCGAGCTCAAGGCGCGCAAGCGGTGGCTCTCCAAGAAGACCAACGTGCGCAAGCTTATGGCGCTGCGCGACTCCTTTGCGGTGCCGCAGGAGCTCGAGCTGGCGATCATGGCCGTCGAGCTGGGGGCGGATGCCGCGGAGCCCGTGCCGGTGCTTGTTCGCTACCTCGTTCACGCCTGCGAGCGGGGAGGGGTCGAGGCACTCACCCCGCTCGAGACGGTGGGCGTCGCGGGCTCCTTCCGTGCGGCCGTGCGCGCGTGGACGGAATTCTCCGCTGAGGTGACCGATGTCACGGCACTCACGCAGCACGTGCTGCTCTCTGCGTTTTCTCGCACGGCGCCCGCGGGCGTGCTTGCCGGGCTCGAGCGCTGCTATTCGTCGGACCATGCCGATCTCTGTCATGAGGTGTTCCGGACGTGGCTCGCCTCTGAGGACCGCGCTTCGCTGCTCGACGTCTGCGTGGAGGTCGAGGGCGCGTGCAAGCTTGAGGACCGCCTTGCGGAAGCTGCCCTTCCCGAGCTCCTCACGATGGGCGTCTTCCCGTGCGTGGACGCCGTCATTCTCCGCAGGCTCTTCTCGGCCGTGTGCGACCCCTCCTCGAGCGAGGACGTGCTCGCGGCGGTCGGCGCGCGCCGCGGGCTTGCCTGGTACGAGGAGCTCTCCTGCTACTACGGGGGCGTGACGCAGGCGGCTCGCATGCGCCGCTTCTGGCGCGAGCACCCCGAGGGCCTTGCCGCCATGCCCGCCGAGCGCGTCTGGGAGGCCTACGAGCAGGAGTGGTACCAGATGGACACTTGGTACCGGGCATTCCACCAGGCCTTTGCCGGCGCCATCAGGTCCGGCGAGTACGAGCTGGACGAGGACTTCCGTGTCGCGCGGGCGGCGATGGAGAACCTCTACAAGGGATGGTTCCTGCGCATGCTCTCCGAGCGCTGGGCGAAGGCGGCGGAGGCGGAGCTCGCAAGCCAGGGCTACGTTTCCGGCGTGCCGCGCCAGCAGGACTTCTTCATGTCCGAGGTGGAGGGTCTCGCGCAGGGCAAGCGTCGCGCGTGGGTGATCGTCTCTGACGCGCTGCGCTACGAAGTGGCGACAGAGCTCGCGGACGTGCTCGAGCGCGAGACCAAGGGCTCGGCTGAGCTGGCCTCTGTGCAGGCGACGCTGCCCTCGATCACCAAGTGCGGTATGCCGGCGCTGCTGCCGCATGGGTTCTTCTCGCTCGGGCGGGGACAGGCGGGCGGCAAGACCGTGCTCTCCGTGCTCGTGGACGGCGTGGAGGCCACGACTTGTGCCAAGCGTCAGGAGGTCATCCGCCGTACGCACCCCTCGGGCGTCGCCGTGACGTACGACGACTTTGTGAACGGCATGGGGCGCGCGGAGCGCAAGGAGCTGGTGGGGGAGGCGGACGTGGTCTACGTCTACCACAACGCCATCGACGCCACCGGTGACAAGGCGGCCACCGAGCGCAAGGTCTTTGACGCCTGCGCGGACGCCGTCGAGGAGATCTCCGGCCTCGTGAAGCTCATCGTCCGCGAGTTCCGCGCCACGGACGTGCTCGTGACGGCCGACCATGGCTTCCTCTACACCGACGAGCCGCTTGCCGCCTCCGATCACGTCTCGCTCAAGGACGTGTCCGGCGAGGTCGTGGAGGCGGGTCGGCGCTACGTGGTCGCGGAGCCGAGCGCGAGCTCCGAGGTCCTTCTTCCCGTGGCGCTGCCCGGTGACCACCTCAGGGCCCTCATGCCCCGCGAGTGCGTGCGTATAGCCATGGCGGGCGGCGGCGAGAACTACGTGCACGGAGGCATCTCCCTGCAGGAGATGTGCGTGCCGGTCCTGCGCTTCCGCAACCGCCGAGCGGGGAGCAAGGGCTACGTGGAGTCCGCGCCCGTCTCGCTCTCGCTCGTCTCCACGCTGGACACGATCACCAACTCGCTCTTCTCGCTGGAGCTTCTGCAGGACGAGCCGGCGGGCGGCAAGGCACTGCCGGCCGAGTACGAGGTCTTCGTGGGCAACGCCGCGCACGAGCCGGTGACGGACGTGGCGCGCGTGGTGGCCGACCGCGCCTCGGCGGACGCCTCAGAGCGCACCTTTGCCGTGCGGCTCTCGCTGCGCCCGGGCTTCTCGCCAGGCGAGGGCGAGCGGTATCCGCTTCTGGCACGCAATGTGGGAACGGGGGAGGTCGCCACGCTGCGCGAGCTGCGCATGCAGGTGGCCTTTGCCCCCTCGATTGACTTTGGATGGTAGCCATGGACGAGAAGAACAACGTGACGACGGTTCCCGTGTACCAGAAGGACGCGCTGGACGAGAAGATCGTCTCCGCCTTCCCGGGAAAGATCGTCCGCAAGGACCTCACCGCGCAGATGAAGCAGGGCTTTGGCGTGCCCACCTTCGTGCTGGAGTACCTGCTGGGCATGTACTGCGCCACCGACGACGAGGAGGCGGCGGCCGAGGGCATGGCCCGCATCCGCAAGATCCTGACGGAGAACTACGTCCGCCCGGACGAGTCGGAGGTGGTGAAGTCGCGCATCCGCGAGCGTGGGCGCCACACCGTCATCGACCGGCTCTCCGCCGTGCTCTCCGAGGGCCTCGACCTCTACGTGGGGACGCTCGCGAGCCTGGACATCGAGCCCTTTGTGGTGCCCGACAAGTACGTCCGTCAGTACGCCAAGATGCTCTCGGGGGGCATCTGGTGCATCCTGGGCATCGAGTACCGGCACTACTCCGACATCGAGGTGCCGGGCAAGCGCAAGAGGCGCGACCCGCGGGAGTCGCCCTTTGCCATCACGAGCATCACGCCCATCCAGATGCCTAACCTCGACCTCGACGAGATCATCTCGCATCGCGGCGAGTTCAGCGACGAGGAGTGGGAGGCCATGATCCTGCGCTCCGCCGGCTACGAGCCCACCGCGCTCACGCCGCGCGAGCGGGTGCACTTCCTGGAGCGCATGGTGCCGCTCGTGGAGCGCAACTACAACCTCTGCGAGCTGGGGCCGCGCGGCACGGGCAAGTCGCATCTCTACACCGAGGTGTCGCCTCACGCCTACCTGCTCTCCGGCGGGCAGACTACCACGGCCAAGCTCTTCGCCGACCTGCGCGGCGCGGGCTCTGGATCCATGGGGCTCGTGGGCTTCTGGGACTGCATCGCCTTCGACGAGGTGGCGGGCATGCGCTTCCACGCCACGGACGCCATCAACATCATGAAGGGGTACATGGCCAACGGCAGCTTCGGGCGCGGGACCACCTCCTACACCGCCGAGGCGTCGATGGTCTTCGAGGGCAACATCAACGAGTCGCCCACGGCGCTGCTCAAGCGGACGCACCTCTTCGACCCGTTCCCGCCGGAGTTCAACAACGACAGCGCCTTCTTCGACCGCATCCACTGCTACCTGCCTGGCTGGGAGGTCCCGAAGATGCGCAGCGACCTTCTCACCGGCCGCTACGCCCTCATCACGGACTGCCTCTCCGAGTTCTGCCATGCCATGCGCTGGCGTGACTACACGCACCTCTTCGACGAGTGGTTCCGTCTCAACGGCGACTTCAACGTGCGAGACGAGATCGGCGTGCGCAAGACCTTCTCGGGCCTGGCCAAGCTCATGTACCCCACGGGGCGGCTGGGCAAGGAGCAGGCCCGCGCGCTGCTCGAGTACGCGATCGAGGGGCGCCGGCGCGTCAAGGAGCAGCTCAAGATCATGGCGGGCGTGGAGTTCAACGACGTCAGCCTGGGCTACTACGACGCGGACGAGCCGCAGGTGCCGCACATCGTGGAGGTCCCGGAGCAGACGAGCACGCGCCTCATTGGCGACGTGGCTGTGCAGGCGGGCTTCGCCTATGGCATAGGGCGCTCGGTCGAGAGCGGGGAGTGGTCGGTCTACCGGCTCGAGAACAAGGCGGTGGCGGGCTCCCTGCGCTTTCAGACCGAGAACGTCCCGCGCTTTGCCAAGGAGTCGTTCGAGGCGGCGTTCTCCCAGTTCAGGGACAACGCGGGTGCCATCGCGAGCGGCATGCGGGCGGGCGAGAAGGACTACCTGCTGTTCCTGAACGACCTCCAGGGGCACGGCGTCTCCGACGAGCTCTCGCTCGCGGAGTTCGTGGGGCTGTGCTCGGCGGCGTGCGGGCGTCCGGTGATGGCGGGTCTCGCGATTCCGGGCGTGGTGCGCCTCTCGGGCACGATGGACGAGCTCGTGGGGCTTGCCGACATCTTCCGCGTGGCACGCAACGCCGGTGCGCAGCGGCTGCTGCTGCCGCGCGGCGCCATCCGCGACCTCATGGACGTGCCGGGCGAGCTGACCGAGGCGGTGAGCCCGGAGTTCTACCCCGACGGCGACTTCGTGGCCGCGGCGCGGAAGGCTCTGGGACTGTAGGGGAGCGGGCGACCGGCGTCGTCGTCGGGGGTCTTCTCGGCGCGAGGCGTGAGCTGTCGCGTCCCTACGCTACGTTAACGTTGGGAGTCCACGCCCAAGACGCCTCGTGCGTCCCACCGGCAGAAGAGGAGCAAAGAACCACATGGCGAACTATCACACAAACCTGTTCGTGGTTGCGGCGAGCGAGCGGGACATGCTCAAGGTCCTGAGGCTCTGCGCCCGGAACCTCCTGGCATATGCCGACGAGACGCGGCTCGCCTTGGAGGACCTCGAGGGATGCGAGAGCTCGGCGGAGCTCTACAACCAGCTCAGAGGGAGCCTCGAGGGTTGGTACTACTACGCGCTGTCCGGGGCCTCCGCGGCGCCTGCCCACGATGCGGACGGGCCAGACGCGGATCAGGGCGCTGGTGCCGTTACGTGGGGAGTCAACGTGTCCAGCCGTGCGCATCTCGCGGACGGGGACGATAGGATCGCGAACTATCTCAGCAATCTCTTGGGGGTCCCGAGCAGCGAGATTCACGTTTCGACCGCGCCCACCGCGCGCCCCTTGAGCGACGCGGCGGAGTCCCGGTTCGACGAGTACGCGGGGACATTCGTCCTCTCGATGACGTACTCGACGGCGTGGGAGCCGAACTCGGGAGATATCGACGCGTTCTTCTCGCTCCTTGAGCCGGGCGACTATGGTGTCGCCTTCCTAGACGCAGACGAGGGGGACGCGTACGCGCTGGTATCAGCGTTCAGCGGCCTCCATCACGGCGGGTGCGGGCTCAAGGACATCGCCTCCCCGAGCGTGGACGAGGATCGCGACGCTCGGGACCTGCAGAAGGATGTCGAGAAGTGCGTGCAGGTCAGGCGAGAGGACATCCACGATCTCGCGGAGCTCGCCTATGCGGTCGCCGTGTGCCGATGGCCCGAGTACGAGTCGGCCCAGCACTCATACTGTGCGGACGACTACTACGAGCACTGCCAGGACGGCGAAGAAGGCAACTTCGAAAGGTGGTACGATGAGAACTTCCCTGATTACATTAATTACGAGGAGGAATACGAGAAGCTCTATCCCGGTGAAGCCAAGGATGGCTCCATAGACCTATTGGCGAAGGGCGGACGGCTGTCGGCCTCCTCCATCGAGGCAAAGCGGATCGACTGGATCTCCCCAAGCAAGGGCGACCTCGCGCAGATCGGCCGATGCCTTGCGCACATGGTGCGGCTGCTCCCCATCCATGTGATGCTCGATGATGTGAACCACGCGGTGAACCAGGACGCCATCGCCTCCGCGCTCGCTGGTGACGAGGTCGTCATCACGTCCACGTGGCACGACTCGAGGTCTCGTGCTCCGGTCGAGCTCGCGATAACGACCCCGGATGGCGTGGAGTACGGGCGCCTGGGCAACGGCCAGCTCTGGTCGATGACGGATTCGGTTGGGGAGATGGTGAACTCGTCCGCCACGATCGCGTGCCTGCTGCCGCATCTCACGGCACGGGTCGACAAGGTAATGCCCATCGCCCTCAGGTCCGGGCACGCGAGACACTCGATTTTCATTGTACGAATCGAGCTTGCCGACGGGGCATACGAGCGAATCGAGGAGGACGCCCTCGCCCTGCTGGCTCGGCGCTGCAGCGAGCGCAATAGCCGCTCTTCGGTCAAGAGGGGATGATAGCCGTGAGTGATCAGCCGCTGAACATGGAAGACCCCCGCGAGCACGCTTCGGTCGGGTCGAGTGCCTTCGATCCCGAGGTGGTGCTGGCAGAGTTCCAGAGGCGCTACGAGGATGGCTCTAGGCCTAAGCCGCGCACGGCCAAGCTTCTCTTTGAGGATAACCCCGACCTTGGCGGCTACTATGCCGTCCTCAACGTCAAGGCTCGCGACTTCTTTGGGAGGACGCTCGGTAAAGAGCTCGTGGCCCGCGGGCTCATCGATAAGGGGGCGGCAAAGCGCGATCCTCAGCCAACGGAGTCGGCCGGCCAACGAGCGCCCCTCATTATGAGCAGGGCTTCTAGGGGGCCACTGAGTTTGGAGGAGCGCCGCGAGCGGGCTGTCGCGGACTTGAAGAACTATTACCCTGATGGCAGGATTGCACGGCTCGATGCGGACCACAAAAAATTGGGCGAGCGGCTGAGGAAGCTCTATAGGGAGCTTGGGTACTCCTCGCGCCGTGAAATGATAGAGTCGTTCGGCTTCGAGATGCCGAGCGAGAAGGGGGGCAGGCCGCGCTCCTGCGACTTCGAGACGGTTCTCGCAGAACTCCAGAGACGCTATGAGGACGAGGGGAAGCCCAGGCCGCGGACAACCAAGACCCTCTTCGAGGAGAATCCCGACCTCGCCGAACACTATGAAGCGCTCAACAGCGGCGCTCGCAAGTTCTTTGGAAGATCGCTGGGCAAAGAGCTCGAGGCCCGAGGGCTCGTTGATAGGGGTTCCTCTCGGAGTTCTGATGCCGAGGCGGCGCGCGGTGCTCGTGTCGAGCAGCGTGAGTCCGAGACTGCGAAGTTGCTCGCCGCGCTTGGCGATATGGAACAGCGGCTCGCAGACGTCCCCGTCGATGAGAGACCATCCACTTTGACGAGCCTGTGCGAGCGGTTCCCGGAATACGAGGGGCTCATCTCGCAAGGGCGCAGGCGAGGCATCGTTTCCAAGCAGATTCTGTTCGATCGCGGGATCTTGGGGCTTTCCAAGAGTAGGGCTGCGGCGCAGCGGAAGAGCGCCCGACTTTCCCACATCAGGAACCAGGAGCTTCCAGCGCTTCTCGAGCGGTACGAGAGCCTGGACGGTCCCCCGTTCGTCGACGGCGAGAACCATGGGGAGCTTCTTGGGGACGGTGTGCTCGGGTATGACCTGGCAACCATGAGCGAGTTGCGCGAGACTAAAATCCCCGTCGAAAACATCTGGCCCCTGTCTGTTGGCGAGGCCCCCTCCGTCCGCTTCGCTCAATACGAGAATGCGTCAAGGTATTCCCCGCAGGGGCGTCTCATCATTTCCTGCGGCGCGGATCAGATGGGTGAGTCCGGCATGAGTCTTGACGTCGTCAGCTTCGACGAGTTCGTCTCCGCCGAGCGCTTCGAGGGTGAGACCCCCTTCGCGACGGTTGAGGGCGCGCAAGTTGAGGCTGAGCTCATGCTCGCCGGCATCCCGTTTGCAGTGCTGCGCTACCGATTTGCCGTTCCTCTCTCCGCGCGGACGCTGCTCTACGCCCTGCACGCGCTTGGCGTGCCAGTTGTCTAGACCAACGGGGCCGCGGCCCTTCTCGCCCCCTTGCCGAAGCGTCCGCGCCTCTGACGGATGGGGCGGCGCGCGCGGCTGCGCTGGGCGCTACAATGCCCCCAACAGGCCGAGGACGGGAGGTGTCCCATGGCAGATTCGCTGAAGCCCCAGTACGACGAGCTCGTCGCCAGGTGGTCCGCGCTCGCGCCCGAGCGCCGCGAGGAGCTGCTCGCGGAGTTTGTGCCCGACTACGTCTACAACTCCGAGAAGATCGAGAACGCCGAGCTCACCTACACCACCGTCAAGCAGATCGTGGAGACGGGCTCCGTCACGGACTACACCGGTGACGTCCAGCTGCTCATAGAGACCTACAACCTCAAGCTCTCCTGGGACCTCGCGCGCGTCAAGCTCGCCGAGAGCCCGTGCCTCTCCGAGGAGCTCATTCAGGAGACCCAGGGGCTCGTCACGATGGGCACCTACGACGAGAAGCGCCTGCTCGCCGGCGAGCGCCCGGGCACCTTCAAGCTCGAGAACTACGTGGGCGGACCGGCGAGCGTGGGCATTCCCGCGGCAGAGGTCCCGCGCGAGGTGGGCCTGCTCGCCGACGACGTGAACACCTACCTGGAGGAGGGCGAGCGACGCCTCACCATAGCGGCCTACCTCCACGCCAAGCTCTTTGACATTCACCCCTTCGCCGACGGCAACGGCCGCACGGCGCGCCTGCTCATGAACGGCGTGCTGCTCGCCATGGGCATGCCGCCGATCGTGATCCACGCGCAGAACCACGCCGCCTACCACGCCGCGCTCGACGTCTTCCACCTGGAGGGCGACCTGGGCCCGCTCAGGCGCTTCCTGCGCTCCGAGACGATGCTCACCTGGGAGGGCGTGCTCGACGACTGAGGGGAGGCGCGCATGGACAACCCGATCCGCACGGTCCTGGGTCCCGACGGCATGCACATGGAGCAGGAGTTTGGCTCGCTGCGCTGGGACGTCCTGACGGGGGAGGTGTCGACGGTCTTCGGCGAGCCCGGGGACGGGCTGCGCATGGTGACGCGCCCGGACGGTACGAGCGTCACCGAGCAGCAGGTTGGCAACATGCACTTCTCGCCCGACCGCGGCACCGAGACGATCTTCTAGCATGGCGGGCAACCCGTTCGACTTCAACCGCGACGGTCGCTGGTCCACCCCCGAGCGCGCGTTCACGCACTACGGCGTGAGCGACTTGCTGGGCGAGGGTGACGATCGGCCAGCGGGCTGCGGCTGTCTGGGTTGTCTGACCCTGCTGGTCCTGTGCTGTTTCGTTTGCCTCGCATGGCTTTTGCTCACGCTGCTCTTCTCGCCGGGGGCGTGAGCGGTCTTCACGCGTTCTTCTCGCCCGCAAAAAAGTCCTTGCATCGCGAGGCTCGGTTTTGCATAATAGTCGAGCTGCTTCAAGAGGTGGCGAAATGGTGGGCGTAGCTCAGTTGGCAGAGCGACGGACTGTGGCTCCGTAGGTCGAGGGTTCGAGACCCTTCGCCCACCCCATCCAATCGAATACGGATCGTTAGCTCAGCTGGTAGAGCAGGGGACTCTTAATCCCAAGGTCCAGGGTTCGAACCCCTGACGATCCACCATTTTTGGATCGTTAGCTCAGCTGGTAGAGCAGGGGACTCTTAATCCCAAGGTCCAGGGTTCGAACCCCTGACGATCCACCACGATAAAGCAGGGGTCGTCGCAAGACGGCCCCTTTTCTGTGAACCGGGAGGCTCCGTGGCGCGCCTGAACGCAAACATGTCGAGAAGTACGAGGGCCCGCGGCCCGCTTGCCCTTGTCGCCGCCCTGCTCGTCGCAATTGCGACCGCGCTCGGGTCGGGCGCGGTCTCGCTGCCCGGGAGCCCGCAGGGGCACCTTGAGCGCCTCTCGGAGCGCCAGGCGACCTACACTGCTTGGAGCGAGGACGACTACCCGGAGTACTACCGCGTCGTCGGCACCGCCGTCACCGACGGCGACCTCGAGCCCGGCGAGATTCGCTACGAGGGCCTCGACGGGCTCGGGCGCACCGGCCGCGTGTCCGCCTGCGTGACGTTTGACATGGCGCGCGCCGGCAGCGAGCGAGAGCGAGGGGACATGTCGTGGATCCGCCCCTCGGGCTGGGGGCACAACCGCGAGGTCGACATCGTCATGCCCGACGGCGACACCTACCACGGCGCGCTCTTCAACCGCAGCCACCTGCTTGCCAAGTCGCTCGGCGGCGAGGAGGTCCCCGAGAACATGGTGACCGGCACGCGCACCCAAAACGTCGGCGACAACCGCGGGCAGGACGGCGGCATGGCCTACGCCGAGGGCATTGCGCGCGACTGGCTGTGGGACCACCGCGACGGCACGGTCTACTACTCGGCCACGCCCGTCTACGAGGGCGACGAGCTCGTCTGTCGCAGCGTCATCGTTGACGTGCGGTCCTCGGACGGTAGCATTGACCAGGAGATCGAGGTCTTCAACGCCGTCGGGGGCTTCGGGATAGACTACGAGACCGGACGGTTCTGGGAGGTCTAGCATGTCCGAGGGGCTTGAGGCTATCCGCGCCGCGCTCGCGTGCGATCCCGCGCTCTACGAGGGCGTCGTGCGCGCGGAGCGCGAGTGGGAGGGGACGATCTTCTCGGTCGAGCACCTGGAGGTCGAGCTCTCCGACGGGTCGCGCGCCTGGCGCGAGGTGGTTCGCCACCATGGCGGCGCCGGCGTCGTCGCGGTGCGCGACGGCCGCGTCTGCCTGGTGAGGCAGTACCGCGTGGCGCTTGGCCGCATGACGCTCGAGATTCCCGCCGGCAAGGTCGACCCGAGCGAGCCGCGCGAGGTCTGCGCCGCGCGCGAGCTCGCCGAGGAGACGGGGCTTATCGCCGAGCGCCTCGAGCTGCTCACCGAGTCCTACGGCGCCCCCGGCTTCACGAACGAGCACACCTCCGTCTACCTCGCGCACGGCCTCACCCAGGGCGAGGCCTCGCTCGACGAGGGCGAGTTTTTGAACGTGGTCTGGGTGCCGCTCGACGACGCGCTCGCGGCGATTCGCGCCGGGCTGATCGACGACGCCAAGACTGTCTCGGGCATTCTCGCGGCGAAGGCCTACGGGATGCTCTAGAATGTCCCTCGCATGCCGCACGCGCCTTTAGCTCAGCTGGATAGAGCAGGGGACTTCTAATCCCAAGGTCGGGGGTTCGAATCCCTCAAGGCGCACCACGCACACGCTGGCCGGGTGTCGAGCGACTCGATACCCGGCTTTTTGCCGCCTCTGACGGCGGCAAGCGGTGCGCTCGCGAAGTTCTTCTGCGGGCGCGAGCTTGGTTGCGGCATACTTAGCAAGTGCGAGCACGTCCGTTGGAAGGAGCGCGCGTTGATTTACACGATGACGTTGAACCCTGCACTCGACTACGTCATGCACCCCCTGACCCTGGACATGGGCTTCACCAACCGATCCTCCTCGGAGGAGCTGCACTGCGGCGGCAACGGAATCAACATCTCGACGCTTCTCAACGAGCTCGACGTTCCCAGCATAGCCATGGGCATTGCCGCCGGCTTCACCGGCGACTACCTCCTTCGCCGTCTTCAGGAGAAGGGCGTCGCGCTGAACTTCGTCCTTCTCGACCGCGGCTACACGCGTATCAACATCAAGCTCAACGGCATTGTCATGACCATGGTCAACGGCATGGGCCCCAAGATTCCCGAGAAGAAGGTCGACGAGCTGCTCGCCCGCATGGACGTGGTGGGCGCCGGCGACACGCTGGTCCTCACGGGCTCCATTCCCAACTCGCTTCCCGAGGACATGTACATGCAGATCATGCGGCGCCTCGGCGGGCGCGGCATTCAGTTCGTCGTGGACGCGCCGGGTCAGCTCCTTATGGAGTCGCTCGAGGCGCACCCCTTCCTGATCAAGCCTAACAACCATGAGGTCGGCCGTATTTTCGGCGTGGAGATCGAGGAGCCCGAGGCGTGCATGCCCTACGCCCACAAGCTCCAGGACGCGGGCGCCCGCAACGTCATTATCTCCTGCGGCGGCCACGGCTCGCTGCTGCTTGACGAGAACGGCGCCGAGCACGTGGTGCCCACGGCCAAGATTCGCCTGGTCAACGCCACCGGCGCCGGCGACTCCATGGTCGGCGGCTTCCTCGCGCAGGTCACGCGCGGCGCCGACTACGAGACCGCGCTCATTTTTGCCTCCGCCTGCGGCACCGCGACGGCGGCGAGCAAGGGTATCGCCAAGCGCTCGACGATCGACCGCGTCGTCGCGGCGCTGTACAAGAAGATGGGGCGCGCCATTCCCGGCACCATCGCGCGCGACATGGAGAACAACCGTGCGCGCGAGGCGGCCGCGGAGGCAGCCTCCGAGAAGTAGCGCGGCTTCAGGGGTCTTTACGCCCGAGAGGGTGTGGACGTAACAGGGTATTGGTCGCCCAGGCGACCCGGAAGACATTGGGGGAGTCGAAATGTACGAGGGAGTCAACGCATCTGACGGCATTGGCATTGGCGTGGCGCGCGTCGCCGTCGAGCCCGACCTCAGCTTCACGCCGCATGCTCCGGAGGACGCCGGCGACGAGAAGCAGCGCTATTCCGCCGCTGTCGCCAAGTTCGTCGAGCAGACGAACGCCCAGATCGAGCGCATGACCGAGACCGTCGGCGAGGAGGCCGCCGCCATTATGGGGGCCCACATCGAGTTTGCCGAGGACGAGGGCATTGTCGAGATGGTCAACAGCTCCATTGAGGCGGGCATGTGCGCCGAGCAGGCCGTCTCCGAGGCCTACGACATGTACTACAACATGTTCTCCAACATGGAGGACGAGCTCTTCCGCGAGCGCGCCGCCGACGTGGCCGACGTCAAGACCGGGCTTCTCGCCGACCTGCTGGGCAAGGAGGTCGTGGACCTCTCCACGCTGCCCGAGAACTCCGTCGTCGTGGTGCACGAGCTCACGCCGTCCATGACGGCCGACATTGACAAGGACAACGTCGCCGCCATCGTCACCGAGACCGGTGGCCGCACCTCCCACTCCGCGATCATTGCGCGTGCGCTCGAGATCCCGGCGGTCCTCTCCGTCGCCGACATTACCAAGGTGGTCAAGAGCGGTGACATGGTCATTGTCGACGGCTCGCGCGGTCGCGTGCTGGTCAACCCCGCCGACAACGACCTCACCCACTACCGCACCAAGGCGAAGCAGTTCGCCGAGGAGAAGCTCGCGCTCGAGGCCTACCGCGGCAAGGAGACCGTGACCGGCGACGGCGAGAAGGTTCTTCTCGTTGCCAACATTGGCAACCCGGACGACGCCAACGTCGCGGCTGAGCACGACTGCGAGGGCGTGGGACTCTTCCGCTCCGAGTTCCTGTTCATGGGCGCCAAGGAGCTTCCGAGCGAGGACGACCAGTTCGCCGCGTACCAGAAGGTCGCGCTGCGCATGAAGAACCAGCCGGTCATTATCCGCACGCTTGACGTGGGCGGCGACAAGGAGATTCCGTACCTCAACCTCTGCCAGGAAGAGAATCCCTTCATGGGCTACCGCGCGGTGCGCTACTGCCTGAACAACCCGGACCAGTACAAGGTCCAGCTCACGGCCCTGCTGCGCGCCTCCGCCTTCGGTGACATCAAGATCATGGTCCCGCTGGTGACCAACATTGACGAGATTCGCCAGGTCAAGGCGCTCGTCGAGGAGTGCAAGGCCGATCTTGACGCCCGCGGCGTGGCCTACAACAAGGACATCGAGGTCGGCACCATGATCGAGACGCCCGCCGCGTCGCTGATCGCCGACGACCTCGCCGCCGAGTGCGACTTCTTCTCCATTGGCACCAACGACCTCATTGGCTACACCATGTGCGCCGACCGTGGCAACGACCGCGTGGCCTACCTCTACGACGTCTATCAGCCCGCCGTCCTGCGCTCGCTCAAGCGCATTATCGAGGAGGGCAACAAGGCCGGTATCATGGTCGGCATGTGCGGCGAGGCCGCGGCCGACCCGCTGCTGATTCCGGTGCTGATCTCCTTCGGCCTGGGTGAGTACTCCGTGGCCGCGCCGTCGATTCTGCGCACTCGCCGCATCATCTCCGAGTGGACCAAGGCCGAGGCCGACGCCCTCACCGAGAAGGTCATGAAGCTCAAGACCGCCGCCGAGGTCAAGGCCATGCTCCAGGCCGCCGCCCGCTAGCCTGTTCGTTGGGGACAGTCCCCAATTAGCACAAATCTTTGATGCCGTTCGCCGAACCATCGGCGGACGGCATTTTTCTTGCGTTGCCCGCCGGGTAAGAATCCCCGCACGTTGTCGATTGGGGGAGATATGCCGAGGGGGCCGAGGAAGCATTCGGAGCAGGGATTCTACCATGTTATCATTAAGGGAGCAGGTAATCAGATTATCTTCGAGGATGAAGCGGATTACGAGGAATTCCTGCGAATCATGAGGCGGGCGCGTGACAAGTTCTCTCTGGTGGTGCTGGCGTGGTGTCTCATGAGCAACCACGTCCATTTGCTCGTCGAGGACACAGAAGAGGAGTTGAGCAGATACGTTCACTTTGTGTCGACCACCTATGCGCGCCATTTCAATGAGCGGTGGGGGCACGTTGGTCACGTGTTCTTGTCGCGTTTCAAGAGCGTTCCGATAGGCTCAGACGCGCAGTTGTTGGTCACGCTGAGGTACGTCCTCCGCAATCCGAGCAAGGCGGGCATGGCTGACCACAGGTCCTATAGGTGGAGTAGCTACTCGGAGTATGTCGGTTCGGTGCCGGCTGATCTCTCGGAGACGAGCCTGCTCCTTGATATGCTCGACGGAGTTTCTGGGTTTCTTAGGTTTGTCAACGATCCCGAGGCGGCCCCCTACTATCCGAGAACCTCGGCAAGAATTCCGGACGAGGATGCGAAAGAGGCCGCGTCGGCAGCTATCTGGCCCGAGCCCCTTGACGGCCTAAAGGCCTTGCCGTCGGAGAAGCGTGCGACCCACCTGCGGCGACTTGGCGAGGCCGGTCTCTCAATAAAGCAGATTGGGAGGCTCACGGGCCTTGGCCGATACGTCATCGAAAAGGCCCTGCATCAAAAAAGTGTGTAAATTGGGGACTGTCCCCAATTAACAGACGACGCGGAGGGCGTGGGGGATGACGTCAATGACAAAGTGGCTGCCGATGAGGCGCTCGCCGTCGACCTGGCAGGGCGGCTCCTCCGCAAAGTCGATCTCGGCGTGACGGATGTGGCGCAGGCTCACGACGCGTGACCTTGCGTGTTGACCGCTACGTGCCAGCCCAAAGAGCGCGAGCAGGTGGGGGAGCAATGGCTTTCTGACGTTGTAGCAGACGTCGAGAAGCCCGTCTCCGGGATCGGCGCCCGGGCAAACCTTGAAGCCGCCCCCGTAGGTGGGCCCCACCTGCACGGCAAAGATGAGCGTCTTGAGGTCGACGGGCTTCTCGCCGTCAAAGCTTGCGGTGCAGGGGAAGCCGTCCTTTGCCCGAGAGAGGATCTTGAGTCCGGAGGTGATGAAGAGCGCCTCCCCCTCCTGAGAGGTGTTGGCCGTGCGCCGCTCCGTAGTGTCGAGCGCAATTGCCGCGTCAAGACCAAACGAGAGCGTCTGCATGAAGTAAACACCGTTGACGCTGCCGACCTCGAGCCCGCGCACGGAGCCACGCACGAGCTGGGCAAAGGCGCCCTCCACGTCGTTTTTCATCATGCCGAGCGTGCGGGCGTAGTCGTTGCCCGACCCAAGGGGAATGATGCCGAGCTGCGGTCGGGCGGACTGGGGAAGCCTCATGAGACCGTTTACGACCTCGTGAATGACGCCGTCTCCGCCAAGCGCGAGCACCGTGTCAAAGCCCACGGCGCCGGCGGCAATGCCCACGGCATCTCCCGGCCCCTGGGTGAGGCGCACCTCGTACCCACGAGTGGCGGTGGCAAAGCTCCCCAGAAAGTGACGGGCAAAGTCGGCGCCGGCGGCGCCCTTGCCGCTGTGGGCGGCAGGGTTGGCGATCAGCAGCGTTCGTCCGAGGGGAGAGCCGGCCATAAGACGTCCTTCTCGAGGGTTGCAGTGGCATCGATTGTACGCCACGCGGCAGTGCCGGGCGCCGTGCGGCGCGACGTCCGTGGATATGTAAATTGGGGACTGTCCCCAATTTACAGATTGCCCGGCGCGCGACGCTCACCTATACTTTGACCCTGCGACCGGGGCGTGGCGCAGCTTGGTAGCGCATCTGCTTTGGGAGCAGAGGGTCGCTGGTTCGAATCCAGTCGCCCCGACCACCGCATGCGGGTGTGGTTCAATGGTAGAACCTCAGCCTTCCAAGCTGATGACGCGGGTTCGATTCCCGTCACCCGCTCCATGAAACACAAAAGCCCGGGTCACGAGCCCGGGCTTTTTTCAATTTGGCGGCTTGTGGATTGCTCGCGTGTTTCGTGTGTACGGGAGATTTCGCGCGAGGTTCGGTGGCGTTACACTTCTCGTTCAGAATATTGCCGCCGCGTCACGTCAACGTATCCTCTCTTCCGGAACTTTTGGCGCGGCCCCCGCCGCCCGAGAAGGGAGAACGACATGACGTATTCCGAGAGGATCATCGCCGACCTCGAGGCTCGCTACCCCGAGCAGACCGAGTTCATTCAGGCAGCCAAGGAGGTCCTCGAGACCCTGCAGCCCGCTCTCGACGCCCACCCCGAGTACGAGGAGAACGCGCTGCTCGAGCGCATCGTCGAGCCCGAGCGCGTGATCATGTTCCGCGTGCCGTGGGTCGACGACGAGGGCAAGGTCCAGGTCAACCGCGGCTACCGCGTGGAGTTCAACTCCGCCATCGGCCCCTACAAGGGCGGCCTGCGCTTCAATCCCACCGTCACCGTTGGCATGCTCAAGTTCCTGGGCTTCGAGCAGATCTTCAAGAACGCGCTCACCACGCTTCCCATGGGCGGCGGCAAGGGCGGCTCCGACTTCGACCCCAAGGGCAAGTCCAACCGCGAGGTCATGGCGTTCTGCCAGTCCTTCATGACCGAGCTCTTCCGCCACATTGGCCCCAACACCGACGTCCCCGCCGGCGACCTGGGCGTGGGCGGCCGTGAGGTTGCGTACATGTTCGGTCAGTACAAGCGCCTCAAGAACGAGTGGACCGGCGTCCTCACCGGCAAGGGCCTCACCTTTGGCGGCTCGCTCGCGCGCACCGAGGCAACCGGCTACGGCCTGGTCTACTTCGTCGACGAGTACCTCAAGAGCGCCGGCGACTCCTTCGAGGGCAAGAAGGTCGTCGTTCACGGCTCCGGCAACGTGGCGATCTACGCCATTCAGAAGGTTGCCCAGCTCGGCGGCACCGTCATTGCCTGCTCCGACACCAAGGGCTGGGTCGAGGACCAGGAGGGCATTGACTACCAGGTCCTGGAGCACATCTACAACAAGAAGCGTTCCGGCCACGACCAGGGCGTGAGCCTCGCCATGTACGTCGACGAGCGCCCGAACGCCGTCTGGCACGAGGGCGACGGCCGCGGCGTCTGGCAGCTCCCCTGCGACATCGCGCTGCCCTGCGCCCGCGAGAACACGCTGCACCTCGAGGACGCCAAGGCCCTTGTCGCCAACGGCTGCAAGGTCGTGGGCGAGGGCGCGAACATGCCCACCACGCCCGACGCCACCACCTACCTCATGGAGAACGGCGTGGCCTTCATGCCCGGCAAGGCGGCCAACGCGGGCGGCGTGCTCGTGTCCGGCCTCGAGATGAGCCAGAACGCCGAGCACCTCTCCTGGACCTTCGAGGAGGTCGACGGCAAGCTCGAGAGCCTCATGCGCGGCATGTTCCACAACGTGGACGACACCGCTCGCGCCTACGGCCACGAGGGCAACTTCGTCATGGGCGCCAACATTGCCGGCTTCACCAAGGTCGCGGAGGCCATGATGGCCCAGGGCGTGTGCTAGTCGCCTGACCTGATACACGGTAGGGAGGCCCCTCCGGTTCTCACGCAAGAGTGTGCTTCGCAGAACTCTTGCTTAGAGAACCGGAGGGGCCTCCCGCGTACAGGGTCGCTCCTGTCGATGCCTCGTTGCGGGCGCGACCTTCTCGCTGCGCAATGCTAAGGATTTCGGGGTTGTTGTAGGTTTGTCTCGGACGCTTGCTTAGGAATCTGGGGTAGTTGGACCTTCTCGGGTGTCGTCGGCTGGCGAGAAGCACCGCGGGCTCCCGGCTTCCTGCGGTTTTGTCGTCGAGAAGCACTTCTCGCCCTGGCTCGTCTGTGAGAACCTACGACAACCCCTGATTCCTAAGCGAAGTTGCCGCCGTCCGACCCTACAACTACCCCGGATTCCTAAGCATGCCAGCGCCGAAGTCAGCGCCCTCGCGCAACAAGCTCTTTCCATGCGGACTTTTGTGCGGATGCGTTATCCCGCAACACGAGCAACGCCCAAACTGCTATGCTATCCCGTGACCTTTAAGACGGTACGAGAGACCGAAAAGGCGTCCACAACCTAGTCGCAGCTGCCTTCTTCGGAGTCTCCGCCTCGCGGCGGTCGCTCCGTTTTTTGTAGCTGCGGGCAGGGCCCCTCTGGGCGCGTGACGAAAGGGCGGTGTTGCTGTGAACCTACTGGTTGACAACGGCAGGCATCCGAGAGCGCTTCTCGCGCTCGAGAACGGGATGTACTTCTTTGGGCGCTCTGCCGGCGCCGAGGGGGAGACCTTCGGCGAGATCGTGTTCAACACCTCGATGGTTGGATACCAGGAGATCGTCTCCGACCCGTCCTACGCGGGCCAGATCGTCACGCTGACCTACCCGCAGATCGGCAACTACGGCATAAACGAGAAGGACACGCAGGGCGACCCGCTCCACCTCGCCGGCCTCGTGGTCCACGACATGTGCTACACGCCGAGCAACTGGCAGTCCGTGGAGACCTTTCCGAACTTCCTCGCGCAGAACGGCGTCGTGGCGATCGAGGACGTGGACACGCGCGCCCTCACCATTGCGATTCGCGAGGGCGGCGCCATGAGGGCGGCCATCTCCACCACGGACCTCGACCCCGAGAGCCTGGTGGCGCGCGTGAAGGCCTCCCCGGCCATCGCCGACCACAACTACGTGGCCGACGTCTCCACGCGAGAGCCCTACACCGTTCCCGGCCAGGACGCCGACGGCCAGCCGCGCTTGCACGTCGTCGCCTATGACTGCGGCGAGAAGAAGGGCATCGCCAAGCGCCTCTCCGCCGCCGGCTGCGAGGTCACGGTCGTGCCGTGGGACACGCTCGCCGAGAAGGTCCTCGAGATGAGCCCTGACGGCGTGTTCTTCTCCAACGGCCCCGGCGACCCGGTCAGCGTGCCCCCCGTGGTCGAGGCGGTCCGCGCCTGCCTCGGCAAGCTGCCGGTCTTTGGCATCTGCCTCGGCAACCAGGTCATCTCCATGGCGGCCGGCGCCCGGATCGAGAAGCTCCCGTACGGCCACCACGGCGGCAACGAGCCTGTCATGAACCTGCTCACCGGCAAGGTCGAGATCACGGCCCAGAACCACAACTACGGCCCGGTCTTCTCCACGTTCGGCCCGCTCGTCCCGGAGCTCTCCGGCGGCATCTCCGAGCACCCCGCCGACGAGGACCTGCGCTTCTGGTCCCGCGCTCACGTGGCGCCCGTCGTCCAGACCGAGAAGTACGGCCGCGTGCGCCTCACGCACGTCAACCTCAACGACGGCACGCCCGAGGGCATTCAGTTCCTCGACATTCCCGCCTTCTCCATGCAGTACCACCCCGAGGCCAAGCCCGGCCCCAACGACTCCACCTACGCCTTCTCGGCGTTTGCCAAGCTCATGCGCGGCGAGGACGACTACCTCGCCATCGACGTCCGCGAGGGGAGGCGCTTCTAGATGCCCAAGCGCACCGACATAAAGAAGATCCTGATCATAGGTTCCGGCCCCATCGTCATTGGCCAGGCCTGCGAGTTCGACTACTCCGGCACCCAGGCCTGCAAGGCCCTGCGCTCGGAGGGCTACGAGGTCGTCCTCGTGAACTCCAACCCGGCCACGATCATGACCGACCCGGAGACCGCCGACCGCACCTACATAGAGCCCATTACCGTCGAGTCCGTGACCAAGGTAATCGAGAAGGAGCGCCCGGACGCGCTGCTGCCCAACATGGGCGGTCAGACGGGCCTCAACTGCGCCGTCGCCCTCGGCAAGTCGGGCGTACTTGAGAAGTACGGCGTCGAGGTCATAGGCTGCGACGTCGACTCGATCGAGACCGGCGAGGACCGCGAGCTCTTTGCCAACGCCATGCGCGACATTGGCCTCGAGGTCGCCAAGTCCGGCATAGCGCACACCGTCGAGGAGTGCGAGAAGATCGCCGACGAGCTCGGCTACCCGGTGGTCCTGCGCCCGGCCTTCACGCTCGGCGGCGCCGGCGGCGGCATGGCCTACGACCACGACGACCTCGTGCACATTGCCGAGCAGGGCCTCGCGCTCTCGCCCGAGAGCGAGGTGCTCGTCGAGCAGTCCGTCGAGGGCTGGAAGGAGATCGAGATGGAGGTCATGCGCGACTCCGCGGGCAACGGCGTCGTGATCTGCTCCATTGAGAACCTCGACCCCATGGGCGTCCACACCGGCGACTCCATCACCGTGGCGCCGTGCCAGACCCTGAACGACTTCGAGCTCCAGCGCCTGCGCGACTACTCGCTCGCAATCCTCGAGCGCGTTGGCGTCGCCTGCGGCGGCTCCAACGTGCAGTTCGCCGTGAACCCCGACGACGGCCGCGTCATCGTCATCGAGATGAACCCGCGCGTCTCGCGCTCCTCGGCGCTCGCCTCCAAGGCCACCGGCTTCCCGATCGCCAAGATGGCCGCCCTGCTCTCCGTGGGCTACACCCTCGACGAGATCGAGAACGACATCACGCGCGAGACGCCGGCCTGCTTCGAGCCCTCGATCGACTACTGCGTGGTCAAGGTCCCGCGCTTCGCCTTCGAGAAGTTCAAGGGCACCGACGACACGCTCACCACGCGCATGAAGGCCGTGGGCGAGGTCATGTCTATTGGCTCCACCTTTGAGGAGGCCATGCAGAAGGCCATGCGCTCCCTCGAGCAGGGGCACGCCGGCCTGGGCGCCGACGGGGCGGACGACTTTGCCGGCCTTACCGAGGAGGAGTTCGAGCGCCGCGTGGCCACGCCCACGCCGGACCGCATCCTCTACGTGACCGAGGCGCTGCGTCGTGGCTGGAGCGTCGAGCGCGTCTTTGACCTCACCAAGATCGATCACTGGTTCCTCAACCGCATTGCCGACATCGTGACCGCCGAGGGTGTCATCCGCGAGCGCGGCCTCGCCGGGCTCGACGCCGACACCATGATGGCCGCCAAGCAGCTGGGCTTCTCGGACGCGCAGCTCGCGCACCTCACCAACCAGCGCGAGGACACGGTGCGCGCCGTGCGCGAGGTCCTCGGCGTGCGCCCGTGCATAAAGACCGTCGACACCTGCGCCGGCGAGTTCGCGGCCCGCACGAGCTACCACTACCTCACCTACGAGAAGGGCGGCGTGACCGAGTTCCACGAGGCAGAGAAGCCCCGCGTGGTCATTCTCTCCGCCGGCCCCAACCGCATCGGCCAGGGCATTGAGTTCGACTACTGCTGCGTCCACGCGGCCTACGCGCTCGCGGCCAAGGGCTACGAGACCGTCATGGTCAACTGCAACCCCGAGACCGTCTCCACCGACTACGACACCTCCGACCGCCTCTACTTCGAGCCGCTCACCTTCGAGGACGTCATGAACGTCATTGAGGTCGAGAAGCCCGTGGGCGTGATCGTCACCCTTGGCGGCCAGACCCCGATCAACCTCGCCAAGCGCCTCAAGGCCGCCGGCGTCCCCATTATGGGCACCCAGCCCGAGGCGATTGACCTCGCCGAGGACCGCGACCGCTTTGCGAGCCTGCTCGACCGCCTCGAGATTGCCTATCCGCCCTCGAGCACGGCCGAGACCGTCGACGAGGCCAAGTCCGTGGCGCGTCGCGTGGGCTACCCGCTGCTCGTCCGTCCGAGCTACGTGCTCGGCGGCCGCGGCATGGGCATTGTCTATGACGACGAGGACCTGGTGAGCTACATGGAGGAGGCCACCAAGGTCTCCCCGGACCACCCCGTCTACCTGGACGCCTTCCTCGAGGACGCCATCGAGCTCGACGTGGACGCCCTCTGCGACACCGAGGAGTGCTACGTGGGCGCGGTCCTCGAGCACATTGAGGAGTGCGGCATCCACTCCGGCGACTCCGCCTGCTGCTTCCCGCCCTTCTCGCTCTCCGACCGCCTGGTCGAGAAGGTCCGCGAGACCACGCGTCGTCTCGCGCTCTCCTGCCACATTCAGGGCCTCCTCAACGTGCAGTACGCCGTTCGTGACGAGCAGGTCTTCGTGATCGAGCTCAACCCGCGCGCGAGCCGCACCGTGCCCTTCTCGTCCAAGGCCACCGGCGTGCCGCTGGCCAAGTGCGCCGCGCGCATTATGAGCGGCGAGAGGATTCGCGACCTCGGCCTTCCGGAGGAGGCGCACGACCGCGGCTACTACGCGGTCAAGGAGGCCGTCATGCCGTGGAGCCGCTTCCCGGGCGCCGACGTCACGCTTGGACCCGAGATGAAGTCCACCGGCGAGGTCATGGGCCTCGACGTCACCTTCCCCAAGGCCTACGCCAAGACCCGCGAGGCGATCGAGTACGACGTGCCCCAGTCCGGCAGCGTCTTCATTTCCGTGTGCGACCGCGACAAGCGCTCGGTGGCGCCGGTGGCGCTGTCGCTGCGCAACCTTGGCTACGACCTGCTCGCCACGCGCGGCACGGCCAAGACCCTGCGCGCCGCGGGCATTCCCTGCGAGGTCGTGAAGCCCATCTCCGAGGGCAGTCCCAACATTCTCGACCTCATGGCCGACGGCAAGATCTCCTTCCTGATCAACACGCCCAAGGGCCACAGCTCCCGCGGCGACGGCACCAAGATGCGCGGCGAGGCCGTGAGCCGCGGAATCGACATGGCCACGACCATGTCCGGCGCGGTGGCGCTCGTCCAGGCGATCGCCGCCCTGCGCGAGGGCTCGCTCTCCGTCTACGCCCTCCAGGACCTGTAACCTGACAAAGGTGCCAGGGTCGTTTGTCACAGCTTGGGCCGTCGGGTCTCTCGCCCGGCGGCCCTTCTCGAAGAAAGGAGCCCGCGCATGCCTCGCTCGCTGCCCGCGGCTGCGATTGTCGACACGCACACCCACACGCACTTCTCCGACGGCGTGGGGACCTTCGAGGAGAACGCCCGCTCCGCCGTCGCGGCGGGGTGCGCCGTCCTCGTCTCGACCGACCACCTGACGCTGCCCGCGCTTATGGACCCCGACGGCAGCATCGGCGTCGTCGAGGCGGAGCTCCCCGCGCACCGCGCCGCGTGGGAGGCCGCGCGCGACGCGCACCCGGAGCTGGAAATGGTCTACGGCTTTGAGTGCGACTGGTACCCGGGCTGCGAGCCCAACGTGGAGCGCTTTGCCGCGGGGGCGAGCTTTCTGCTCGGCAGCGTGCACTGGCTCGGCACGCCCGAGGAGGGTTCGTGGGTGGACGACGCCGAGGACTACGCCATTTGGCGCGAGCTTGGGGCGAACGGCGTGTGGCGCCGCTACGTGGACTCCTGGTGCGCCGCCTGCGAGAGCCCGCTGCCGTTTGGCTCCATGGCCCACCCCGACCTGCCCGAGCTCATGCGGACCAAGGGGTTTGCCTACGAGGGGAGCATGGACCCGCTCTGGGACGAGATGGCAGCGTGCGCGCACGACACCGGGCGGCGCGTGGAGCTCTCGACGGCGGGCTGGCGCAAGGGCGTGGGGTCCTACTATCCGGCCCCGGGCCTGCTCGAGCGCTTCTGCCGTGCCGGCGTCCCCATAACCGTTGCCTCCGACGGCCACCGCCCCGAGGACATATGCGACGGCATAGCCGAGGCATACGCGCATGCGTGGGAGGTCGGCTATCGCAGCGTCGAGGTTCCCCGCGCGGACGGCTCCTGGGACTCCATGCCGCTATGATACGAAGGGACGGTCCCTTCGTATCACTTTGGGAGGAACATGGCGCGGGTGCTGGTGATTGAGGACGACGCGGCGATCAACGACGTCGTGACGACGCGTCTCGCGCGTGACGGCCACGCGGTGACGCAGGCCTTCTCCGGCTCCGAGGCACGCCTTCTGCTGGGCGAGAAGAACATGGCGTTTGACCTCGTCGTCTGTGACCTCATGCTGCCGGGCGCGACGGGGGAGGAGCTCGTGGGGCTCATTCGCGAACGCGACGCCGCGACGCCCGTCGTGGTGATCTCCGCCCGCGCGACGGCTGCCGACAAGATCGGTCTTCTCGGCCTGGGCGCGGACGACTATCTCGTGAAGCCCTTCGACCTCGACGAGCTCGCGGCGCGCGTTGCCGTGCAGCTGCGCCACCGCGGCACGGCCGTCTCCGCCTCCGCCGAGGCGCTGCGCTACCGTCGCTGGACCCTTGACGCCACGGCGCGCACGCTCGCCGTTGACGACGCCACGGAGGTCCCGCTCACCAGGATCGAGTTCAACATTCTCGAGGCGCTCGTGCGCCGGCCGAACAAGGTTTTCTCGAAGGCCGAGCTCTTTGAGCTGGCGTGGGGCGAGCCCTTTGCGGGCGACGACTCCACGGTGGCCGTGCACGTCTCCAACATACGCGCCAAGTTGCGCGCCACCGGCACCGACGACTACCTCAAGACCGTCTGGGGCATGGGCTTCAAGCTCGCGTGAGACAAAGGTGACGGGGGCATTTTTCTCATTTCACAATTAATGAGACAAATGCCCCCCCTTGTCTCACTGCAAAACGGGCTCTCGTGTGATGATTGTCCCGTCCTGAATGCAAAACGGGCTCTCGTGTGATGAGTTTTCTTCCCTTGCATCGCACCAGAGAGTGACTTCGCCGGGAAAAGACCAGTTGATAAAATAGAAAGAGAAATCAAAGTGTTGAAACGAGCGAAAAAATCATCACACGAGAGCCCGTTTTGCATTCCATCGCGCCTTTTTATCACACGAGAGCCCGTTTTGCACAACGCAAGCGCGCATGCCCGGTGCGTCGGACTCTCAAACTTTCTTTAGATTTGGCTCACGGTTTCTAAAGGTCTGCCTGCCAGACTGGGAGGCAGCCTCTAGAAAGGAGCGAGCGTGAACGTCATAGAGACGCACGGCCTCACCAAGCGCTACCGCCGCAAGCTGGCCGTGGACAACCTGGACATGACCGTCGCCACCGGTGACATCTACGGCTTCGTGGGCAAGAACGGCTCCGGCAAGTCGACCACCATGAAAATGATCTGCGGTCTGGCGCGCCCCACGGCTGGTGAGGTCGTCCTCTTCGGCGACCCCGAGAACGGCGGCGCGACCCCGCAGGGCTTCTCCCGCATTGGCGCGCTCATAGAGAGCCCTGGCGTGCTCGCCAGCCTCACCGCGCGCGACAACCTCGTCGCCAAGGCGCTCGCGCTCGGCATGACGCACGCGGGACAGGTGGCAGACGACCTGCTCGGCCTCGTGGGCCTGGACCCAATGGACCACCGCCGCGTGAAGGCCTACTCGCTCGGCATGAAGCAGCGCCTGGGCCTGGCGCTCGCGCTCGTGGGCAGCCCTGACCTGTTGCTCCTGGACGAGCCGTTCAACGGCCTCGACCCTGAGGCCACGCGCGCCATGCGCCTCGCGCTCGTGCGCCTCAACCACGAGCACGGCGTCACAATCATGATCTCAAGCCACGTGCTTGACCAGCTCGACCGCGTGGCCACGCGCTTTGGCGTCATTTCGAACGGTCGTCTCACCGCAGAGTTCACTGACGGCGAGCTCCACGAGCGCTGCGGCAGCTCGGTGCGCGTGCGCCTGGCGCAGCCGGAGCGCGGGCTCGCCCTGCTCGAGCGGGCGCTGCCGCAGGCGACCTTCCGTGCGGAGCCCGACGGCGCGCTCGTGGTGACGGGCGTTGCGCTCGAGGACGTCAGTGCCGCGTGCTTCTCGGCCGGCATCGAGGTCCGCGAGCTCGCCCAGCAGGAGCGCGACATCGAGGAGTACTTCGTCGAGCTCATGGAGGCGGGCGAGAAGGACGGTGGCGCCCGATGATCGCCCTGCTCCGCTCGGACGCCTACCGCGTCCTGCGCTCGCGTTGGATCTGGGCTGTGGCTGCCATTGTGGCGTTTCTCCTGCTTGCGCCGGCCCTCATGATGCGCTGGACAAGCATGGGACCCGTCTGCTATGACGACCTCACCGGCTCGGCGCTCGCCATGACGGGCGTTCAGATGCTCGCTGCGGCTATGGCAGGCATCGTGTGCTGCGACCGAACCGATATCGGGTTCGCGCGGTCGATCCTCTCGTCCCTCGGTGAGCGCGCCCGCATGGCCTGGTTTGCCGAGAAGTGCGTCTTCTCGCTTGCGCTTGCCGCCGTCCTGCTCGCATTTACGTTCGTGGTGGGGCTTCTCGCCCTGCCGATCTCCGGGGTTCCGGTGGCAAATCCGGAGCCCGCGTGGCAGGTGGCAGCTTGGCTTGGCTGCATGTGGCTCTGCGCTGCGCCCTACGTCGTGCTCACGGTGCTCGTGGCCCACCTCACGCGCAGCGAGGGCGTGACCACGGTGTTTGCCGTGCTCAGCGCAGGAGGACTGATCGAGGGCGGCCTGCTCATAGGGGTCGACTTTCTGTATGCGTTTCTCGGCGGAGAGTTCCTTACGGTGACGGCGGCCGTGGGCCCGTGGCTGCCCGCGGAAATTGCGTCTGCGGTGGGCGCCGGGGCGCAGACGATGCTCTCCGCCGAGAATGCCGTCCTGTTGGCGCCCGCCATCCGCGCACTTATCGTTTGCCTGCCGCTTACCGTTGCCGCCACCGCCGCCGATGCGCTGCTCGTCTCGAGGAGGGATGTCGCATGATCGCTCTGCTCAAGTCCGACCTGTACCGCACCGCGCGCTCCCGCTGGCCGTGGGTGGTGCTCGCCCTCGTGGCACTGGCCACCCTTGGTTCCGCGATCCTCACGATCTGGTGGCCGCTCGAGCCCGGCATCGTCTACGACGGTCTCACCGGGCGCGCGGGTGCCCTGCGCCTCGCCGGGCGCGGCTCGAGCATCGTGCTCGTGTCGACGATTGCCCCCTTCGCGGCCGCGCACCTCTCCTGCGCGGACTCCGATTCCGCCTTTGACCGCACGCTCCTCTCGTCCCTGCGCGGTCACGTCGCGTACTTTGCCGAGAAGTACCTGCTCACGGTGCTCCTCTCGGGCGCGATTCTGATTGCCTATCTCGCGTTCAGCGGGCTCGGCGCCCTTGTGACCATGCGTGCCGTGACCAACGTAGAGCCGTTCTGGCAGGTCGCGGCGTGGGCGGGCGAGGGCTGGCTCGCGGCATGTGTCTACGCACTGATCGTGCTGCTCGTGGGTCAGCTCACGCGCAGCCGAGCCATTGCCTTTATCGTCGCGTTCCTGCTGCTCTCGGGTGCCGTGGAGCAGGGGTTCTTCACCTTCCTGCTGCTCGTGAGCAACGTGTTCGGTCTGAACTGGGGTCCCGCGCTTGAGGCCGCCCTCGCCTGGGCACCCTATGTCACCACGGCCGCGGTCGGCAACGGCGTCGCGGACATGCTGGCCGTCGACGCCACCGGCTTTGCCCCGGCTGTCCGCGCACTCATCGTCTGCGTCCCGCTCTGCCTCGCGTGCGCCGGGCTTGGCACCCTCGTTGGCACGAAGCGTGACCTCGCGTGATGCGCGAGGCGTTTCTCGAGCAGTTCTACCGCTGGCTTGAGCCGCTCGTAGACTGGCTGCTCGCAAGCTCTAGGATGGAGTGGCTGTCCGGAATCGTCGAGGGGTTTCACATGGCTGACGCTCTCATGCTCGTGGCAATGCTCGTCCTGGGGGCGGCCTTCGGCGCGCTCTTCGTCGCCGCCTGCTACGTTACCGAGCTGGGGCGGCAGGCGCGCTTCCTGACGGGCCGCGACCGTGCGAGCAACGCGCGCCTCACGACCGGCAGCCGACTGCCGGGCATGGTCTCCCTGGTCGACGCCGTGAACGCCGAGCTTGCCGTCGCGGACGCGGAGCGCGTGGAGGCCCTGCGCGCCGCGGACGAGTTCTCTCGCGGGCTCTCCGCGCTCTCCCACGACGTCCGCACGCCGCTCACCGGCGCGCGGGGCTACCTGCAGCTCGCTCGTGAGGAGGCGGACCCGTCGCAGAGGGACGCCCAGCTCGCGGCCGCTGACGCGCGCCTCGCGGCCATGTCCGGCCTGCTCGACGAGCTCTTCTCCTACGCCCGTGCCGCGGACCCTGACACCCCGCTCGAGCTGGCGCCCGTTTCCCTGCGACCGCTTCTGGAGCAGGTTCTTCTCGGCCATTTTCCCGAGTTCGAGGAGCAGGGCTGGGAGCCTGCGCTGGAGTGCGAGGACGTCATGGTGGAGGCGAACGCCGAGGCGCTCGCGCGCATAGCGGAGAACCTCGTGGTGAACGCGCTTCGGCATGGTTGCGGCTCTCTTGCGGTGACGGCTCGTACCGTTGGGGAGAAGAACCTCGTCGCCGTGGAGTTCTCAAACCCCGTGGCGGACCCGTCCGCAATCGACGCAGACCGCCTCTTCGAGCGCTTCTACCGGGCCGACTCCTCACGCGCGACAGCCGGTTCCGGTCTCGGTCTGTCCGTCGCCGCCAAGCTCGCCGAGGCCCAGGGCATGACCCTCTCTGCACGCCTCGAGGGCAACACGCTCGTCGTCACGCTCGCTGTCAGCGAGACCCGGCCCCTCTGAGCGTCGCTCCCACCGGCGCGGTCCTTCTCGCCTGCGTGAAATATATGCCGAGGCATGGGTATCCTGTTGAAGTTTGCTAAACTAACAAGGCTGTGCGAACTGCGGGCGTGGTGGAACTGGTAGACACGCTGGATTTAGGTTCCAGTGGGGGAGACCCCGTGAAGGTTCGAGTCCTTTCGCCCGCACCAGCGAGAAGGAAGTGGCGGGTACCCGCCATCAGAGACACTGGAGGAACGTTGAAGATCACCGTTACCGCTGCCGAGAAGCCGATCGACGACACGCTGACCGCCGAGGTCACCGTCGCGGCCGCCGATGTTGACAAGGCAATCGCCAACACCTACAAGGACATCGCCAAGAAGTACAACTTCCAGGGCTTCCGCCGCGGCCACGCGCCGCGCCCGGTGATCGACGGCATTATCGGCCGCGAGGCCGTGCTTGCCCAGGCCACCAACGACCTTCTGAACGCCGCCGAGCCGCTCATGCTCGAGGAGCTCGACGTCGTGCCCGTCGGCCGCGTGAGCTTTGGTCCCGAGGATGCCGACCCCGAGCTCGCCCAGCAGGGCGCCGACTACGTGGTCACCGCCACCATTGGCGTGCGCCCGGCCTGCGAGCTCGAGAGCTACGACGCCCCGACGATCAACATGCCGCCCGAGGAGGCCACCGAGGCCGAGATTGACTGGCAGATCAACCAGCTCCTCAGCTACCAGGTCACCTACGAGGACGTCGAGGAGGACCGCGCCGTCGAGCCCGGCGACGTCGTCTCCGTGGACGTCGAGAACGTCGAGGGCGCCGGTCACCTCGCCGGCACCAACCGCATGCTCGCACTCGACGGCCAGCAGGTGCCCGACCAGCTCCAGGAGGGCATTGTCGGCATGAAGAAGGGCGACGAGAAGGCCATTGAGTGGACCCGCACCCACGAGCACGAGGGCGAGGAGCACTCCCACACCTTCTCCGTCAAGGTGAAGCTCAACGCGATCAAGAAGGCCATCACCCCCGAGCTCGACGACGAGGTTGCCAAGAAGTACGGCTACGACGACGTCGCCGCCTTTCGCGAGGCCGTCAAGGAGGAGATCGAGGGCGACAAGAAGACGACGCTGCCCAACCTCAAGGAGGACCGTCTCGTCGAGGCCGTCGGCAAGCTCCTCAAGCTCGAGACCGTGCCCGAGGCCTACCAGAACGAGATCTTCAACGAGCTTGCCTCCGAGTTCCTCGGCCGCCTTCAGAACCAGGGCGTCTCGCTCGACATGTACCTGCGCGCCCGCGGCGTGAAGTCCGACGACTTCATTGCCGACCTGCGCGTCCAGGCGGAGGAGCGCGCGCGTCAGTCCCTGGCGCTCGACGCCCTCGCCGCCAAGCTCGGCCTCGAGGTCACCGAGGACGAGGTCCGCGAGGAGTTCGAGAAGGCCGGCGTCGAGGACGTTGACGCCTCCGTCAAGCAGTGGCGCGACGAGGGCCGTCTGCCGGCCATTCGCGACTCCATTCGTCGCTCCAAGGCCCTCGACTGGCTCGTCGAGAACGCCAACGTCACCATTGTTGACGAGGTTGCCGAGCGCGCCGCCGAGGCCGAGAAGGCCGGGGACGCCGAGTAGCTCCACTCACGACTCGCGAGCGCCCCGGGCGACACCGCTCGCCCGGGGCCTTCCCATACGAAACGGAGATCACATGCACCAGCCGACCAGCATTCCGCTCATTCCCTACGTCGTCGAGCAGACGCCGCGCGGCGAGCGCAGCTACGACATCTACTCGCGTCTGCTCAACGACCGTATCGTCTTTCTTGGCGAGGAGGTCACGCGCGACTCGGCGAACCTCGTGATTGCGCAGCTCCTGCACCTGGAGAGCCAGGACCCCGACAAGGACATCTCCCTCTATATAGACTCGCCTGGCGGAGACGTCTACGCGGGCCTCGGCATAATCGACACCATGAACTTCATCAAGCCCGACGTCTCCACGATCTGCGTGGGCATGGCGGCCTCCATGGGCGCGGCCATTCTCGCCTGTGGTGCGAAGGGCAAGCGCCTGGCGCTCCCCAACTCCATGGTTCTTATCCACCAGCCGAGCTCGGGGGTCTCCGGCCAGCAGACCGACATTCAGATCGTCGCCGACGAGACCCGCTGGATTCGCCAGCGCCTGAACGAGATTTTCGCCGAGGCGACCGGTCAGCCGATCGAGAAGATCAACGCCGACACCGAGCGCGACAACTACATGCGCGCTGTCGAGGCCTGCGAGTATGGCCTCGTCGACAAGGTCATTAGCTCGCGCACCGACCAGACTCAGGAGTAGCAGATGCCCACGAACGACATGGACCCGTTTGGCAACGAGATGCGCTGCTCCTTCTGCGGCAAGACGCGCAGCCAGGTGAGCAAGCTCATTGCCGGCCCGAACGGCGTCTACATCTGCGACGAGTGCGTCCACGCGTGCACGGACATGATCGACGGCAGCGAGCTCGAGGACCTGGAGGAAGAGGGGCCCGAGACCGCGGGTGACGGCGCACCGATCAAGAACCTGCCCACGCCGCACGAGATCTACGACGAGCTCTCGCAGTACGTCATGGGTCAGGAGCAGGCGAAGCGCGCCATGAGCGTGGCCGTCTACAACCACTACCGACGCATCCTCTCCGGAAACGACGAGGTCGAGGAGGGCGAGGAGGACGTGGAGATCGCCAAGAGCAACATTTTGCTGCTTGGCCCCACCGGTACGGGCAAGACCCTGCTCGCGCAGACCCTCGCGCGCTTCCTCGAGGTCCCCTTCGCCATTGCCGACGCCACCACGCTCACCGAGGCGGGCTACGTCGGCGAGGACGTGGAGAACATTCTCCTCAAGCTCATTACCGCCGCCGACGGCGACGTCGAGCGCGCCCAGGTCGGCATCGTCTACGTCGACGAGATCGACAAGATCGCGCGCAAGGCCGAGAACCTCTCGATCACGCGTGACGTCTCCGGCGAGGGCGTGCAGCAGGCGCTGCTCAAGATTCTCGAGGGTACCGAGGCGAGCGTGCCCCCGCAGGGCGGTCGCAAGCACCCCCAGCAGGAGCTCATTCGAATCGACACCACCAACATTCTCTTCATTTGCGGCGGTGCCTTCGTCGGCCTCGACAAGATCGTGGCCGACCGCATTGGCAAGAAGGGCATTGGCTTCAACGCCGAGGTCGGCCGGAGCGCCGAGAAGGACGAGGACTACCTCATGGAGCAGGTCATGCCGCAGGACCTGCACAAGTTCGGCATGATTCCCGAGTTTCTGGGGCGCATTCCGGTCATTACGGCCACGCGCGAGCTCACCGAGGACGACCTCGTGTCCATTCTCACGCAGCCGCGCAACGCGCTCGTCAAGCAGTATCGCCGCATGTTCGAGCTCGAGGGCGTTGACCTCGTCTTTGAGGACGACGCGCTCACCGAGATCGCCCACCAGGCGATCGCGCGCGGCACCGGCGCCCGCGGCTTGCGCGCGATCTGCGAGGCCACGCTCCAGGACACCATGTTCGACCTGCCGAGCGACCTCGACATAACCAAGGTGGTCGTCACCAAGGAGAGCGTCGGCGGGGGAGCCTCACCAAGAATCGTCTCCAAAGCCCACGGCAAGCGCTAGCAATTTCGGGGCGTGTTTGTCTGCGCAGCAGTTTTGGGACAGGTCGCTGGGGCCTGTCCCTTTTTTCGGCGCTCGTAGACGCGCCTCGGTTTTAGGGTCTTACAGGTTGGAGCCGCCGAGGGCCATGTAGGTGCGAATGACGGCGTCACGACGCCGCGAGCCGGCGGGGCAGACCTTGTCGAAGGCGGGCATTATGCCCTTGTAGATCGCAATGACCTGCAGACGCTTGGCAAGGCCCGCGGCGGAGGCGCGCGACTCCTCGAGCTGCCCGCGAATCTCGTCGAGGTAGGGCGAGCGCATGGCGTAGTGCCAGAAGAGCTCTGCGCGGTCGGCGTCCGGATAGAGCCAGGGGCGGTTGTCGGGCCCGGCAAAGTGGATTATGGCGGGGTCCGCGGCCGCCTCCTCGTACTCCGCGCGCACGTCGGCCGGCGCGTTGGCAATAATGTGAGTGCGGCGGAGGTGCTGCCAGTCCATGAGGTAGTTCCAACGCATGTGCACGCGGACGTAGTTGCCGTCCACGACCTTGTTCAGCACGTCCTGGTCAAGCCAGCGCCACATGCGCTGCGTGGAGAGGTCGAGAAACTCCTCGGGGGTTATCGTCCGGCGCAGCTCGGCAAGGTTCATGAGCAGCACGCCCGCCTGGAAGTACTCGTGCGGGTCGCGCATGCCGAGCTCGTTTTTGAGATAGGGGCCGACCGTGGTGTCATAGCCGTCGATCTGGCCGATCGTGTCGGCGTCGCGGGTCGCTGCGAGCGGGTACCCCGTCACGTCGACGTCGAACAGCTTTGCGACGTCGTCGTCAACGATGAGGTCGGAGTCAAGGTATATGGCCTTGTCAACGTTGGGAAGCAGCTGCGGCGCGAGCAGGCGGAAATAGGTCTCGGGACGGAAGTGCCCGTGGTGGGGGAGCTCTATGTCCCCAAGGGCGGCGTCGACGTCAAGGAAGCCTATCCCCACGTTGTCGGCCTTGGTCTGGCGCGTGAGGGTAATCATGCTCGCCGGAGAAATGTTGCGCGTCAGCACGATAATGTCATAGCGCCGCTCGCTGCTCGCGTTGTCAAAGATCGACTGAATCGCGACGGAGAGGTAGGGGACGAAGTTCTCGCTGCAGGCAAAGACGATCACGACGTCATTGAGCGGTAGGTCCAAATCGCCCGACGTGCTCGCGAGCATCGTCGAGGAGAGCGGGTTTCTCACGTGCGTTGTCTTGCGCAGCGGCTTCATGCGACCTCGGTTCGTGCGCCTTCAGGACACCATAAACTCTACCATGCGCGGCTTCGGCCCTCAAACGTCGAGAAGTGCGCGTGCGTTGTCTGCGAAGAGTCTGCGCACCTCCTCCTCCGAGACCCCGCGCGCCGCGGCCACCACCGAGACGGTTCTCTCGAGTGGGGCGAGAACCTCGGCAGCCCCCGTGGTAGAGCCCTTTGTCTCGGGGAGGTCGGTCTCGGCGAGCAGGAGCTCGGCCGGGAGGATTCGTGCGTACTCGCGGCCCCGACGAGTGGCAAGCGCTCGCTCCCCGAGAGAGAACCGGCAGCCCAGGCGCGCCGCACGCCAGAGCTCCTCCGAGCTTCCGGAGAACCAGTGCAGCACGCAGCGACACCGCTCGGCAGACCCCGTGCGCTCGAGTGTGTCCAGGACCGCGCCCGCCGCGCGCACCGCGTGAATCGAGAGCACCTTGGGCGTCTCGGGATCGCTCGTCTCCGCGCAGGTCGCGCAGATATGCTCGAACACCTCCAGCTGCGCCGCCCATGTCCCCGCATGTCTCGGCGCCGCGTCGAGCCCGATCTCGCCAACGAAGCGCACCCCGGGGAGGACGTTGATCAGCGCGTCGGCGTCCTCCGGTCTGCGGACCCACCAGGGGTGCAGGCCCGCAGCGAGCGAGACGTTGGCCTCGTCCGCCAGGGGCTCCTGCCAGGAGAGGTACTCGTCCGGCGTCACCGTGACGGCGAGAAGCTCGAGGCCCTGCCGCGCCGCGTCGCGTGCCGCGGCAACGGGATCGGCGAACCAACCCAGGTGACAGTGGGCGTCAAAGAGGGCGCTCTTCTCGGTCATAAGCCTCTCCCACGGGACGGTGAATGTAAAAAAGATCGCTCATGCGATATTTTCCCTTTCCGGAAATCAAAACGCTCGCTCGTGCGATGATTATTTTGAGTCCGCGCGAGCCTGTAGCCGCGTTTCCGCAGGTAAGAAATAAAACAATGAATGAGTCACAGCTCCGGGACGTGATTTTGGGCCAAAACTACGTCACACGAGCGAGCGTTTTGATTTGAAATCCGGCGTATTGTCGCACGAGCGAGCGTTTTGAGCGCGTCATAGCTGTCCGACGGCGGAAAGCCGAGGCAGGGCCGAGGTGTGTCCACGTGCTATCCTGTTGAACTGATATGCACACGACCGGGAGAGGATGCCCCGTGGAAGAGATGCCCAAGAACTACGACCCCGCAACCGCTGAGCCTGAGCTCATTGAGCGCTGGATGAGCGCCGGCTGCTACCAGCGCTCCAAGGGGGTGGGGGACTGCACCGTCGTCATCCCGCCGCCCAACGTGACGGGCATCCTGCACATGGGCCACGCGATGGACGACTCGATCCAGGACACCTACGTGCGCTACAGCCGCATGCGCGGGCGCTCCACGCGCTGGATCCTGGGCACGGACCACGCGGGCATCGCCACGCAGACCAAGGTGGACAAGAAGCTCAAGAGCGAGGGCGTCTCCCGCCTGGAGATCGGCCGCGAGAAGTTCCTCGACGCCTGCTGGGACTGGACGCGCGAGTACGGTGGCACCATCGTCTCCCAGATCAAGCGCATGGGCTGCTCGATCGACTTCTCCGACGAGAAGTTCACCATGAGCCCCGAGTTCAGCCGCGCGGTGCGCAAGGTCTTCTGCGACTGGTACCACGACGGCCTCATCTACCGCGGCAAGCGCATCGTCAACTGGTGCCCGAGCTGCTGCACCGCCATCTCCGATGACGAGGCCGAGTACCAGGACGAGAAGGGCCACCTGTGGTACCTCCAGTACCCGCTCGTGGAGCCCGTTGACGGCATCGACCACATCACGGTGGCCACCACGCGCCCCGAGACCATGCTCGGCGACACCGGCGTGGCCGTCTCCCCGCAGGACCCCGAGAAGGCCAAGCTCGTGGGCGCCAAGGTCATGCTCCCGATCGTGAACCGCGAGATTCCCATCTTCTCCGACTGGCACGTCGACGCCGGCTTTGGCACGGGCTTCGTCAAGGTCACGCCCGCGCACGACCCCAACGACTACGCCATGGGCCAGGCCCACGACCTCGAGCAGATCAACATATTCGACGAGCACGCTGTCGTCGTGGACGGCTACGGCGAGTTCTCCGGCATGAACCGCGACCAGTGCCGCGAGGCCGTGGTCGCGTGGTTCGAGGAGCACGGCCTGCTCGAGAAG
>CASEQJ010000007.1 GCA_949290055.1 uncultured Olsenella sp. | reverse complement strand
GCTCGAGGTCGCCTACGGCCAGGACGTGCAGGCGGGGGCGCTCGCCGCGCAGGCGGCGTCACGCGGGGTCTCGCTCGCGGCCGCCGCGGCGGCGCGCGAGCCGCTGGTGTCGGCGACCGAGGTCGCGCACCTCGCGCAGGCCAGCGTGGCCGAGCGGGCCGAGGTGGACGTGCGGGAGTCAGAGGGCGCGCTCGGCGGTGCCGACCGGCTCGCCACGTACCTGAACTTCTCGACGTACTCCGTCATGAGCTCCATCGTGGTGGTGGCTGGGGTCTCGCTTGCGGCGTTCCAGCGCCCGGAGCTGCGGCGTCGTACGGCGGCGGGTCCCGTCTCGCCCGCATGTCTCTCCGCAGGGCAGGTCGCGGCGTGCCTCGTGCTCGTGGTGGCCGTGTGGGCGTGGACCTGCGCCGTGGCCCTCGCGTCGTGTGGGGGAGCGCTCGCGGGGACGGACCCGGCGCTCGTGGCCTGCGCGCTCGGGAGCGTGCTGCCCTTTGCCCTGGTGCCGCTCGCGCTAGCGTTTTTGCTCGCGCAGCTCGGCCTCAGCGAGGACGCGGTCAACGCCTGCGGCAACATCGGCGCCATGATGCTCTCGTTTCTCGGCGGGGCGTGGGTGCCGCTCTCCATGCTGCCCGACGTCGTTCAGATGGCGGCGCGCCTCTCGCCCTCGTACTGGGTGAGCCAGGCGGTCGCGACGGTGCTGCATGCCGAGGCGCTCACGCCTGAGCTGGCCGCCGAGCTGGGGACCAACCTGGGGATCGTTCTGCTCTTCGCGGTGACGCTCTTTGCCGTGGGGCTCGCGCTCGGCCGCGCGCGCCGCCGCGTCGCCGGCGCGGCGTGAGCGACGCCCGTGTGTGTTGTTGTCCGGCCGCGCTGTTAGAATCGCCCCATGGAGAGACTGGCCGACAAGCTCGTGGTGCTCGTCGCCTGCCTGCCCGCGCTCGTCGCGGCGGCGGGCGGGACGGCTGGTGCCGGCCTGGTGGTCGCACTGCTGGCGGCGGTTGCCCTGGCGGCCCTCTGCGAGCTCGCCCGAGGCCGGGTGGCCCTCGTGCCGCCGCTTGCCGTCTGTGCCCTCGCGTGCGCCCTGCCCGAGGCCGCAGCGCTTCTCGGCGTGGCTGCCTACGACCTGTGCCGCGTGAGCGCCGGGGAGCGGGGATGCGTGCGCGCCGCGCCCTCCGCTGTGCTCGTGCCGCTTGCCTGGGGCGCAGCGCGCGGCGTGCCTGACGGACGTGCGGTTCTTCTCGCCGCGGTCGGGATCGTTGTGGGCGGCTGGCTCGGCCTGCGCGTTGGGGCGTCCGAGCTGCGGCGCCGCGACGCCCTCCGCACCCGGGACGACCTCGCTGCCGCCCGCCTCGCCCTTGTCGAGAAGAACCGCGAGCTCCTGGACGCCCAGGACTACGAGGTGCGCCTGGCCACGCTCGCGGAGCGGGCCCGCATCGCGCGTGACATCCACGACAACGTGGGCCACCTGCTCACGCGTGCCGTGGTGCAGGCCGAGGCGTACCGCGTGGTGCACAGCGGCGAGCCTGCCGAGAAGGACCTCGCCGCCGTGGCGCTCACCCTGCGCGAGGCGCTCGACGAGGTGCGCGCGAGCGTGCACGACCTGCGCGACGATGCCTGCGACCTCTCGGTTCAGGTGCGCGCGGTCGTGGAACGCGCCTGTGCGGGGACGGCAGTCGTGCCCGCGGTACGCGTGGAGGCGGGAGAGGCGCCGGCCGCCGTGGCGAGCTGCCTCACAGCGGTCGCGCGCGAGGCCGTCTCCAACGTGCTGCGCCACGCGGACGCGCGCCATGTGAGCGTGGAGCTGGTGGAGCATCCGGGGCTCTGGCGCCTTACGGTAACTGATGATGGGACGGCACCGGCCGGCGCGCCCGGCGGCGGCTCCGGCATGGGGCTCGCCTCGATGGAGGAGCGCGTGCGGGCGCTCGGCGGGGCGTTTCGCGCCGGTCCCGGCGCACGCGGCGGCTGGACCGTCTTCGCGAGCGTGCCGCGCTCTGGTGGAGAGAGGGGGAGCGCATGAGGGTGGTCATCGCAGACGATGACGTCGTTGTGGTGGAGTCGCTCAGGATCGTGCTGGACGCGCAACCGGACATCGAGGTCGTGGGCTGCGGGACTGACGGGACCGACGCCGTGCGCCTGGCGGCTGACGTCGCACCTGACATCGTTCTTCTCGACATCCAGATGCCCGGCATGGACGGCCTGAGCGCTGCCGAGAGGATTCTTGCCACGCCGGTGCCGCCGCGCGTGGTCTTTCTCACTACCTTCTCCGACGACGAGTACATCGTGCGAGCCCTGGCGCTGGGGGCTGCGGGCTACCTCATCAAGCAGGACGTGGCGGGCGTCGCGCCGGCGCTGCGCGCGGTCATGGCGGGGCGCAGCGTGCTGGAGGGCGAGGTGCTCGAGCGTGCGGTCGCGCTCGGGGCGGACGGGGCGTCCGACACAGCTGCCGAGAAGCCCGACCTCACGACGATCTTCCCCCAGCTCACGGACCGCGAGCGCGAGGTCGTGGCGCTCATCGCCGAGGGTCTTGACAACCGTGAGGTGGCCGCGGCCGCCTACATGGGCGAGGGCACCGTTCGCAACCACATCAGCTCGATCCTGGCCAAGCTGCACCTCCGCAACCGCACACAGATTGCCATCGCCTTCTGGAGGGCGCTCCGATGAACGAGAAGAACTGCTGGAAGCTCAAGCTCGCGTGCGTGTGGGGCGGCGAGCTCGTCTCTGTGCTCACGAGCTCCATCCTTCAGATGGGCTTCGTCTGGCATATCACGCTTACCACGAACTCGGCGAGCATGCTCTCGCTGGCCTCGCTCGCGGGGTTCCTGCCGCTGGCGCTCTTCGGCACCTTCGCGGGGACCATCGTGGACCGCTTGCCGCTCAGGGTTACGCTCATCGGCGCCGACCTCTTCATCGCGGCGGTGAGCGCCGTCGTTGCGATGGTGTCGCTCGCGGGAGCGCTCCCCGTGTGGGTGGTCATGGTGGCGCTCTTCGTGCGAGCTGTTGGCAGCGCCTTCCACACCCCGGCCTTCCAGGCGCTCACGCCGCTCGTCGCCCCGGCCGAGCACCTCACGCGCCTCGCGGGTGTGACGCAGGCCGTCCAGTCCGGAGGCTACATTCTCGGAACGGCCGTCGCGGCGGTGATCTACCCGCTCTGGGGGCTCACGGCCATGATCGCGCTGGATGTGGTGGGCGCGCTCTTCGCCACGGTCGCGGTGCTGGCGGCGCGGCTTGACGTGGGCGGCACCGACGCGGCGGCAGGAGAGAAGAACCTCGGCCTTGCGGCGCAGGCCCGTGCCCTCGCGGCCGAGACCGCCGACGGCTACCGTGTCCTGCGCGGTTACCGCGGGCTCTTCGCGCTTTTGTGGTGCGGTTTTGCCTTCACACTGGTCTTCTCGCCCATATCGGCGCTCTTCCCGCTCATGACGCTCGACCACTTCGGCGGCACCACGGGCGACGCCGCCACGGCGGAGATCGTGTTCTCGGTGGGCATGATCGCGGGCTCCGCGCTGCTCGCCGCGTGGGGCGGGTTCAGAAACCGCGCGCTGACCGTCGTGGCGGCGACGGCACTCTACGGCGTGGCCACGCTCGCGGCGGGGCTGCTTGGGGCGGGCGGCTTCGTCGCGTTTCTCGCCATGAGCTTCCTCATGGGCCTGAGCTCGCCGCTCTACTCCGGGCCGCAGACCGCCCTCATGCAGGAGAAGGTCCCGCCCGAGTACCTGGGACGCGTCTTCGGCCTCTACGGTGCCATCATGTCCTGGGCGATGCCGCTGGGGCTGGCGTTCTCGTCGCTCTTCGCGGACGCGGTGGGCGCGCCGGCGTGGTTCGTGGGTGCCGGTGCCGCGATGGTCCTTCTCGCCTACGTGACCTGGGCAATCCCCGCCATCCGCCATATTGAGAAATGACGCGAAGGGGCAGCCCCTTTGTATCATGCCGGCACTCATGAGTGTCGGCAAAGCGACTTGCCGCAGCCGGCACTTCCTGATATATCGCGAGAAGAGGCCGGCACTCCTCGCCGTAACCTGTCAACTCAGCCGACACTCCTGGCAGGCACTCATGAGTGTCGGCTTCTAGGGGGCTCGGCTTCCTTCCAGTTATCCCCAGTTCTCGTTCACGATTCGCAGCGTGAGCTCGTCGCGGCTGCCGGCGTAGTACTTGTCCAGCACGGCACCGAAGACGGGGTCCACGTCCGCGAGCTCGAAGAGCGTCATCGACGAGCGGACCTTGAGCGCGTCGATGTCCCCCAGCACGGCCACGGGGTCGCTTCCCGGCAGGGCGAGAAGTGCGTGCGAGATCTCGAGCAGGCGCGCCCTGAGGAGGGGGTGGCTGACGTACGCGTCGAGCTCCGCACGGCTGGCGATGCCGTAGCGCTCCGCCATGGAGCTGCGCCCGAGCCTGCGTGCCTGCGGGAAG
Organism: uncultured Olsenella sp.; assembly: GCA_949290055.1. Lineage (GTDB taxonomy): Bacteria > Actinomycetota > Coriobacteriia > Coriobacteriales > Atopobiaceae > Thermophilibacter. The sequence continues at coordinate 57,996 of CASEQJ010000007.1, read as the reverse complement.
ACGAACCAGATCCAGTGGCTCCGCTTGCGCCCCGCGCAAATCTCGGCGAGCGCCTGCTCGTAGGTGCCGCCGTCCTGCGCGCGGACAAAGCGTCCGATGTCAAAGTTGGTGTCCATGTGTCGCTCCTCTCGTTTGTCAGATAATAGTCCCGCCTTCTGCCGAGAAGAACGGAGGCCCGCATGTCGTACTGCGACTGGGACACCACCGACGAGCTCTGCCTGCGCTACCACGACGAGGAGTGGGGCGTTCCCCTGCACGACGACCGCGGGCAGTTCGAGTTCCTCTCGCTCGAGGTCATGCAGTGCGGGCTCAACTGGACCATGATGCTGCACAAGCGGGAGGTGTTCCGCGCGTGCTTCGCGGGCTTTGACTATGACGCCGTGGCGGCGTTCGGTCCCGACGACGTCGAGCGAATCCTGGAGACGCCGGGGATGATCCGCTCCCGCCGCAAGGTCGAGGCCATTGTGGGCAACGCCCGCTGCTTCCAGCACGTGCGCGCGGAGTTTGGCAGCTTTGATGCCTACCTCTGGGGCTTCTCGGACGGCAAGACCATCCTCTACAACAAGCATGCCGACGGGTGGATTCCCGTGAGCAACGGCCTTTCGGCGCGCGTGGCGGCCGACCTGCGAAAGCGCGGCTTCAAGTACCTGGGCCCCACGACGGTCTACTCGCACCTCCAAGCCTGCGGCATCATCAACGACCACGGTCGCGACTGCCCGCGCTACGCGGCGGTCAACGCCCTGGGCCCCACGGTCGAGAAGCGCCGCCACCTCGAGAAGGACGTCCACCACTACGAATAGGAGGGACGGGAATGACCAAACTTCCGTATCTGGCGAGCGCCGCCTCGCTGTGGAGAGGGTACGACTACTACACCGACCACAAGGTGCTCTCGTGGGAACCTACAGAGTCGGGAGAGCGCCCTCAGCAGTTCGACGGGGTCGTCTTAGGAAGCGGCGATAAACCCTACGAGGTGCACATCGACATAGCGCATCCGAAGAAGTCAACCTGTACCTGCCCCTTTGCGGAGGGTCGTCACGTCATCTGCAAGCATATGGTCGCACTCTACTTCTCCGTCTATCCCGCTGAGGCGGAAGAGCTCCTGCATGCTGAGGAGCAGCGGGAGGCGGAGGAGGCCGCGCGCGAGGAGGCGTATCGAGCCGAGACCTGGCAGTACGTGAAGGGCCTCAAGAAGGCCGAGCTGCAGGAGGAGCTCTATCGAGCGCTACTCGAGATTGATGACCTTCGCATCAGGCGAGGCTGGTGGTAGTAATCCGTAAGAAACTCTGCATCTCTAGCGAACAAACGTTCTAAACTGTGCTATACTCTCACCAAGGTACGGGAGCGACAAGAGCGGCACGGAGGCCCCCAATGGTACGTGTCGGCGGGTGATCAGGGGCAACAGGGACTGGTCACACTTGAAACCCTCGGACGGGCACGCGCCCCCGTCTTCCGGCACCCGCAAAGTCCGGAGCTCACAGTCTGTGCAGGTTTATTTGCCGTGAGTGAGACGGGGGTTCGACTATGACCAAGAAGTCCATCAAGCAGTTTGACGAGAAGAACGACGAGCAGGTTTACGTATCGGTTCGCAAGACGCTGGAGTCCGCGCGTGGCAAGGTGGAGCGCGCCGTCAACAGCGCTATGGTCGAGGCGTACTGGGAGATCGGGCGCCAGATTGTGGAGGCGACGGGCGAGCGCGCGGAGTACGGGAAGCATTTGGTGCGGTATCTTGCCGAGAGGCTGACTGCGGAGTATGGGAAAGGGTTTGACTACACCAATCTCACCAATATGCGGAAGTTCTACCAAGCCTTTCCAATTCTTGACGCAGTGCGTCAAGAATTGAGTTGGACGCATTATCGCAGGTTAATGCGTATTTCCAATCAAGAACAACGTGAATATTATATGCATGCAGCCGCCGAGGAACATTGGACGGTCCGTCAGCTCGACCACCAGATCGCAACGTTCTATCGCGAGCGCCTGCTCTCCTCGCAGGGCGAGAAGCGCGAGCTCATCCGCTCCGAGATTCAGCGCTCCGAGCCGGTGACGGCTGCTGATGACTTCATCAAGGACCCGTACGTTCTGGACTTCCTGGACCTGGGTGGTCGTACGGACTTTGACGAGCATCAGCTTGAGCAGGCGCTCATGACGCGGCTTCAGGAGTTCATGCTTGAGTTGGGGCGCGGGTTCGCCTTCGTCGGCCGCCAGTACCGGCTCGACGGCGAGCAGGCGAGCTACTACGTTGACCTTGTCTTCTATAACATCAGGCTCAAGTGCTACGTGCTCATCGAGCTCAAGACTCGCCCGCTCAACGCCAAGGACGTGGGCCAGATGGACTTCTATGTCCGGCTGTTCAGCGAGAAGTACGCGGGCGCTGACGATAACCCGACCATCGGACTCATCCTCTGCTCGAGCTCCGACCGGACGGTGGCGAAGTACTCTGCGCTCGCCGACGGCAAGGGACTCTTCGCATCGAGCTACGTCACATGCCTGCCTACCGAGGAGGAGCTGACCGACGCCCTAGAACCCACGCGTCGCGCGATCGCTGAGGCTCGGGCGGAGCGAGAGGGGGACTGATTCATTCAATTGGATGCCGATGCTTCCTTCTGTCCTGAACTGCCAAAGGAGATGATGAATGCTATGGGTAAACTAGTGGGGGGGGACTGAGGGGGCTGGTTCAGGTGATGTGGAGCTACGTGCAACTTGCCGATGAGACGCAGATTGCCTACTCCGACCTTCGCGAGGATGGCACGCTCGAAGTTGCCGTAGAGAGGCCCGTTGACATGGGCTTCGATTCCGCGCGATGTATGTTGCCGGCTCATAGGTGGTTTGATGTAACTGGTTTTTCGGGTGAAGAGATGACAGGGCTCGATTCTTTTGTCCGGAACAATGAGCCGTTTATCTTTGAACTGGCAGAGCGTCGTGCCTCAGAGCAGGCGATTGCCTAGATTGTGAACTCAGTGCGTTCACAATTCTGATTCGGCACACGGCGTGCGCCGAATTCTTGGCTTAGAGATTCTTGACACAGTGTGTCAAGAAAGTGCACGCAGCGTGTGCACAATTCGAGATGCGTCGTGTCTCGAATAGACGGGTCGCTACAAATCAACCACGCGGACGTCGTGGCCGTGCTCGTGCAGCAGCTCGATCAGGTCCGCCGTGGCGAGAAGGACGGTCGCGGTGTTGTCGCAGGGGTGAACGGTCAGGCGCCCAGCATCGACGAGCGCCTGGTCGAGCACGACCTCCACGCGCCGCTCGGCGTCGTTCAGCGCGCCGAGCGGCGTGACGGAGCCGGGCACCAGCCCGAGCATCGATTGCAGGTCCTTCTCGCTCGCAAACGAGAGTCGCCGGGAGCCTAGGCGCTCCTGGATCTCTCGCAGCGAGACGTTCTTCTCGTCCGGAAGGCAGACGAGGTAGTACGCACGGTGCTTGTCGTCCCGCAGGAAGAGGTTCTTGGCGCCGAGCTCGCGATGGGGGATGCCCGCGGCCACGGCCTCCGCGACGGTGTAGATCGCCACGTGCTCGTAGAGCTCGTAGGCAATCCCGGAGCGGTCGAGCAGCTTTAGCGTCTCGGCATTTCCGTACATGATGACCTCCCGCGACAGCGCTACCATGTGACCAGGAACACGGCGTCAGGAGGTAGTATGGCAGACGAGCAGAGCTCCCAGCAGCAGATCACCCAGGCGGCGGACGAGGTGATCACGGCGCCGGCCGAAAAGCGCCTGGATCTTCCGGAAGCCGCGAGCAAGGACTTTACGTGGGAGGCAGACGGCCAGCGCATAGACTACACCGCAACGGCCGCCCACCTCGACGTCCGCTCGGACACCGGCTCGCTGATTGGCAAGATGTTCAGCCTCTCCTACGTTGCCAAGCCCGAGGGCGAGAACGCCGCCGCCCGCCCCGTGACCTTCTGCTACAACGGCGGCCCGGGCAGCTCGTCGGTCCCCGTGAACCTCGGCGGCATCGGCCCGCGTCGCGTGGCCACGGACGGCACCGCGCACCTCTCGCTGCCCGCGCGCGTTGAGGACAACCCCCACACGCTGCTGCGCCAGAGTGACCTTGTCTTCCTGGACGCACTCGGAACCGGCTACTCGGCCATCGCGGAGGGCGTGGACCCCAAGACCGTCTGGGGCGTGGACGGCGACGCGGACGCCTTCGCCCGCGCCATCGTCGCGTGGCTCACGGCCAACCACCGCTGGGGCTCGCCGGTCTACCTCTTCGGCGAGTCCTACGGCACGATTCGCAACGCCGTTCTCATGCGCGTGCTGGGCGAGAAGAACGTGCCCGTGCGCGGCGTCGTCATGCTGTCCGCCATCTTTGACTGGGTGCAGGTTCTGCCCGGCGAGGACCTGTACTACCTGGGCATGCTGCCCACCTTCGCCGCGACGGCCCGCTACTTTGGCCGCGCCGGCAAGGGCGCCGACGAGGTCCAGTGGTTCGAGGACGCGATGGACTTTACCGAGCGCGTCTACGCCCCGGCGCTGCTGCGCGGCGACCGCCTGCCCGCGCGCGAGAAGGCCTCCGTGGCGCGGCGCATCTCCAAGCTGATCGGTCTTCCCGTCGAGCATATCGAGCGCTGCAACCTGCGGGTTGACCTTGACACCTTCCGCCGCAGCCTGCTTGCCGACGAAGGCCTGGTCACCGGTCGTCTGGACATGCGCTTCACCTCGGCTGCGCCGCTGCCGGTCCAGGGGTCCACGTCCTTCTTTGCCGCTGAGGACCCGGCCGACGACGCGGTGGAGAGCGTCTGGCACGCCGCCTTCCGCGCGCACCTCGACGAGATCGGCTTTGCCGGTGCGCCCACCTACCTCGTGAGCAACTACAACAAGGTGGGCGTGGCGTGGAACTGGACGCACGAGGAGCCCGGCACGGAGGAGCCCGCCACCGCACCCAACGTCACCTACGATATTGCCGTTGCCATGAAGCGCAACCCGACCATGCGCCTGCTGATTCTCGGCGGCCGCTACGACGCGGCGACCACCTACTGGAACGTGGTGCACGACATGTCCTGCCTGTTCCTGCCGCCCGCCCTCAAGGAGCGCGTGAGCTACAAGCTCTACGGCTGCGGCCACATGGCCTACGTCGACGTGCCCACGCTCGAGGCGATGGCCGGCGACCTCGCGGAGTTCTACGCAAAATGATACGAAGAGACTGTCCCTTCGTATCATTGGCGTGTTAGTGCAGGGGAAGGAACAGCCGCTCGGTCTCGGGTAACGGCCTGAAGCCATATTTCTCATAGAACTGGGACGTGCTCTCGCCTGCGGGGTCTACGAGCAGTGCCCGTGCCCCGATTTCGCGGGAAACGCCTCTTGCTCGGAGGATGGCGTCGCGCAGCAGTGATTTACCAAGGCCCTGCCCCTGGTAGTCCTTGTCGACGCCCAGCATGCCGAGAAGGACGGCGGGAATCTGCTCGGGCGTGTTGCGACGCAGCCAACCGCCCCTCACGTCCGAGCGCGCGACCGAATGGGCACTAAGGGAATAGAGGCTGGCAACTTGCTCGTCGGCAAGACACACGTAGACGACTGCCGTGCCTTGCGACATGGCCTTGTGTGCCCTGTGGCGAACCCAGTCGTCGACAATCTCTGTCCCGCAGGAGAAGCTCGAGAGGTCGTCCTTCTCGCCGAGCTGGCGCGGTGCGGAGAAGGCCGTCATTCCCAGACCGGCTTCTGGTCAAGAAGCGCGGCGGCCTCAGGGGGCATGCCTGCGTCAAGAGCTGACTTGAACTGGTCAAATGCGCTCATGGACAGGCGCGTGACCGTCTCTTCCTGAATGTCTCGCCGTGCGGCGGCGAGCAGGTTCTGAAGTGCCCACTGCGTGAGGCTCATCCCCTTGATGGACGCTGCGCGTTCGATCTCCGAGCGCTGCTCGTCGCTCATGCGCATGTCAAGGCGAGACGTCTTGGACGCGTTGGTTATTGTGGCCATGTCTACCCCTCCTCTTGGCAGTTAGTATACCCATTTGTACGGAGAAATACCGTACAGATTGGAAAGGGGGGGCGACGGCTAGCGCTCGAGCTTCTTGACGACCTCGATCGCGGGGTCCACCGCGGCGGCAAAGGCGTCGAAGTCGGCATAGGTGCCGACGATGCTGCCGTAATGGGTGGGCACGACGGCGTGCGGGCGCAGCGCGTTCACGAAGGCCGCCGCCTGGCGCGGGTCGCAGGTGTAGGTGCCGCCGATCGGCACGAGCGCGACGTCGCAGCTCACGACCTCGTTGTCCGCGTTCTGGTCCGTGTCGCCGGAGACGTAGTAGCGCGTGGGCGCGCCGTCGAGCGTGACCACGTAGCCGAGCCAGCCGTTCGCCTGCGGGTGCATGCCCAGGCGCTCGGGCTTCACGTTGTAGGCGGGCACCGCCTCCACGGTGAGCCCGGGCAGCTCGATTATCTCGCCCGCGCTCATGAGGTGCGTTGCGGCGGCGCCTAGCCCCGCGACCTCCTGGGCCATGCTTGCCGGCGCCACCACCACGGTCTTCTCGCCCGCCACGCGCGCGTAGTCCTCGGGCGAGAGGTGGTCGTAGTGGGCGTGGGTGATCAGCACGTAGTCCGCGTCGTGCGTGGCCTCGGCGTCCGTGAGCGCAAAGGGGTCAAAGCAGACGACGGTCCCCGCCACCCCCTCGACCCGAATGGCGCTCTGGGTGAACACGCGGACGTTCTCGAGGCTGCTCATGGCGGCTCCCCTCCTATAATCGGGTCAATCAGATTCTACGTTGAGCCGGAGGCTATCATGCGCGAGAAGATCGACGTCACCGAGTACGCACCCACCATTCTGCGCGAGCTGCCCAAGGGCGTGCTGCTGACCGCGAGCGCGGACGGACGCGCAAACCCCATGACCATAGGCTGGGGCACGCTGGGCGTCGAGTGGGGCAAGCAGCTCTTTGTGGCCTATGTCCGCAGCAGCCGCTTTACCTATGGCCTGCTCGAGAAGAGCGGCGAGTTCACGGTCAGCGTGCCCATGCGCACGGGCGAGAAGGACCACGACCAGCGCGTGACCCAGATTCTCGCGGTCTGCGGCTCCAAGAGCGGCCGCGACATGGACAAGGTGGCCGAGCTCGGTCTCACGCTCGTGGACGGCGAGGAGGTGGCCGCGCCTGCCATTCAGGAGCTGCCCCTCACCCTGGAGTGCCGCGTGCTCTACAAGGACGGGCAGGACGAGTCGCGCCTTCCGGACGACCTGCGCGAGCACTACTACGCCACCGACGCCCCGCACACCGCCTACTATGCGGAGATCGTCTCCGCCTACCTCCTGAGGTAGCAAAACGGAGCCGCCATGAGGGCGGCCCCGGTCTGCGGGTCGGGCTGTCGGCCGTCCCTACTTCTTGCCAAAGAGGCCGCCGAGCATGCCGCCGAGGTTGCCGGCGATGCCGCCCAGGTCGAGGCCTCCCAGGTCAAACCCGCCCAGGTCGAGGCTGCCGTCGGCGATGCCGCTCTTGACGCCGTCGACGATCTGGGAGAGGTCGCCCTCGCCGAGCTCGATGCCGGTGATGCCTTCGATGGTGCCCTTGGGGTCGGAGATGAGCTCCTGCAGCTTCTCGGGCGCGTCCGCGAGGGCGGCGGAGACCTGCGCGATGATTGCCTGAACGTCCATGTGCTTCCTTTCGTCGTGCGCCGGTGCTCGGCGCGCTTGCCCCTCTAGGGTAGCGGGTTGCCCGTGCGCTGGGAATCGGGTTCAAGCTGCGGAGGATACTTCGAGCTCCCGCGGGGGCGCTCCTCGAATTTGCCGACTTGGCACAGAATTGTCTGCCGGGTTGACATATTTCAGGAAGCGGGCGAGAAGAACCCCAGGTCGTCTTTCTCCGCTATTGCCAAGTTGCCAGTTTTTAGGAAGCCGCCAGAACCGAAGCCGCTACGACTCCGAGTTGCCCATTCGTGCGCGCACAGCGGCGAGCAGCTCGGCGCAGCGCAGCGAGGTCGCGAGCGGCATGACGGGCGACTCCGTCTCGCCCGCGAGCAAAAGCCCCACAAAGTGCGCGACCTCGGCGTAGAGATCGTCCACGGGGTAGGGGACCTCCAGCTCCACGGGCTTCTCGCCCACGCGCTCAAGCCGGGCGCGCTGTGGCCGGTGCATTTCCTCGACGACGATGCGCCCCTCGGTTCCCACAAGGACGGCCTCGCGCGGGTTTCCCTGGTCGCAGGCGGTGACCAGGCGCGCGCTCACGTCGCCGGCGCGCAGCTCGGCGTCCGTGAACGTGTCCACGCCGCGCACCCAGCGTGCGCGGGCGCTGAGGACCTCGATCGGCTCCGTCAGGTAGTCGGTCAGCCACGCGGCGCAGTAGATTCCGGAGTCGAGCAGGTTGCCGCCGCCCACGGGGTCGGACATATAGTCCGCGCCGCTGGCCACGCGCTCACCCATGTCGCTGCAGAGCCCGGTCTCCACGCGCGTCAGCCGTCCGATCGCGCCGTTCTCCACGAGTTCGCGAACGCGCAGGTAAAGCGGCTCAAAGCGGGTCTTGGTGGCCTCCATGAGCAGCAGGTTCTCGGAGCGCGCCGCGCGGGCGAGAAGAACCGTCTCCTCGAGGCTCGCGCAGAGCGGCTTCTCGCAGAGCACGGCCTTGCCGGCGCGCAGGGCCGCGAGCGACCACTCGAGGTGCAGGGCGGGCGGCAGTGCCACGTAGACCGCGTCCACGTCCGGGCGGGCGAGAAGGGCGGCGTGCGCGGAGCCGGCCACGCTGCCGAGTGCCTCGTCGGAGAGGGTGCCGTCCTCGCCCACGCCGTGCGTCGCCGCGAACGCGGCCGCCTTTGCGGCGTTTCGGCAGCTGATCGCCACGAGTTCGGAGCGCGGCTCGCGCGCGAGGCTGCGCGCGAAGCGCTGCGCGATCCTGCCCGCACCGACGATTCCCCAGCGCACGGTCTTCTCGGCGCATGTTCCACCAATGGGTGACATTTGTCCCCCTCACCTGACGGCGGCGTTTGGCTGCTAATATACCTGAGTTTTCGCTGATAAAACCTGAAGGGAACACCGTGAAGAACTCTGAGATCTACCGCCGCACGCCGAAGTTCTCCGTCATGCGCCTCGTGCGGACCGTGCTGTGCCTCGTCCTGTCCCCTTTGTCTCAGTAGCCCTCGGAGCTCAGGAGCCGTTTCAGGAGCGAGAACTCGTTCCTGCAGAACTGGTCGAGTCGCTCGACCTCGGGTCGTCGCGGTCCCTCGGGCAGCACGAGGCACACCGGGACCGTGGGCGCGTCGGCCGGGTCCAGGTCATGCATCGTGGCGAAGGGCAGAATGCTGAGTGCCTTGAGGTAGACGCCCATTATGTAGCCGTTCCGGTTCTCGAGGAAGTCGACGACTCCCTCGTTGGTGTCAACGTTCACGAGCGGCGAGGCCAGCCCGGCTTTCCGGCAGGTGACGAGCACCGTCTCGTTGAAGCCGTCGATTCTGTCGTTCCAGAGCACAGGATAGGGCTCAAGGTCGGCAAAGGTCAGCCGCCGCTTGCCGCGCAGCGGGTGCCGGCGACCCAGAAAGATGCCGGGTGCAACCGTCCCGATCTGGGCGCACGTGCACCCGGGGGCGTCCAGCCGACCAATCGTGAACAGGGCGTCGAGCGCGCCGGCTCGCAGGCTTGCGAGCGCGTCGTCCCCCACGCGGACGGAGAGGCTCGTCTCGACCCCGAGGGAGTGCGCCATGAGGTGCGCCACGATGCCGCAAATGAACTCGTGCTTGGAGAAGGGCGGCGTGACAAGGGCCAGCCTGAGGTCCCCCCTGGTCGCGGGGCCGTCCTGCCACGAGGAGGCAATCTGCTCGATCGAAGTGACCCCCTCGGTCACCCTGCGCGCGGGCTCGAGCAGCGTCTCCCCCAGGGGCGTGAGACGCATGCCCCGCCCCTCGCGGACGAACAGCGCCCCGCCAAGCTCCTCCTCGAGCTCGTGCATGGACTTCGAGACGGCCTGGACCGTGACGCCTTCGGCTCGCGCGGTAGCGGAGAAGTTTCCCGTGCGCGCCGCTCGATAGAAGAACTGAAGCTGCCGAATGTTCATGAGTGTGAGTGTCCTTGTGGGACGGGTGTGGGTTCAGGAGCAGTGTAGGACGGAACCGCGGGAGTGCCCCGTGGCGAGAAGGACGTGCGCTCGAAATATCAACCATCGCTTGACTATTCGGAAAATGCAAGCGCTGCGGCCTTAAGGTCTCCTTCAGTCAGGTATCGTCTACTCCGTATGCCTGTATGTGTGTCACCTTTCAAGGAGCTCGCATGACCCCAGAGACACAAGCCGAACCCAAGAACGCCAAGCAGAAAATGCCGCTCGCCTACCGGCTCTACGGCCTGTTCTGCATTCTGCTCGGCGCGTACACGCTCTTTGCCGTGGTTATGTTTGCGGCACTCATGACCTGGGCGCTCCAGACCGACCCGTCAATGATCGTCGTGGGCACCGACCCCACGCTGCCCGTGGTTCTTCTCGTTATTTCATACCTGATCACCTTCGCCGACGGCATCGCGCTCATTGTCTTTGGCCGCATGCTGCGCAAGGGCAGCCGGCGCAACGCCGTGCTCATATCCCACGTGCTCATTGCGACGTCCGTGGTGCAGATTCTGTTCAAGCTGATGCTGCAGGGCGTCGACCTCTCGCTCGTTCCCGACGTCATTCAGCTCCTCCTGCTGATCGCGGTCTCGGTCACCGTGGACCCCTCGCTCAAGCAGGAGCGCGCGCTTCAGCGTCATGTGCGCGACATGGTGGAGCGCGAGGCTGCCGAGGAGGGCATGCTCGGCCGCGACTACGAGGGCAAGGGCTACATCGAGCTCAACTTCTTCAACCTGTTCTGGGTCTTTGTGATCTGCTGCTTCCTCGGCCTCATAATCGAGACCGTCTACCACTTTGCCGTCGTGGTTCCCGGTGAGATCCAGGACCGCGCCGGCCTGCTCTTTGGCCCGTTCTCGCCGATCTACGGCTTTGGCGCCGTGCTCATGACGGTGGCGCTCAACCGCTTCTACAAGGCCAACCCGGTGATCATATTCCTGGTCTCCGCCGTGATCGGCGGTCTCTTCGAGGCGGCGACCGCGCTCTTCATGGAGTATGGCTTTGGCGCCGTGGCCTGGGACTACTCGGGCTCCACGATCTTCGGGCTCTTCCCGGACCCGATCGCCGTGATCTTTGGCGGGCGCACCTCGACCCCTCTTCATGTGCATGTGGGGCGCGCTCGGCTTCGTCTGGATCAAGCTCTGCCTGCCGTGGATGCTCAAGCTGATCAACCTCATTCCGTGGAAGGTGCGCTACTCGTTCACCACCCTCTGCGCCGTGCTCATGCTCGTGAACGGTGTCATGACGCTCGAGGCTCTGGACTGCTGGTTCGAGCGCCTCTCGGGAATTCCCCAGACCACGCCCGTCGAGCAGTTCTACGCCGAGCACTATGACAACGACTACATGGCGCACCGCTTCGAGTCCATGACGATCACGCCGGACGACTCCGCGCGCGTCGACGGCGCCGGGCGCGACACCGCCGCGAGGGCCGACGAGTCTGTGGTCGAGAAGGACGCCGAAGAGACGTTCGAGGACGTCGCATGACGGAGGCGACGGAGCGGAGGCGTCCGCGTTGGGGGCTGCGCGTTCTTCTCGGCCTGCTGATCGTTGTGGTCGTGGCCGGCATCGCGCTGGCGATTGCCGTGTGGCACCGGCTCGACCAGCGCAGCCGCGGCGAGGGCGTAGTCCAGGCCCCGAGCGAGTTCGCGGCGCTCGAGGGCTCGACCGGGCGCACCGGCGCCTTCACCGCGCGCATTGACTTCACGAGCATGGCCACGGGTTCGGAGACCATCTCCACCGAGGTCGCCTGGGACGACGAGTGGTTCTTCCAGGACCCCACGGTCTACAACCACGAGCTCGCCACCACGTGCTCGGTGCTCTCCGCCGTGGCCAACTCGGAGTCCGCGTACTACCAGGCGGGCTCGAGCTCTCCGGCCTACATGGAGGCCGCGCTCGCCGAGCTGGGCTTCGAGGAGATCTCCACGGCCTCCTACCAGTACCGGAGCGAAATCTTCGACGAGGTCATGGACTTCATCACCGGCTCGGACGACGTCGTTGCCTACTCGGTGGCCACCAAGCGCGTGACCAGCGCGAGCGGGGCCGAGAAGACCCTCTTTCTGGTGTCCATTCGCGGCAGCTACGGCTCGGAGTGGCTGAGCGACCTCAACATGGGCAGCGCGGCCGCCTACGACATGGACGAGCTCACGCACGAGGGCTTCTCGGAGGCCGCGCGCGAGATCGTGGACGAGCTCATGGCGCGGATCACCGAGGAGGCGGGCCTCGACGGTACCGACGACATCTGCCTTCTCTTCACCGGGCACTCGCGCGGCGCGGCCACGGCCAACCTCGCCGCGGCGTATGCCGACGAGATGAGCCAGGGCCTGCGCGTGCTCGCGCCGCTCGAGAGCATATACTGCTACACCTTCGCCACGCCCGAGGTCACCACGTTCGACAACGCCCGCGACGCGCTCTATGACAATATCTTCAACGTCATGAACCCCAGCGACCTGGTGCCGCGCCTGCCGCTCGCCTCCTGGGGCTACGAGCGCTACGGTCACGACCTGTGGCTGCCCGGCTACGGCGACGAGGGCTTTGACGAGGCGCACGAGGCCATGCGCGAGGTCTTCGAGGCCAACACGGGCGTGGAGAGCCCCTACGTTCCCGAGGACCGCGAGCGCGTGGACAAGCTCGTGGAAGACCTTGGGCGCGAGATTCCCACGGCAGAGGACTTCGCCACGCTCGGCGGCGGCGCGACGGTCGTGCGCGACCTTCTCGCCGACGTGAACCCCATGCAGGTCCTCTACGGCCACTACCCGAGCGTCTACATCGCCTGGATGCAGTCGCTCGACGCGCTTGGGTAGACTTCCCTCAAGACCGGCTCCGCCACGGCAAGGGAGGCTGCGATGGGTGACGTTCGCAAGGAGCTCACGAGGGTTCTCGAGGACGCCTGCGAAGAGGTCGACCGACGGCTGGGCGCGTTTCTCGCCAAGCCGGACGATGTGGAGACCATTCACAAGCTGCGCATCTCCATCCGCACGCTGAGGAGCCTGCTGGCGTTTGTCTCTCCGCTGCTCAAGCGCCGCCGTCATCGGCTGCTGCAGGACGACCTGCGCTCGGTGGTGATAGAGACCTCGCGCCTGCGCGAGTACGACGTGATGCTACGCGACGTCCAGGCGCTGGGCTCCCCGAGCGGCGAGCTCGTCGCGAGGATCGGCGAGCTCCGCGAGCTCGAGCGCAATCGCGTGGTGGGCGTCATGGACGGGCGTCACACCCGTCGGGCGCTGAGGCGCGTCCGCAGGCGCGTGAAGGCGCTCCCCTGGAAGGACTCCGTGCGCAGGCGCGGCGTGACGCGCGCTGACGTGCTCGCAGTCTTTGACGAGCTGGTGCGCACCGTGGACGAGGGATACGCCGCCGTTGACCGCACGGACGCCGACGCCGTGCACACCCTGCGCAAGCGGGCCAAGCGCGTGCGCTACGTCGCGGAGGCCTTCTGCGCGCTCCTGGGCGAGCGGGCGGTCGCCGAGGGGGCCCGGATGAAGGGCGTCCAGGACGAGCTCGGTGACGTCTGCGACGCCCGCGTCAACGCGGAGATGGCGCGCGACCTTCTGGACCTGGGGCTCTCCAACGAGGCGCGCGCCGCGCTGGAGGCTCTGCTTGCCCGCAACCGAGTCCTCATCGATGCGTTTGTGACGGGCGGGCGGTCCGGCGGCGTCAGATAACGCGCACAGTTTGCTTCGATAGCATATATCTGCAGTTAAAAATAACGCACACGGCAATCTGTGCGCGTTAATTGCGGCAGGAGCCCTCGCGGCGCACGGGGAGGTCGGCGGCGCGGGCGGCGGCGAGGAGCTCGGCGTTGCGCGCGTTGCCGGTTCCGAACGCGCTCACGCAGCAGATGACCTCGCGGCAGGCGAGAAGGACCTCGCGGGCGCGCTCCACGGATTCGGCGCTCACGGGCTCGAAGTCGCGCTCGAAGACCGCCCGCGTGGCCAGGCTGCGCGCGAGTAGGCCGTCGGCGTCGTGCTCGTGCAGGACGCCCGTGGCAAATGGCGTGCCGGCGCGCGCGAGCCGCCGGAAGCACGCCGCGCCCGACCCGCCGCCGGCGATGACGAAGACCTCGGGCTCGCCGGCCGGTCGCGCGAGCTCCACGCTGCCGAAGGCGGGGTCATAGGCGCCCGGGGCCAGGTCGTAGAGCTCGGCCACGCGCTCGGCGGTGAAGACCTCGTCGGGCGTCCCCTGGCACATGACGCAACCGTCCTTGATGCAGATCACATGGTCGGCCGCCTTCTGCGCGAGGTCGATCTCATGGAGCGAGGCCACGACGGCGACATCGCGCTCGCGCGCCTCCCGGCGCAGCAGCTGGAGCACGTCGAGCTGCGAGCGCACGTCGAGGTAGGACGTGGGCTCGTCGAGCAGCAGCACCTGCGGCTCCTGACAGAGCGCCCGGGCGAGAAGGACGCGCTGCCGCTGCCCGTCGCTCACGTGGGCAAAGTCGCGGTCCGCGAGCTCCGCCACGCCCGTCGCCTCCATCGCGGCGGCGACGGCTGCGTCGTCCTTCTCGCCCAGCACGCCGAGGCGCCCGGTGAACGGGTAGCGCCCCGCCTCCACCACGTCGCGGCAGGTGAGAAGCTCGGTCTGCGGCCGGCCGGTGAGCATGACGGAGAGGGTGCGGGCGCGCTCCGCCGCGGGGACGTCGGCGAGCGGGCGACCGAAGAGCTCGACGACGCCGCCGAGCGCGCGGAGCTGGCCGGCCACGGTGCGCAGGATCGTGGTCTTGCCGGACCCGTTGGGGCCGATCAGCGCCACGACCTGACCGGGTCGCACCGCAAGGCAGACGTCTCGCACGAGCGCCCGCTCGCCGTGCCCCACGTCCAGCCCCCGCACCTCGAGGGCGTTTCTGTTAATTGGGGACTGTCCCCAATTTACAGGTGTCATGGGCGGGACCTCCCGCGGAGCATGAGGGCGATCACGACCGGTGCGCCAAAGACGGCGGTGACGGCGCTCACGGAGAGCTCGATCGGTGAGAAGAGCGTGCGCGCGATGAGGTCGCACCCGCAGCAGAAGGCCGCGCCCGTGAGCAGGCACGCAGGCGTCACGTAGAGCGGCCGCGACGAGCCCACGCCGCGCTTGGCCAGGTGCGGCGCCGCGATGCCCACGAAGGACACCGGCCCCGCGAAGGCGGCCACGCACGCGGAGAGCAGACTGGACACGGCCACGATCAGCAGACGCAGCGCGCCCACGTTGACCCCCACGCTCTGCGCGTAGGGCTCGCCGAGCTGGTAGGCGCCGAGCGGCTTGGAGAGTGCGAAGACGGCCGCGCCCATGGCGAGCACGCACGCGGCGACCAGCGCCACGTCGGACCACGTGGCGCCCGAGAAGCTCCCACGCGACCAGTTGTCCAGGTTGACGATCGACTGGTCGTCGGCGAAGGCGATCAGGAAGTTGGTCACGGCCGAGCAGATGTAGCCCACCATGACGCCGGCCACTATGAGCATGCTCTGGGAGCGCACGCGGCGCGAGATGAGCAGCACGAGGCCCATCGTGAGGAGCGACCCCGCAAACGCCGATGCAACCGAGGCCGCCGGGCTCATGACCTGGCCCGCGCCCAGCACCACGATCATCACGACGGCCACTACGAGCTTGGCGCCCGAAGAGATGCCCAGGACGAAGGGGTCGGCTATGGGGTTGGCGAAGAACGTCTGCAGCAGGAACCCGGAGAGCGAGAGCGCCCCTCCCAGCAGCACCGCCTCGATGGCGCGCGGCAGACGGATCTGCCATATGACCTGCGCGGCGGTGGAGGCGTCGCCGGGTCCGTCGGCAAGGATGCGCGCCACCTCCGCCGGCGTTGTCCCCACGCTGCCCAGGCACAGGTTCGCCACGAAGAGCGCCACAAGGCCGAGAAGAACGGCGAGGTCGAAGGCGATCGCCCGCCGCGCCCGCCCGTTCTTGTCGCCTGTCGCCCGCAAGCTAGCTCAGCTTCCAGACGAAGGTGGTGGGCTCGCCGGTGCCGGAGAAGGCCGCGCGGAAGTCCTCGATGATGTCGGCCATGCTGGTCATCTGCTGGTAGAGGTTGGCGTCGCAGGTCCAGACGTTCCCGGCCTGGACGGCGCGGAAGTCCGCGAGCAGCGCGTTCTTCTCGGTGAGGGCTTCGAGGCTGGTCACGCCGTCGTCGATCGTGCCGTTGTAGATGATGACGTCCACGTCGCGCGCGCCGGCGTAGAACTGCTCCATCTCCACGGTGATCGTGGTGGGGGAGGAGTCGGCGGCCCCCTCCTCGGCAAAGCTCACGTACTCGCCGCCCGCCGCCTCGATCATTTGACAGAAGTAGTCGCCGGCGCGACGGGTCACGGCGGCGCCGTCCTCGTTTATGTAGAAGAAGGCCACGGTCCTGCCGAGCGAGCCCTCGGCAGCGGCCTCCTCCACGCGGGCCGCCACCTCGTCAAAGACTGCCGCCGCCTCGTCCTCGCGGCCAAACACGGCACCCATGAGCTTGATCCACTCCAGGCGCCCGAGCATGTCCTCCTCGCGGCTCGACTGCTCCATGAGCACGGTCACGCCCAGCTCCTCCAGCTTGGCGCGAACCTCGGGGACGTGGTCAATGTTGGTGTTCTCAATCGCGAGCGGACAGCCCGTGGCGGTGATGAGCTCGTAGTCGGGCTCGCGGTAGAGGCCGCCGTAGGCGATGGTGCCGTCCTCCAGGCGCTCAGTGAAGGCGGGGACGGGGGAGTCCTCGGCGCGCACGGACGAGACGCCCACGGCATCGAGCGCGCCAATGGCGTCCACGAGGCAGATCATGCCGGTGGAGACCAGGTAGACGTTGGCGAGCGGCTGCTGGATCACGGCGACGTCGTCGGGGAGGTCCGCCGGGGGCTCCGCGCCCTCGGGCACCACGAGCAGGCGGTCGCCGCTCGCGAGGGTCGCGAGCCGGAAGCCGCCCTCATAGGTGTCGAGTGAGAACTGCGTGGCGTGGGCGAGCGGGGCGGGCGTGGCGTCGCCGAGGGCGGCGAGACCGGTTGCGGCGTCCGCATCTGCCGCGGGGCCCTTCTCGGCGGTGCAGCCGGCAAGGGCTAGGGGCGCGAGAAGGCCGAGCTTCACAGCGGTGCGGCGGGAGAGGGGCGTGCTCACGGGGACTCCGTTTCGACGAGGCTGACCCCACCATGATACGTCGAGCGGCCGTTTCCGTTTCGACGGGTATGTACACCCTTTGGTGGTCGCGGAAGCGAAGGGGCTGTAACGCCGCAGGTAGCGGACACGTCGCTACTTTGGCCCCTTTCGAGGGGTGTACATACCCGACATTCGACCTCTTTCGTATGATGGGAGAGGACCAAAAACGGACGGGAGGACGGGATGCGCGTCGAGAGAATCGAGCTGGCGGGCGCGGGCTACGGGACCAAAGTGGCCACGCTCACGGCCTACGTGCAGGACAACGTTGCCGACCAGGCCGCGCGTCGCCGCCCCGGCGTCGTGGTCTGCCCGGGCGGCGGCTACGCGTTCTGCTCGGACCGCGAGGCGGAGCCGGTCGCGCTCGCACTTCTCGCCCGCGGCTTTCAGGCCTTCGTTCTGGACTACACCGTGTTCGACGACGCGGTGGCGGCCCCGCTGTTGCCCGCGCCGCAGCTGGACCTCGCCCGCGCGGTCGCGACGGTCCGGGCGCACGCGGACGCGTGGCACGTGGACGAGCAGAACGTCGGGCTTCTCGGCTGCTCGGCCGGCGGTCACCTCTGCGCCACGTACGCGGCGCTCATGCGTGACGAGGCGTTCCTCGCCCGGGCGGGCGTGAGCGTGGACGCAGCGCGCGTCGCCTGGCAGGTCCTCTGCTACCCGGTTATCGACCTCGGTGCCGGCTGGCCGGGCGACGCTGCCTACGCGGGACGCCTCTGCCCAGTGGGC
Source organism: uncultured Olsenella sp. (assembly GCA_949290055.1). Lineage (GTDB taxonomy): Bacteria > Actinomycetota > Coriobacteriia > Coriobacteriales > Atopobiaceae > Thermophilibacter. The sequence goes on along the minus strand of CASEQJ010000007.1, from coordinate 40,170 downwards.
TCCCCGCTCGCCCGCGCGCAGGACCTGGTGGACGCCGCCACGCCGCCCACCTTCCTCTGGCACACGGCCACGGACGCCACGGTGCCGGTGAGAAACGCCTACCTCTACGCGCAGGCGCTCGCGGCGGCGGGCGTGGACCACGAGTGCCACGTCTTCCACGAGGGTCGCCACGGCCTCTCGCTGGCCACCGAGCAGACGGCCCATCGCCCCGACGACGTGCTCCCGCACGTGGCGCGCTGGCTGGACCTTGCCGTCGCGTGGCTGCGCGAGCTGGCGTGACGTCGTCCTACGGGCAAGAAGACTGAAAAGAGACTACAGCTTCGGCTCCGCCTGCGTCGTCAGGTCGCGCCCCACGCGCTCGAGGCGCGTGACGTCGGTCTCCGCCTGCCCCTCGCGCCAGTTGCCGCGCTTGGCGTGGTCTGGGTCGGCGGGGTCGTTCCACAGGCGCTCCGCCACCGGCGCCCACGCCGCGGCGGCAGGCGCGGTCTTCTCGCGCAGCTCCTCCGGGGACTCCTGCTCCACGAGGTCCGTGCAGCGCGCGCCCGTCTGAGCCACCATGCGCGGCAGGTCATCAGGGTTCTCCAGCATGGGGCAGGGGCGCAGGTGGTTGGTGTTGAACGGCTGGCCCTGGTAGTACTTCATGAAGAGGGACGAGCGCAGCGCGTCGAGCAGGCTGTCCTCGTGGATGTTGGCGTTGGCGTAGTGGATGAAGACGCACGGCTCTACGTCGCCCGCGGCGTTGATGTGCAGGTAGCGACGCCCGCCGGCGATGCAGCCGCCCACGTACTCGCCGTCGTTCTGGAAGTCCAGCGTGAAGAGGGGCTTCTCCCCGCGCATCCGACGCACGAAGCGGTACATGCGCTCGCGCTGCTCCGGCGTGGGCATGAGCTCGGCGCGCGCCGCGCGACCGACGGGCATGAAGTGGAAGTACCAGCAGAAGAGCGCGCCCTTCTCGATCATCCAGTCCATGTTCTCCTCGGTGGCGACGGTGTCGGCGTTGGCGCGCGTCCAGCAGCAGGAGATGCCGAAGGGCAGGCCGTGCTCGCGCAAAAGGTCCATCGCGCGCTCGATCTTGGCGTAGGTGCCCTCGCCGCGCCGGGCATCCGTGGTGTGCTCGTTGCCCTCGGCGCTGATGGCGGGAACGAAGTTGGCCACGCGGATCATCTCCTGGCAGAAGGCCTCGTCGATGAGGGTGGCGTTGGTGAAGCAGAGGAAGGAGCAGTCGGGGTACTTCTCGCAGATGCGGATGAGGTCGTCCTTGCGCATGAGGGGTTCGCCGCCGGTGTAGATGTAGACGTGCACGCCCAGCTCGCGTCCCTGGTCGATGATTGAGCAGATGTCCTCGTAGGAGAGGTTGAGCGCATGTCCGTACTCGGCCGCCCAGCAGCCGGTGCAGCGCAGGTTGCAGGCGCTCGTGGGGTCCAGAAGGATCGCCCATGGGACGTTGCACTGGTGCTTGTCGCGAGCCTTCTCCTGAACGGGCCACGCGAGGAGGTTGGCGTCGACGAGGAAGCTCTTGAGCAGGCGGCGGCGAATCTCCGGATTGAGTTGGAAGATGCGCATCATGAGCTGGTACCAGTTGCTCTGGCTGTCGATGGCGTGACGGAACGCCGCGCGCTGCGCCGGAAAGACGTCTGCGGGAACGTACTTGTCCACGGTATCCATGAGCTTGGGGATGCGGGTCTCGGGGCTTTCGTCGACGTAGTCGATGAGCTTGTAGAGCGCGGTGCGCTCCGCCGCTTGGGTCAGCGACATCTCTGGTCCTTTCACTGGCTGCGAGCATGGTCGTAAGCTACTTTCCGTTTATACCCAGTTATGTGTAAACCCACAGATGTGGAATAATAAGGATGCCTCTTCCGTGAAAGTGGGGAGACCGATACCTATTCCACAGATGGGCGGGGTGTGAGGAATATGTCCCAGGGCGAGAAGAACCGACGGGTCGAGAGGGACGGCGGGCGCGTTGATCGACGCGTGCGTCGCAGCCGGCGGGCCATCATCGAGGCCTTTGACCGACTGATCATGGACGAGCCCATCGACCAGATCTCCGTGAGCCTGATCGCCCGCGAGGCAGACGTCGACCGCAAGACCTTCTACCAGCATTTTGGCTCGATTGACGGGCTGCTCGACGCAATCGCCGAGGATGTGGTCTCCGAGCTGCTGGACAAGGTCGAGCGCACCGCGCGGGCAAGCTCGGACGGCTCCGAACCTCGCCCTCTGCGCTCCTTCCTCGCGGCCCTCACCGAGCATCTGAGCAAGAACCTCCTGCTGGGGCAGCGCTACTGCGAGCACGTGCCTTCCGAGCTGCTCTTGGAGCACCTTGCGCGCCCACTCGTGCGCCAGTGCGTGGACAGGGGGCTCGTGGGCGAGGATATCCCTGACGACGAGCTGGGGATGCTCCTCGCCTATGGGCTCGGCGGGCTCTTCTCGCTGTATCGCTGGTGGCTGCTCTCGGACCGAAGGCTGACGATTGCCGAGGTGATGCAGCTCGCCTGCCAGCTTGTCGAGAGCGGCGTGCCGTCGTTTATGGAAGGGGGCGCGCGTCCCGGCAGCCTGTGACGGCCATGCGCACGCCCGTCGGCGTGAGGCCCACCCGCCGGAGGTGTTTGGCGGATGGGCCTCGGGCGAGCCTGTTGCGCCGACTACTTGACCGTGAGCACCGGCACGTCAACGGAGCGAAGCACGCCAAAGCTCACGCTGCCGATCATGCCGCGCAGCGCGCCGAGGCCGCGCCGTCCCATGACCACGAGGTCAATGTCGTGACTCTTCACGTAGTCCGCTATGCCCTCGACCGGCGAGGTCGCGATCAGCGCCTCCGCGACGATCTGGCACTGCGCGTCGTCGCGCGTCTGGTCAATGAGCTCCTGCGCGTCGCCGCGCGCGTTGTCCGCCACGGACTGCATTATGCGCTCGTAGGTCTCGGGATCGCCGATCGCGTAGGGCGTGTCAAACGCCGAGCTTGCCATGAGCGTGGGATCGGGCAGGGACGAGGAGGGTATGACGGTCATCACGTGGACCTTCGCCTCAGGGTAGGGCCCTGCTAGGCCAAGCGCGATGTGCAGCGCGCTCTTTGCATGCTCGGACTCGTCGTAGGGAACCAGGATGTTTCTGAAGTACATGGTTGCCTCCCTCGTTTCGAAGGTGCCGTCTACCTGCGTTATACCCCTCGTTCGGCGAGAAGCGCGTGTGCTCGGCGAGCGTTGTCGAAAACTTGCCTAAAGGGGGTCTGACCCCTTTTAGGCAAGTTCGGAGGTTGTCATGCGCGTCACGGTGCTCATGGAGAACAGCACGCCGTCAAGTCGCCTTGCGGCGCGGCACGGGCTCAGCCTGTGGCTCGAGCTCTCCGATGGCCGGCGCGTCCTGTTTGACATGGGGCCGGACGAGGCGTTTCTCGCCAACGCGCGGACGCTCGGCGTGGACGTGACCTCTGCTGACCTGGCGGTGCTCAGCCACGGGCACTACGACCACGGCGGCGGGCTGCCCGCGTTTTTTGACGCCTGCGACGCCGCGGGTCGGGAGGTGCCCGTCTACGTGCGCGAACATGCCTTCGAGCAGCACGTCTCCGGCACGCCGGAGCGCCACCATGCGATTGGGCTGGAGCCGGCCCTCGCCGCGGACCCGCGCGTCCGCGTGGTGGGCGAGAAGTGCGAGCTGGGCCGCGGGCTCACGCTCTTCTCGACCGTGCGCCGCGACCACCCGTGCGCGCGCTCCAACCTGAGGCTCATGGAGCGCCGCGACGGCGCGCTCGTGCCCGACCGCTTTCTTCACGAGCAGAGCCTGCTGGTGGAGGAGGGCGGGCGTCACACTCTGGTCTCCGGCTGCTCGCATGGCGGGATCTTGAACCTCATGGACACGGCCGAGGCGCTTGCGGGTGCGCCGCTCGACGCCGTGGTCGCCGGCTTCCACCTCATGGACCCGAGCGGTGGCACCGTGGAGGACGCCGCGCTCACGCGCGAGCTCGCCCGGGAGCTGGCGTCGCGGCGGGCGAGCTACCTCACGTTCCACTGCACCGGCACCGACGCCTTCGCGCTCCTGCGCGACGAGCTTGGCGAGCGCGTGCGCTATCTCCACGTCGGCAGCCGCGCAAGTGTGTGACAATGGGGCTGGCCCTGCTGTTGCGTTTGGAGGTTCGGATGCAGATCATTGGCGTTCTTCTCACGCTGTTTGTCGTTGCGTTTGTGGTCTCGCTCGTGATCTCGTTTTTGGTGAACATCGTCGCGGGCGCGCTCTCCCTGCTGCCGGCGATTTTTGTGATCGTGGCGATCTGGTTCTTCGTGAGGGGCGGACGGATCCACATTGACTTTCCCGGCCGCAACGACCGTGACCGTCTCCGCTAGGGGCGAGAGAGCATGGCGACCCCTGAGTTCGTGCTGCGTCTGCGCGAGAAGATCGGCCACGACCTGCTGTGGCTCACCGGTGTGAGCGCCTACGTGGAGGACGGCGCGGGGCGCGTGCTTCTGGGCCGTCGCGCCGACACGGGCGAGTGGGCGCTCGTCTACGGAATCAACGAGCCGGGCGAGGAGCCCGCGGACACCGTGATCCGCGAGGTGGCGGAGGAGACGGGCGTTGACGTGGTGCCCACGGACCTGGTGCGCGTGCGCGCCCAGCAGCACGAGACCGTCTACGTCAATGGTGACCGCACACAGTACCTGGACCTCATGTTCGTGTGCCGGCTTGCCGAGGGCGGCTGCGCAGAGCCGCGCGTGGCCGACGACGAGAGCCTTGAGGTGGGCTGGTTTGCGCCGGACGCATTGCCGGATCCGCTTGCCGCCTCTACGGTCGAGCGCCTTGCCGCGCTCGCCGCCTGGCGCGAGGCGGGCGCGGGCAGGGCGCTCTTCTCGTTTGGGGAATAGTCCGGGGCGCTACGCTACCAGCGAATCGTATAGGGGTCCTTAGTGAACGAGCAGAACGTGGCGGTCACGTTCTCCAGGGCAAAGACCTCGCAGTTGCCGTCGTCCGCTGCGTACATGGGCTGCAGCTCTGGGTATTCTGCGAGCACGGCCTCGCGGGCCTCCAGGCGGTCATCGAGCACGGCGTCAGCCTCGACGCGCAGCCACGAGCCGTCGGCGCCCGTCGCGCAGATCGCCACGCGCGGGTGCGCGAGCAGCTGGTCGGAGACGGCCTTCACCTTGCCGGTCTGAATGTAGAGCTTACCCTCGAACTTGGCGATGGTGCCAAAGGGGCGTACCTGCGGGTTGCCCTTCTCGTCCACGGTCGCCAGGAAGTACGTGGGGTTGGCCTTGAGGTAGGCGAGAACCTCGTCCATGGGTGCTCCCTTCGCACGAAAACGGCTGTTGGCGCTACTTTACTCCGCCGCGGGAGCGGCGAGGCGCTGCTTGTAGTAGATCTTCACGGCGAGCAGGACGAGCGCGAGAAATACCAGTGTGGCCGCCACGGCGCCTGAGAGTATACTCTGGGAGGGCATGCGTTTTCCGTATGGCACGTAAGCTCTTTGGCGGCCGAGGCACTCTGGAGCGCCTCCTGTGTCACTTCGGGCCTCATCTGAGCGGATAATTCTCTAGCGCTGTCTGGTCATGCGACAAGGCGTGTTCCCGACCTTGTGTTTCTTCCGTGGCGCAGGGCTGTAGAACGCGTAGTTCTTGCGGAGCCACCTCATATGAGGCCCGAGGTGACACAGGAGAGGTCGAAAACTGCCTTGAGGCTCGGCCATGGCATAAGACGCCGCTGTCAGGCGTCTTGGCGAGCGTAGTGCTCGAGGCACATGGCTATAAAATCACGCATCTCGGCGCGGAAGTCGGTCTCGGGGCGCTCGATCTCAAGGCGCCTGAGCGCTTCTGCGATGAGAGGGTTGCTCCAGCAGAAACTGACGAGCCCCGTGGCGTGGTAGTAGATAGCCAGCAGCAGCGGCTCCACGTGCTCGGGCGCGACGCCTATGACCTGCGGCAGGTGCTCGCGCGCCACGTCGACGTGTGCGTAGTAGCCGCGCTTGAAGTCCATGAGGCGCTCGACGGTGACGTTGGTCTCAACGATCGTGGTGAGCAGGTCTCCCAGGCGAAAGTACTCTTGGTGGGCGGCGGCGACGTCTGCCCAGGCGTCGGCAGCGTCGGCGAGAGCGAGCTCGCGGTCCTCGGGCAGGGCGGCGAGAAGGGCCTCGAAGTAGGCGTCGCACTCGTCTGCCGTGAGCAGGAGGAAGATCTCCTCCTTGGTGGTCACGTACTTGTAGAGGTTGGCGCGCGACCAGCCGAGCTCCTCGGCAATTGTGGTGAGCGTGATCTCGTGATAGGGGCGCTCCGCGAACTGGCGGCGGACGGCGCCCTTGATCTCGCCGAGACGCTGCTCCTTCTGCTCAGGGCTTCTCGCCCTTATGAACTCGGCCATGACTCCTCCGTATGGTTGCTGCGCAAAGTATACCGCAGCGAAACCGGAAATAAGCGAAATCGCGTCACTTATATCTTTACAAGTGACGCAGCGTCACTTATGATGTGGCCAACCTACGAGGAAGGGAGCGCACATGCTCGGCAACTTCACCTATCACAACCCCACCAAGCTGATCTTTGGCAAGGACGCCATGGATGCCCTCGCGACGGAGCTCGCGGCCTATGGCCCGACCGTCCAGCTCGTCTACGGTGGTGGCTCCATCAAGAAGAACGGCATCTACGATCAGGTGGTCGCTGCGCTCGCGGCTGCGGGCAAGACCGTCGTGGAGGACGCGGGTGTCATGCCCAACCCCACGGTCGAGAAGCTCTACGAGGGTGTGGGGCTGGCGCGCGAGAACCACGTCGACCTCATCCTCGCGGTGGGCGGCGGCTCCTGCGTCGACTATGCCAAGGGCGTGGCCGTCTCGGCCAACCTGCCGGACGGCGTGGACCCCTGGCAGAAGTACTGGGTGGACTTCGACGAGCCGGCGGCCGACCTCGACGTCATCCCCGTGGGCTCGGTTCTCACGATGGTGGGCACGGGCTCCGAGATGAACTGCGGCTCGGTCATCACCAACCACGAGACCAAGATGAAGGTCGGCCACGTCTTCGCGGACGAGCGCGTGTTCCCGCGCTTTGCCGTGCTGAACCCCGAGTTCACCTACTCGCTGCCCAAATACCAGATGGTGGCCGGCATCTACGACATCATGAACCACATCACCGAGCAGTACTTCTCGGGCACCGACGACAACACCTCCGACTACCTCTCCGAGGGCCTCATGCGCTCGCTGGTCACCGCCAGCCGCGCCGCCGTGGCCGATCCGGAGGACTATGAGGCCCGCTCCAACATCATGTGGTGCGCCACCTGGGCGCTCAACACGCTCGTGGCCTGCGGCAAGTCCACGGACTGGGAGGTCCACATGCTCGGCCAGGCCGTGGGCGCCCACACTGACGCCACGCACGGCATGACGCTCGCCGCCGTGGCGCTGCCGTACTATCGCCTGGTCATGCCCTACGGTGTCGAGAAGTTCGCGCGGTTCGCGACCAACGTGTGGGGTATCTCGCCCGAGCGCCGCACGACCGAGGAGCTCGCCGCTGCCGGCCTCGACGCCATGGAGGCCTGGATGCGCGAGATCGGCTGCGTCATGAGCATCTCCGAGCTCGGCGCCACCGAGGACATGGTCGAGGCCATCGCCGACTCCACCCTCGTCATGCAGGGCGGCTACCACGTGCTCTCGCGCGACGAGATTGTGTCGGTGCTCCGTGCGAGCCTGTAGGTCAAAGGGGACAAGTCGTTTGATTCGCTTGGCCCGTTTGCGCGGGCTCGCCGAAATAACACGCAGAATCTGACTTTTCCCATTTTGGATCCTGCGGATATACGAAATGGAACCGGATTCTGCGTGTTAATCGATTCAGGAGAAGAACCGGAGACGGAGAAGAACATGCTGACGAGAAGGAACTTCCTGACGGTTGCGGCGGGGATGGCAAGTCTGTTTGTGGCCGGTTGCTCTGGCGAGAAGGACGAGGCGCCCGCGGCGGATTCGGCACCGGAGCCGGCCAAGGACGCCCCCGCAGCGGATGTCGCTCCTGTGGGCAACGTTCTTGTCGCGTACTTCTCGGCGACGGGCAACACGGAGGGTGTGGCCACGGCGATCGCCGGGCGCCTGGGCGCGGACGTATTCGTCATCGAGGCAGCCGATCCCTACACGGAGGCGGACCTCAACTACAACGATGACGCCTCCCGCACGAGCGTCGAGCGCGCGGACGGGACCAACCCCGAGCTCGCGCAGGTCACGCCCGACGGCTGGGCCGACTACGACACGGTTCTTCTCGGCTATCCGATCTGGTGGGGCGAGGCAGCGTGGCCGCTGCGCACGTTCGTGGAGGGCAACGACTTTGCCGGAAAGACCGTGGTGCCGTTCTGCACGTCGGGCTCGTCGGGAATTGGGAGCAGCGCCGAGCTCCTAGCTGAGATGGCTGGCGCCGGTGAGTGGCGCGAGGGTGAGCGTTTCTCAGCTGGTGCTGGTGACGAGGCAGCAGACTGGGTCGTCGGCCTTGGGCTGTAAGGGGGACCATGAACATCATCATCTTGCAGGGAAGCCCCAACCGCGACGGCTCCACCGCCATCCTCTGCGAGGAGTTCGCACGCGGCGCTCGCCAGGCGGGGCATGACGTTGAGCGCATCGACGTGGCGCAGGCGGACGTGCACCCCTGCACGGGCTGCGTGGCCTGCGGCTATGGTGCGCGTCCGTGCGTCCAACGCGACGGCATGGCCGCGATCCTGGACAAGATCCTTGCGGCCGACGTGCTGGTCCTGGCGACGCCGCTCTACTACTACGGCATGTCTGCGCAGCTCAAGGCCGTGATCGACCGCTTCTGCTCCGAGAACCCCGCCATCACGGCGCGGCGGCTGCGCTCCGTCCTTCTCGCCGTTGCGTGGAACGCGGACAGCTGGACCTTCGAAGCTCTGGAGGCGCACTACGATACGCTGGTCCGCTATCTCGACCTGCGCGACTGCGGGCGCGTGCTCGGACGCGGCTGCGGCACGCCGTCCATGACACGCGCGTCCGACGCCCCGCAGCGCGCCTTCGAGCTGGGGCGCTCGCTGTAGCGAAGACGCCTATCCTGCGGAGCTGCTCTTACCGTATGAAGTTCGTCTGCTGGCCGGTTTCCTGTGCGGGCAGCTCCACGCCCGCCGCGCGGCCCGCCTCCAGGCATTTGAGCATCCATGCCATGTTGCGGCCGAGTTGGCGCATGGTCCAGAGGCCCTCGGCGTCCTGCTCGGTTTCCGTGGCCACGTTGCCGTGCACATTGTTCCAGTAGCGCGAGCTCACCACCGGCATCTGCGCGATGGTGAAGAACTTGTTGATGTCATCGAAGGCCGAGGTGGTGCCGCCGCGCCGGGCGCTCGCCACGGCCGCCGCGGGCTTGTACGCGAGCACGTTCTTCTCGCCCGCGCGTCCGTTGCTGTAGAAGAGGCGGTCCATGAAGCCCAGCAGCGACGACGCGGCGTGCGCGTAGTGCACCGGCGCGCCAAAGACGAAGCCGTCGGCCTCGGTTGCCTTAGGTCGGAACTCGTTCACCACGTCGTCGAAAGCGCAGCGGCCGAGCTTTGCGCACCCGCCGCAGGCCACACAGCCGCCCACGGGCCGCGCACCGATCCAGAAGATCTCCGCCTCAATGCCCTCTGCCTCCAGCGTGCGCGCCACCTCCTCGAGCGCGCGGTTGGTGCTCCCCGCCTTGTGCGGGCTTCCGTTCACGAGCATGACCTTCATGGCGTGTCCTCTTTCTATAAGTGCGACGTTGTTAGCGATCTTCGTAGTAGCCCCGACAGGAGACGATGCGCACCACGTCTCCATCGACCCTGTAGGTGAGGCGGTTCTTCCCGTTTATGCGAACGCTGCTCAGACCCTCCTTTGAGTGTCTGAGCAGCTCGGACTTGCCGATTCCCGGCTCGGCTCCTCCGGTTTGCGCGATGTCCTTGAGCAGGGCGTTGATGCGGCGGAGGGTCTTCTTGTCCTGCGTGAGCCAGTACTGGTAGTCCGCCCAGGCCTGGTCGTCCCAGAGGTACGGCATCCCTAGACCTCCACGAGATCGTGCTCGGTCTCGTTTCCGTCGCACATGGCGCGATAGCGGGTGTCCATCTCCGCCGCATACTCAGCCACACTCGGAGTGCGACGGCGCACGTCAAAGGGGAAGCCGCCGTCCTCCACGAAGCGCTTCATAAAGACCGTGAGTGCCGAGGTGGCGCTCAGTCCGAGCTCCTCTGCTGTTGCCTCGAACGCTCGCTTGAGATTGACGTCAACGCGGTTGCCGAGAGGTGCGGTCGTGATAGCCATATCGACTCCTTACTGCAATTGATGTTGTGTTGATTCTATCCAATATCAATTGAATTCAAACGTTGACATCTAATTCTGATGGCTGTTTTCTGCGAACTAGCTCCAGGAACCGTCGCGCGGCGTCGCCGAGGGGGACGTCACGCTTCCAGGCGAGGTCGATGACCGAGACGAGCGGTGGGAAGAGAAGGCGAAACTCCAGTCCCGTGCCCGGGCCCACGGTCGTGAGTCCGTCGAAGGAGATCATGCGGCCCACGCCCTCGCGAACGAGCAGTGCGCCGTTGTAGGAGAGGTTATAGGTCGCCGCGATGCTGACCTCGCCAGCGCGCTCGCCAAACCACGTGGCGAGAAGCCAAGTGAGCTTGTCGCCCTTGGCGTGGCGCTCTGGCACGACGAGCGGCTCGCCGAGAAGGTCGGCGGGGCCCACGGACTCGCGCGCGGCCAGCGGGTCGTCGTCGCGCATGAGCACGCCCCAGGCGTCGGTGGGGGAGAGGCGCAGGTGTGCGTAGCGGTCCACGTCGGGGTAGCTCATGAGCACGGAGAAGTCGTCGACGCCGTGCTCCAGGCGCTCGATGAGGTCCGGCGCGTTGCCGCTGTGCAGGTGGAAGCGCACGCCGGGGTACTTCTCGCGAAAGGCGCGCACGTGGTGGGCGATCACGCGCAGGCCCTCCGACTCTCCGGCGCCGATGAAGACGTCGCCCTCCACGATGTCCTCGCCGTGCGTGAGGTCTGAGGCGGTCTGGTCCGCGAGGCCCACGATCTCCTGCGCGCGTCGTCGCAGGTAGAGGCCCTTCTCGGTGGGCGTGACGCTGCGGCTGTGGCGCTCGAGGAGCGGGGTCCCGAGCTCGCGCTCGAGGGCGGCGATCTGCCGGGAGAGCGCGGGCTGCGTCACGTGCAGCGCCTCCGCGGCGCGCGACATCGTCCCGTGCTCGCACACGGCGAGGAAGTAGCGAAGGGTGCGGAGTTCCATGGCAGGTCCATTACCGAAAGGCATATCACGATATTCGATATAAGCAATTGTAGCTCAACTTCCCACGACGGAGAATATGTAAAGGGGGCAGGAGCTTTTGCACGCGGGAGGCGGACGTGAGGGTTGAGCTGCGGATAGGCGAGGTTGCCGTGCCGGTTGAGCTGGACGGATCCGCCGCCTCGCGCGCGCTTGTCGCCCGTCTGCCGCTGGAGCTCCCCATGAGCGTCTCGAGCGTGGGGTGCTGCGGCCAGCTGCCCTTCTCGCTGCCTCACGACGCCGCCGACGTCCACCCCGGCTGGTCCGATGGCGACCTCAACTACAAGCCCGAGGGCGATTGGCTCGCGCTCTTCTTTGACGACGAGGAGAACTCCACGCGCTATGGCGGCCAGGTCACGCTGGGCCACGCGGTGGGCCCGCTCGACGCGCTGCGCGGCCTTTCGGGAGCTCACGAAGCGCGCATTGAGCTGCGCAATCAAACGGTTGAGAGATAGGAGCAACGATGGCAGACATAACAGACACGAGCACACTGACCTGCGGCATGGCGCGGCTGGCACCGACGGACCCGGAGTTCGCGGAGCGCTTCGCGTACTTCGCGGGCGAGGAGGTCCCCGGCGAGCCAACGGCCAAGCTCCCGTCGCGCGAGCGGTACCTCGCGATTCTGGCGGCGCTTCTCGGCTGCCAGGGCGCAGAGCAGCTCCGCGTCACGCTGGCTGAGGCGCTCGACGCCAAGGCTGTCACCCCCGTCGAGGCACGCGAGGTTGTCTACCAGGGCACGGCGTATCTCGGCATCGGCCGGACCCGCCCGTTCTTCTCGGTCATGAACGAGGTGTTTGCCGAGAAGGGCGTGGAGCTCCCGCTGCCCGCACAGGCCACCACGACGCTCGAGACGCGCGGCGCTGCGGGCAACCAGAAGCAGATCGACTACTTTGGCGAGCACATGCGCGAGAACTGGAAGACCTGCCCTGCAGAGCGCGCCAACGTAAACCTGTGGCTCGCAGAGAACTGCTTCGGCGACTACTACACGCGCGGTGGCCTCTCGGACCTCGACCGCGAGATGGTCACGTTCTGCTACCTCGTGGCGCAGGGTGGCTGTGAGCCGCAGGCCACCGCGCACGCCGGGGCCAACCTCAACCTTGGGCGTACGAAGGACTTCCTCTATCGCGTGGTCATGCAGATCCTGCCCTACATCGGCTACCCGCGCAGTCTGAACGCGCTTTCCTGCATCGACAACGCCGCCAAATGATTCAAAAGGGGACAGTCCCCTTTTGAATCATTCATCGAGCAAAGGAGAAGAACCATGAGCGAGAAGAACGACTTCGCCCCCATGTTCGGCCTGGGCGACCCCAACGACGCGTACGCCCAGTACTTCATCGGCAACTCGTACCTCAATCCGCTGACCAGCGCCGCGGAGTGCGGCGTCGGCCTCGCCAACGTCACCTTTGAGCCGGGCTGCCGCAACAACTGGCACGTCCACCACGCCGACAAGGGCGGCGGGCAGATCCTCATCTGCACCGACGGTCGCGGCTGGTACCAGGAGTGGGACAAGGACCCCCAGGAGCTCACGCCTGGCACCGTCGTGGTGATCCCCGAGGGCGTTAAGCACTGGCACGGTGCCGCGCGCGACAGCTGGTTCAGCCACATCGCCTTCGAGGCGCCGGGCGAGAACTGCAGCAACGAGTGGCTCGAGCCCGTCACGGACGAGCAGTACCCGGCGTAGGTGAGCTATATGACAGACATGAACTACACGACGCTCGGACACTCCGGCATCAAGATCCCGCGGCTCTGCATCGGCGGTATGAGCTTCGGCGCGCCCTCGGCCGACTTCCACCAGTGGACGATCGGCCCGGACGAGACCCGCGCGGTGATCGCTCGCGCGCTCGATCTGGGTGTGAACTTCATCGACACGGCAAACTGCTACGCGCACGGCACGAGCGAGGAGTACATCGGCGCCGCCCTGCGCGAGCTGGGCGTGCCGCGCGACCAGGTGGTTCTCGCCAGCAAGGTCTTCTTCAACGAGGGAGGCCTCTCGCGGGAAGCGATCAGCCGAGAGATCGACGGCACGCTCGCGCGCCTGGGCACGGACTACCTGGACCTCTACATCATCCACCGCTTCGACTACGCCACGCCCATCGAGGAGACCATGGAGGCCCTCGACGCCCTCGTGCGCGCCGGCAAGGTGCGCGCCCTCGGCGCGAGCGCGATGTACGCCTACCAGCTCCACAACATGCAGGTCACGGCCGAGCAGAACGGCTGGACCCCGTTCACGAGCATGCAGTGTCACTACAACCTGCTCTACCGCGAGGACGAGCGCGAGATGATCCCGGTGTGTCGCCAGTTCGGCATGGCGCTCACGCCGTACAGCCCGCTTGCGTCCGGGCACCTGTGCCGCCCCACCTGGGACTCCGCGTCCAAGCGTTCGACGACCGACGCCACGATGCGCAACAAGTACGACGCCGACCGCGAGCGCGACATGCCCATCGTCGCGCGCGTGGCCGAGCTGGCCGAGAAGCACGGCGTGCCCATGTCGCGCATCGCGCTCGCCTGGCACTGGGCTCGCGGCGTGGAGGCACCCATCGTGGGCTGCTCGTCGCCGGCACGCGTGGACGACGCGGTGGCGGCGCTCGACGTGGCGCTCACGCCCGAGGAGGTCGCCTACCTGGAGGAGCCGTACGTCGCACACGAGCTCGTGGGCCCGGCGGCCCGCCCCGGCGAGAAGCCCCTCGCCGGAACCACGAATCCCAACGCAAAGTAGGACAGTCGCGCATGGACATCCTCACCGTCATCGGGAGCATGGGCTCGCTCGTGCTCGTGACGCTCATCGGCTACGTTGCGGCGCGAGCGGGCTTTCTCACCTCGGAGGTGCGCCCCAGACTCTCGGCGCTCATCTTCAACGTGACCCTACCGTGCACGATCCTAGCGTCGGTGGGCGAGGTCGACAGCTCTGCGGGCACCGAACAGATCACGTGGTCGTTCGTCCTTGGAACGGCGCTCTTCTTCGTGATGCTCGTCGCGGCTGCGCTGGCGTGCCTCGCGTTGCGGGTGCCGCGCGACGAGCGGCCGCTCTACCTCTTCATGGGCGTGCTCACCAACACGGGCTTCATCGGCTTTGCCGTGCTCGAGTCGCTCTTTGGCGGCGGGTCGGTCTTTCTCGGGAGCATCTTCATCGCGGTCTCTAACGTCTTCCTCTACAGCATCGGCGTCGGGGTCCTGACCTCAGGTGGCGAGAAGAACGGCGAGAAGAACGTGGCATCCGTGCGCTCTTTTCGCATGGCGGGAGTCCTCAAGAACGTCCTCAACGTCCCCATGGTCGCGAGCGTCATTGCACTTGTCGTGTTCTTCTTGGATGTGTCTCTGCCCGGACCGGTGGCCCAGGCCGTCGACATGGTGGGCGGCGCGACGTCACCCCTGGCCATGATGCTCGTGGGCCTCGCCATCGCCGAGGCCGACCTGCGGCGGGTTCTGGGCAACGGGCACCTCTGGGGCTTCTCGGCCATCCGTTTTCTGCTCGTGCCCGCAGTGTGCTATCTGCTGCTGGCTCCGGTGGTGCCGGACCCGCTCTCGCTTGGGGTCTTCATCGTGATGCTTGCCATGCCCACTGGTTCGATGGCGGCGGCGATCGCCTCCACGTACGGCCGGCCTGGCGAGCTGCTCTCCCAGGGCACCATCGTCTCCACCATCGCATCGTTCGCCATCGTCCCCGTGCTCATGGCGCTCATGGGCTGACCCCACGAAAGCGAGCCCCCATGTACCTCATCCATCGCATCGAGGAAGTCGCCGCCACCTACGACGACTCGCGCCGGGCACTCGCCGAGTACGTACTGCGCGAGCACACCCGATTGCCCGAGCTCACGATCGCCGACGTTGCACGCGAGACCTATACCTCAAAGGCCTCCGTCACCCGCTTTGCCAAGGCGCTCGGCTTCGAGGGCTGGCGCGAGTTCCTCCGTGAGTTCGTGCGCGAGGGCGCCTTCGAGCGCCAACACGCGGCCGACGTGGACGTGAACTTCCCGTTCGCTGCGCAGGACTCGGACGGGCGCATCCTCGAGAACATCGGCAACCTCATGGCCGAGTCCGTGGCCGCCACCTATGCGCAGCTCGACCGAGGGATGCTCGCCATGGCGGTGCGCCATCTCCAGCGAGCCGAGCGCGTCTGGGTCTTCGGGCGCACGCCCAACCACTACTACGGCGAGTCCTTCTGCCGCAAGCTCCTTGCCATCGGCAAGCAGGCGACGGCGGTGAGCCCCGGTGACATGGGCATCGTGGCGCGCAGCCTCGGCCCGGACGACTGCGCGATCATCATCTCCTACTCGGGGAACAACGCCGACGCCAACCCCATGGCGCAGGTCGGAGCGATGATTTCCAACCGCGTGCGGCTCATCGCGCTCACGAGCGGTGGAAACAACTACCTGCGCAAAACCATCCCGTGCGTGCTCACCATCGCCTCGCGCGAGCGGCTGTACTCAAAGATTGCCAATTTCTCTACCGAGGAGTCGGTGAGCTACCTCCTGAACGTCCTGTTCTCGTGCTACTTTGCGCGTGATTACGAGAAGAACCTCCAGGCCAAGCTCGTCGGCGGCCATGCGCTCGAGGAGGAGCGCCTTGCCGCGCTCAAGGAGATCTCGGAGCGCCGCTGAGGCGTTCAGCCGCTCGCCGACGCCTCGTCTCGGCGAGCGGCAAAGTTTCATCCCGTTTCACGTTCCGGGCTTCCCGTCCTTCTTGCCATGAAACCTCGTTTCATCATCTCCGGAAGCTATTGAGCCTATCTACCAGCGATTTTATTGTCTCCCTCAACACGGTGCGGCATGGGCCGCGCCACGACCGCAAGGAGGGACCATGTCCAAGAAGTACGAGGGGCTGGCGCGAGACATCGTGCGGCTCGTTGGTGGGAAGGAGAACGTGACTCAGGCGTACCACTGCCAGACGCGCCTGCGCTTCACCCTCGCCGACGAGGGCAAGGCCAACGAAGAAGCCATCAAGGCACATGACGGCGTCGTGGGCGTCATCCATGGCGCGGGCCAGTTCCAGGTGTGCATCGGCCCGCACGTCGCCGACGTCTTCGAGGAGGTTGAGAAGCTCGTCGACACGGGCGAGAAGGACGTGGAGGCCCCTGCAGAGAAGAAGGGCGCCTTCGACCGGGTGATCGACTTCGTTGCCGGCACGTTCCAGCCCATCATCCCGGCCCTCTCCGGCGCCGGCATGGTCAAGGCAGTGATGGCGCTGCTCACCACCTTCGGCGTCATCAGCGCCGAGTCGCAGACCTACCAGATGCTCAACATCTTCGCGGACGGCGTGTTCTACTTCCTGCCGACCCTGCTCGCCTTCACCGAGGCGCAGAAGCTCAAGTGCAACCCGATTCTCGCCGCCGGCGTGGCCGCGATGCTGCTCCACCCTAGCTGGAGCGCGTTTGTCTCCGCCGCAGAGCCGGTGAGCTTCTTCGAGGTCATCCCATTTACGCTTGCCTCCTACGGCTCCAGCGTCATCCCCATCATCTTGATCGTGTTCGTCCAGTCCTTCGTGGAGAAGTGGCTCAACAAGCACATCCCCGCGTCGGTGAACCTGGTCTTCGTCCCCATGCTCACGTTCCTTGTCATGGGCACGCTGGCCTTCTCCGTCCTCAGCCCCATCGGCTACATCGTAGGCGAGTGGCTCTCCGTCTTCTTCACCTTCCTCGCTGAGAACGCCGCGTGGGTTCCGGCCGTGCTCATCGGCGGCCTCTGCCCGGTGATGGTCATGTTTGGCATCCACAACGGCATCGCCCCGCTCGGCCCCATCCAGATGGCCGACCTCGGCTACGACTCCATCTGGGGTCCCGGCAACATCGTCTCCAACATGGCCCAGGCATCGGCTGGCCTCGTGGTGGCGCTTCGCTCCAAGAAGGACCGCAAGGTGGCAATGCCCGGTGCCATCACCGCCTTCATGGGTATCACCGAGCCCATCCTCTACGGCACCAACCTGCCCAAGAAGTACCCGCTCGTCGCAGCGATGATCGGCGGTGCGTGTGGCGGCCTCTACGCCGGCCTCACGCAGACCCACCGCTTTGCCACCGGCTCCGGCGGCCTTCCCGCGGTCCTGCTCTACATCGGCGACGGCACCATGCAGCACCTGATCAACATCATCGTCGCCATGGTCATCGCCGTGGTGGTCTCCGGCGGACTTACCTTCGTGCTCTTTGGTCACTTCGAGAAGGATGACGAGCCTGTCGACGAGAAGGACGAGCTTCCCGAGTCCGCTGCCCCGGCTGCTCCTGCCACGCCCGTGCTCGCCAGCGGTACGCTCGTGGCGCCGATCGCCGGTGAGGTGCTCCCCATGGAGAGCTGCTCCGACCCGATCTTCGCCGGCAAGGGCATGGGCGACGGCTGCGTGGTCGTGCCGGCGGATGGTTCGCTCGTCTCGCCCTGTGACGGCACCGTGAGCCTCGTCGCGGACACTGGCCATGCCGTGGGCCTCGTCTCCGACCAGGGCGCCGAGATCCTGATCCACATCGGCATCGACACGGTGAACCTTGCGGGCAAGCCCTTCATGGCGCGCGTGGCACCGGGGGAGCGCGTGAGAGCCGGCCAGACGCTCATGGACGTCGACCTGGCGCAGATCAAGGCGGCCGGACTTTCGACGGAGACCATGGTCATCGTGACCAACACGCCGGACTTCTCCGCCGTTGCCACGACGGCCGTCGGTACCGTCTCTGCTGGTGACGAGCTCCTGGACCTCACGGTCTGATTCAAAAGGGGACAGACCCCTTTTGAATCATGGATCTCACGGTTTAGCCGACTGCCCGTCGTTCTTCTCGCCAAGAAGCGCCCCGTCTCCGGGCGGGGCGCCACAGAAAAGGAGCAACCATGTTCTACAAGGACCTCAAGCCGTTCCCCGAGGGCTTTCTCTGGGGCGCCTCAACCTCCGCCTACCAGGTCGAGGGCGCGTGGGACGAGGACGGCAAGGGCATGAGCCTGCAGGACCTGCACGAGCCGCCCGCCGGTGTCACGGACTTCAAGGTCGCGAGTGACCATTACCATCACGTGGAGGAGGACGTGGCGCTGATGGCCGAGCTGGGTCTCAAGGCGTACCGATTCTCCATCAGCTGGTCACGTGTGGTGCCGGATGGCTTTGGCAAGCCTAACGAGGCGGGCCTCGCGTTCTACGACCGCCTGATCGATGCCCTGGTGGCGCACGGCATCACGCCGGTGGCCACGATGTTCCACTTTGACTTGCCGCTCGCGGTTCACGAGCGCGGGGGCTGGGCCAACCGCGAGTCCATTGACGCCTTCGAGCGCTACGCGCGTCTGATCTTCGAGCGCTACGGCAATCGCGTGAAGTACTGGCTCACCATCAACGAGCAGAACGTCATGGTGATTCACCCCAACGCGATGTATCCCGCCGCGATGGGCGTGCTGCCCGAGAAGAAGAACCTCTACCAGCAGAGCCACAACATGTTCGTGGCGAGCGCCAAGGCTACGCTGCTGCTGCATCAGATGTGGCCGGACGCAAAGATCGGTCCCGCGCCCAACATCACTGCCATCTACCCCGCCACGTGCGACCCGGCGGACGTGGTGGCGGCGGACAACTGGGAGTCCATCCGCTGCTGGAACTACCTCGACGTGGCGTGCTTTGGCCGCTACAACCCCATCGCCTGGGCGTACATGGACGAGAAGGGCGTGGTGCCGGAGTTCGCCCCCGGCGACGCGGAGCTTCTCGCCGCGGCAAAGCCGGACTACCTGGGCGTGAACTACTACGCCACAGCGACCGTCGCGGCTGCGCGCAACGACGGCACCGACTGTGCGCCGCGCGCCGGCGACCAGCAGGTCATGCTGGGCGAGGAGGGCGTGTACCGCTCGGCGACCAACGAGCACCTCACGGCAACAGAGTACGGCTGGATCATCGACCCGGTGGGCATGCGCACCACGCTGCGCCGTGTGGCGAGCCGCTACGGCCTGCCAATTCTCATCACCGAGAACGGCCTTGGCGCGCGCGACGAGCTCACGGCCGACGGACACGTGCACGATCCGTATCGCATTGACTACCTGCGCCGCCATTTCGAGCAGGCTCAGCTTGCGCTGACTGATGGCGTGGACCTCATCGGCTACTGCCCGTGGAGCTTCATGGACCTTGTGAGCACGCACCAGGGCTACGGCAAGCGCTACGGCTTTGTCTACGTGGACCGTGGCGAGGACGACATCCGCTCGCTCGCTCGCATTCCCAAGGACAGCTTTGCCTGGTACCGGCACGTGATCGAGACCAACGGAGCCGAGCTGTAGCGGCGCCTTGCCTGCGCCAGCGTAGGGAGAAGGAACTGTTCTTCCGTGACACAAATCTCGAGTTACGCGTGCCGGAGGGACGTTCGTTGCGCGCGTAACTCGGGATTAATGGTCATGGCGCTAGAATGCTGATGTTTTGCTGAACGGGGCGGAACCCGGGGCCACGGGAGAGGAATGCCACAACAGACTCATGCGGGTGCGGGACGCATCGCGCTCTTCGACAACATAAAGGGCCTGCTCATTGTCCTTGTGGTGGTGGGGCACGTGGCGCACCCCGTCCATAACGACAACCCCGCGATCAGCGCGCTCTTCGACGTCATATACCTCTTCCACATGCCGCTGTTCGTCTTTGTCTCGGGCCTCTTCGCCAAGAGGGCAGGAGGGGGGGCAAACGTGAACCGCATCCTCTCGTTTGCCCTTCTCGCCGCGCTCTACCAGCTCGCGCTCATGCTGATCAACGGTGCCGAGCTCACGCCCGCGCGCTTCCTCCAGTTCACGTCCGCCCCGTGGTACCTGCTCGCGATGGCGTACTGGTACGCGGCGGCACCCCTGCTCGCGCGGCTCGGCTGGAAGCGGGGCATGGCGCTTGCCCTGGCGCTCTCGTACGCGAGCGGCTTTTTTGACCTCTCGGACGGCCTGCTGGCGATCAGCCGCGCCCTCGCGTTCCTGCCGTGGTTCGCGGCGGGCTACTACTGCCCGGTGGAGCGCGTCGTCGCCCTCAAGGAGAGCCGCTCGCGCACCGTCCGTGCGGCCCTCGCCGCTGCCGTGGCCCTCGCCGCGGCCATCGCCCTCGCACGCGTGCTGGACGAGCACGCCTACGACTGGTTCTTCCAAATGGTCTACGGCGACAACCCCTACCGCGCGCTGCCGCTCGACCTTCTCGGCAAGACGGTGGCAACCGCGATCGCGCTCGTCTTCTCCGCCGCGGCCCTGCGGCTCGTCCCGTCGCGCCGCAGCCGGCTCACCGTGCTCGGAGAGCGCACGCTGGGAATCTACGTGGGCCATCGGCTCATCCGCGCGTGGCTCACGTTCCGGACGCCCCTCTACGAGCAGCCCGTCCTTCTCGACCCGCTCTGGGGCACCCTCATCGTCCTGGGCCTCTCTGCCGTCATCGTCGCGGCGTGCAGCGTGCCCGCCCTGACGTGCGGGCTCAACCGGATCCTGCGTCGCCGCTGGCTGCCCGAGGGCGGCGCGGGCCGCGGCTAGGCCAGAAGCCCGGCGTGCTCGGGGTGCTTCTCAAACCAGCTGACGGCATAGGAGCACGTGGGGCGCGCGTAGTAGCCGCTCGCGGCGATGCTCGCCACGGCACGGCCCATGAGCTGGCCCGCGACGCCCTGCCCGCGCAGGCTCTCGTCCACGAAGGTATGGTTGATCTCCACGATGCCGGGCTCCACCACGGGGAAGGTCACCTCGGCCAGCACGTTCCAGTTGTCGTCCAGGTACTGAATGCGGTCGCGCTCCATCACAAGGTCCATGACGTCTCCTTAGGCCGGCGGTCCAACACGGCTATTGTCTCACAGGACAACGGGTAGAACTTCCAACGAGGACGCATTGGCGTCGGCGGGCGGAGGCACACCATGGCACGGGCTTGGCACATCGCAAACGGGCATCTCGCGACGGGCGAGAAGGACGGCGGGCACGTCGTCACCCTCCTGCGCCTGGAGGAGGCGCGGGTGCGCACCCTCTCCCACACGCAGCGCGAGGTGCTCGACCAGCTGGAGCACGCCGCGATGCCCTTTTTGGAGCGCACGTCCACCGGGGCGGCGGGCCTCGTGGTCACGCCGAGCGGGCGCCGTCGCTTTGGCTTCATCCTCACCCCCGTTGAGCTGGTGCTCATCGACGATGGGGACGTCTGCGCCACGGCGCTCGGTCGAGCCGTGGAGGACCGGGCGCGCGTCGAGGGGCCTGCCGGTGCCCTCTGCGCGCTGCTTCGCGAGCTGCTGCGCGACCACCCGGCGCGCCTCTCCCGCATGCGCGAGGACTTCGAGCTGATGGAGCAGCAGGTCTTGGAGGGCCGCGAGCGTCCGGACCGGCGCAAGATGATGGCGGGCTCGCGGCGTATGCTCGGGCTCGACACGTTCTACCAGGGCATGTCCGACCTTGCCGCGGAACTTGCCGAGGATGACTCCGGCCTCGTGACGCCGACGGACCGCGCGCGGCTCCGCTCGCTCGCGCGCCTGCTGGGCCGCCTCGCCACGCGTCTGGAGTCGCTGCAGGACTACAGCCTGCAGGTCCACAGCCTCTACCAGGAGTCCATCGACGTGCGGCAGAACAACGTCATGCAGTGGCTCACGGTGGTGACCACGATCGTGATGCCGCTCACCTTTGTCACCGGGTGGTACGGCATGAACTTTCCGCACATGGCGCTCTTCGACGTGCCGTGGGGCTACGTCGCGGTGATCGTGGTGTGCGTGGTGATTGTGGCCGTCGAGGTGGCGTTCTTCTGGCATCACGGCTGGCTGAGCTTTGGCGAGCGGCGCCACGGGGGCGGTGAGCGGCGAGATTGATAAGCGCTCGCAGGAGGGGTATAACATCGCGCATCAAGTTCGTCTGAGGAGGCTCGCATGGCTGGCTTGGACTACACGACGCGTGACAAGGCCCTATGGGGCGCGCTGCTCGCCCTGTGTCTGGCGAGTGCGGCGGCCTACGTCCTCTGGGCGCTGCCCGCGATGCCGGAGACGGTGCCCACGCACTGGGGCGTGGATGGCACGGCGGACGGCTGGGACAGCAAGGGCTCCACGATCCTCATGGGCGCGCTCATGCCGCTTCTGATCCTGGTGTTGCTCTTCGCGGTCCCGCACCTCGACCCACGCGGCGCGAGCTTCAATCGCTTCAAGGGCATCTATGAGGGATTCTCCGCGGCATTCACGGTGTTCATGGTCGTCGTGGCGTGGATCACGCCGCTCTCGGCGCTCGGCGTCCTCCCGACGGCGGGCGGCTCGGTCGTCAACATCATCGTCTTTGGCTTCCTGGGTCTCCTGTTCGTGGGACTCGGTGTGGTGATGCCGCGTATCGAGCCCAACTACACCTTCGGCGTGCGCCTGCCCTGGACGCTCGCGGACCCGGAGAACTGGCGGCGCACGCATCGCTTTGCGGGCCCGGTCTTCGTGGTCATGGGCGTGGTCACGGTTGCCTCGGCGCTTCTCGCCTCCATGGCGCCCGAGCTCACGCTGGTTGTGCTGCTGGTCGCCCTTCTCGGCGGTGTTGCGCTCGTCGCGCTCTACAGCTTCCTGCTCTGGAAGGGCGTCATCCGGTAGGCGCTCACACCTCCCGCACGAGGCCGTCGCGGACCTCCCAGGTGCGTGTGGTGCACGCCGAGAGGAACCGCCGGTCGTGGCTCACCAGCACGAGCGCGCCGGGGTAGGCGGCGAGCGCGCGCTCGAGCGCCTCGGTCGAGTGCAGGTCAAGGTGGTTGGTGGGCTCGTCCATGAGGATGAGCGCGGGGTGGCGCAGGATACCCTCCGCCAGCATGAGCTTGCGCAGCTCGCCGGGGCTCGTGCGGCCGCCCTCGAGGATGCGGTCCGGGTCCGAGTTGAGCTGCGCCACCGTGGAGAGCACGCGCCCGCGGTCGGCCGAGGTCAGCGCGGCGATGCGTCCCACCATGGCCTCGCGCGCCTCCGCCGGCAGCTCCTGCGGGATGTCCAGCACCTCCACGCCCTGACCGGCGTCCTCCGCCTGGGCGAGAAGAACGCGCAGGTGTGCGAGGAGCGTGGACTTGCCGGCGCCGTTGGGTCCGACGACGCCCACGTGGTCTCGGCTCCCCACCCAGAGCTCGGGGATCTGGAGCGTGCCCTCCGGGCCGCAGGGGATGGTCGTGGCGGGTACGTGCAGCACGGTGCGGCGGCGCGAGGGCTCGGCGTCGACCCAGAGGTCGCCGTCGTAGCGCTTGGCCACGCGCGCGGCTGCGAGGCGCTCCTGCGCGGCAGCCACCCGCGCGTCCATCTGCGAGGAGAGGCGCCCGGCCTGTCCGTCCTTGCCGGTGTAGACCGCGAGGTCGATCTTGCCGCGCGCATCGCGGTCGCGCGGGTCCAGGCCGCGCTTGCTGCGTCGTGCGTCGGCGCGTGCCGCCTCGTGGGCACGTGCGTCCTTCTCGGCAGAGAGCCGTGCCAGCTCACGCTTGGCGCTCGCCCTCTCCGCCACGGCCGTCGCGCGCTCGAGCTCCGCCTGGCCATGCGCCGCGCTGTAGCCGCCCGGCCGCACGACGATGCCCCCGGGCTCGAAGGACGCACAGCGCGTGGCGAGTAGGTCCACGAGGTCGCGGTCGTGGCTCACGAGGATCCCGATGCCGCGGAAGCGCGCGAGCGCTGCGCCCAGCTCCTCGCGGGCGTCCGAGTCCAAGTGGTTGGTGGGCTCGTCCGCCACGAGCACGTCCGGGCGGCCCCAGAGAGCGACCGCCACCTGCAGCTTCTTGCGCTCGCCAAAGGAGAGCTCGCCAAAACGCCAGGGCATGTCGTCCTCTATGCGGAAGGCCTCGCGCAGCTCGCGGGCCTCGCGGCCGTAGTCCAACGCAAAGTCGGCGAGCCCCTCGGGTGGCTCGTCGGCGTCCTGCGCCACGTAGGCGCAGACCAGGTCGTGCGTGACGGAGCCCGCGTCCGGCGCCAGCAGGCCGCAGGCGATCTTTGCCAGTGTGGTCTTGCCGCAGCCGTTGTCGCCCAAGAGCGCGGTCCAGCCGACGGGGAAGGTGATGGTGACGTTGTTGAGCACGGCCTCGCGGGCCGCGGGATAGGCGTAGCGCACGCCGGAGAGCACAAGCTGCATAGACATCTCTTCTCTGGCGAGGTGCCGGGTGGGCGTTCTTCTCGCCGTCAGGGGTTCATGACTGAGAATGTCTAGCGAATGCGCACGGCTCCGGGTCCTTTCGACGGGGCTACGACGCCGTCAGTATACCCTATGATGAGACGGGTTCGTCGGTTGTGGCCAGAGGGGGAGGTCGCGTGAGGCAGGCTGTCGTGGGTCTGTTGGCGCATGTCGACGCGGGCAAGACAACGCTCGCGGAGGCCATGCTCGCGGCGGCCGGGGCCATCCGCAACCCCGGGCGCGTGGACAGCGGCACAACCCACCTGGACACCGACGCCATGGAGCGCGCCCGCGGAATCACGATCTTCTCGTCGAGCGCGTCGCTCGACTGGGCGGACGCCCGTCTCATGCTCGTGGACGCACCCGGTCACGTGGACTTCTCCGCGGAGGCCGAGCGGACGCTCGCCGCGCTCGACTACGCCGTCCTCGTGGTGGGCGCCAACGACGGCGTGCAGGGCCACACCGAGACGCTCTGGGACCTGCTCGCGCGGTACGAGGTGCCTACCTTCGTTTTTGTGAACAAGTGCGATCTGGAGAGCCCGGGGCGAGAAGAACTTCTCGCCGAGCTGGCCTCGCGGCTCTCGCCGGGCTGCGTGGACGTGTCCGCGCTGCTCGCGGGTGACGCGGGCGCACTGGAGGACGTTGCCGCGACGGACGAGTCGGCCCTCGAGGAGTACCTGGAGACCGGCGCGCTCGCGGCGGACACGCTGCGGCGCCTGGTGGCCGAGCGCGCCCTCTTCCCGGTGTTCTTTGGCGCGGCGCTGCGGGGTGACGGCGTGCGCGAGCTGCTCGACGGCATGTGCGCGCTTCTCGCCGAGCGCTCATGGCCGGACGAGTTCGCCGCGCGCGTCTTTCGCGTGAGTCGCGGGGCGCGCGGCGAGCGGCTCGCCTGGGTGAAGGTCACGGGTGGCAAGCTGTGCGCGAAGAGGCAGGTCGCGGGTGTGGGTCGTCGCGGCGAGCCGTGGGCGGAGAAGATCAACGAGGTGCGCCTCTACCAGGGCGAGAGCTTTGAGACCGTGGCGGAGGTGGGCGCCGGGCGGATCTGTGCCGTCACCGGGCTCAGCCATGTGGTGCCCGGCAGCGCGCTTGGCGCGGAGCCGGAGGGCGCGCGACCGGTGCTTGCGCCCGTCCTGTCCTACCAGGTGATTCCCGAGCCTGGAGCGGACGTCTCCGCCCTGGTGCGGGCTCTGCGCGAGCTCGCGGACGAGGACCCCATGCTCGGCGTCACGTGGCAGGAGCAGCTGCAGGAGGCGCACGTCCAGCTCATGGGCGAGGTCCAGCAGGACGTGGTCGCGGAGCTTTTGCGCGAGCGCTACGGCTTTGCGGTGACGTTTGGCCCCGGCGGCATCCTCTATCGCGAGACGCTGACCGCGCCCGCCGAGGGCGTGGGGCACTTCGAGCCGCTGCGCCACTACGCCGAGGCGTGCCTCCTGGTGGAGCCGCTGCGGCGCGGCGCCGGCGTGGAGTTTGGCACGCGCTGCTCGACGGACGACCTCGACCTCAACTGGCAGCGCCTCATTCTCACCAACGCCATGGAGCGCGACCACCTGGGCGTGCTTGTGGGCGCGCCGCTCACGGACGTGCGCATTACGCTGCTCGCTGGCCGCGCGCACGCCAAGCACACCGAGGGCGGCGATTTCCGCCAGGCCACCTACCGCGCCGTCCGTCAGGCGCTCATGGGCGCACGCGAGCGCGGCGAGTGCCTGCTTCTGGAGCCGTGGTACCGCTTCCGCCTGACGGTGCCCGCCGACCGTGTGGGCCGTGCGCTCACGGACCTCACGCGCATGGCGGCGGAGTTCGACGCGCCGGCGACGGCGGGCGACGCGGCGACCGTCACGGGCGAGGTGCCCGCCTCCGAGGTGGGGGAGTACGCGCTCGAGGTCGCGCGCTACACGGGCGGGCGCGGGCGCCTCTCGCTTGAGCTTGCCGGCTACCGGCCGTGCCACAACGCCGACGAGGTCATCGCCACCGCGGCCTACGACCCCGAGGCCGACCTCCCCAACACGCCGGACTCCGTCTTCTGCAGCCACGGCGCCGGCCACACTGTCAAGTGGCGCAACGTCCCTGCGCACGCCCACACCACCGTGGACCCCACCCGCCTGCGTCCGTACCGAGCCGCCGACGCCGCGTTCTTCTCGCGCTAGATGAGGTCGTAGGGCATCATTCTCACGAAGAGGTAGAAGAGCACGAGCAGGGGCCAGGCGAGCGGGAAGAAGAGGTACGCGCCGCCGAGCACCACGAGTCGCGCCACGTAGAACGCTGCGCG
The DNA here is from genome assembly GCA_949290055.1 of uncultured Olsenella sp. Lineage (GTDB taxonomy): Bacteria > Actinomycetota > Coriobacteriia > Coriobacteriales > Atopobiaceae > Thermophilibacter. The sequence continues at coordinate 13,678 of CASEQJ010000007.1, read as the reverse complement.
CTGGCCGCCGGTCCGCGGCTTCGTCTCGCAGCTCATGCGCACGAACGCGCCGCCGGGCGTGGAGCCGTCGTGCCGCGCGGGCCACGCGAGCTCCACGAGGAAGAACGCCAGGCACTCCGCCCAGAGCGCCCACGGCTCGTCGACCCAGCGCTCCCCGCCGGGCACGTTGTGCAGCACGAGCACGATTATGCCGGCGACCACGAGCGAGATCAGCGTGGTGAGCAGCGTGTCCAGCCAAAACGCCACGCAGCGGCGCACAAAGCCCGGCTCGTGCGTGACCTCGCCGTCCTCGGCGAGCGCGCCGGGCGGCAGCACGCGGCCGAGCGCGGCGGCGGCAAGCCAGCCGAGCACGGCGCCGGTCGTGTTGTAGATCAGGTCGTCCACGTCGGCCGTGCGGTAGGCGTAGGGATAGATCCCAAAGAGCCCCGTGCCCTGCGCGGCCTCGACGCAGAAGGACACGAGCAGCCCGGCAAGAAGCGAGCGCCAGAAGCCCCAGCGCAGCAGGCGTCCGGCAATGAAGCCGAGCGGTATGAAGAAGACGACGTTAAAAGCAATCTGCGGGAGGACGCTCACGCCCTCGCGGCGGAAGTCGCCCACAAATGCCAGCGGGTTCAGCTGCCAGGGGACGCCGTAGGTGATTCCGAGCCCGGAGTCTCCGCTCGGCAGCGGGTACAGCGTGAAGCAGGCTACGCCAAGCAGGTAGAGAACCGCAAGGTAGGTGCTGACCGTCGAGCCGAGACGAAGTCGCCCGTCGCGGTGGTAGAGGTAGGCGAGGATCGGAAGCGTCAGCGCAAACGACGCCATTGGCCACAGCACGAGCGCCAGAAGGAAGTTCTCGGTGTAGCCGGCAAGGAAGTGCCTTATGAGGTTCATGGTGTCCGTTCTTCTCGACCGCAGTGCGCAAGACATTGTGAGGGAACGGGCCCGCGCCCGCCATAGGGGTTCCTGTCGGTTGAGTGACGTTTTCGCAAGGCGGGGGTGGCGGGCGCGCCACCCGGGCGCTATCATGGTTGTGGAAACGTTTCCACTCACAGGAAGGGGCTGGCGCCGCGTGTCCGTCGTTCTTCTCGTCGTCATATACGTGGCCTTTGTGGGCCTGGGCATACCCGACTCGCTCTTTGGCGCGGCGTGGCCCGCCATGCACCCCGACCTGGGCGTTCCCGTCTCGTGGGGCAGTGCGGTCACGATGGTCACGTGCTGCGGGACCATTGTCTCCAGCCTCTCCTCCGCCGCGCTCATTGGCCGCTTTGGCACCGGGCGCGTCACGGCCGTCTCCACGGCGCTCACCGCCGCGGCGCTGCTCGGCTTTGCCGTGGCGCCGGGCTTTCCGTGGCTCTGCCTGCTCGCCGTGCCGCTTGGACTGGGCGCCGGCGCCATAGACACCGCGCTCAACAACTACGTGGCGCTGCACTACCGCGCCACGCACATGAACTTCCTGCACTGTGCCTACGGCGTGGGCATAACGGTGAGCCCCTTCCTCATGTCGCTCGCGCTCTCGGGCGGCACCTGGCGCGACGGCTACCTCGAGGCTGCGGTCGTTCAGGCGGTGATCGTGGCGGCGACGGTCGCGATTCTGCCGCTGTGGTCGCGCGTGGGCGGTGAGCCGGCGGCAGGCGAGAGGGACGACGAGCCCGCGCCTCGCGTCGCAAGCCCGCTCGCGCTCGTCCGCCGCCGTGACATACGTCTTGCCTGCCTCGTCTTCATGGCGTCCGTGGCAATCGAGGGCGTCTGCAACACCTGGTGCGCAAGCTACCTCGTGAGCGCGCGCGGCATGGCGGCCGGAGCGGCCGCCGGCATGGTGACGGTCTACTACGTGGGCGTGACGGCGGGGCGCTTCCTCTCCGGCGTGCTGGCCAACCGGCTCTCCAGCAAGCAGCTCGTGGGGCTGGGGCAGGCGGTCACCTTTGTGGCCGTGCTCGTGCTTCTCGCCCCGCTGCCACTTGTCGCGGCGCCGGTGGGCCTCTTCCTCGTGGGATTTGGCAACAGCCCGCTCTATCCCAACATGCTGCATCTCACGCCGCGCCTCTTTGGGCGCGACCTCTCGCAGGCCGTGATCGGCGTGCAGATGGCGGCGTCCTACGTGGGCTCGCTCACGCTGCCGCCGCTTTTTGGCCTGGTGGCGGAGCGGGTGGGCTTCTGGCTCTTCCCGGCGGCTCTGCTCGCGCTCTCGTGCGTGGTGCTTGGCGCGTTTCTCGCTCTCATGGCGCTCAAGGGCTGGCGCCCGCGCCGCGCGCGCCACTAGCCCCCTGGCTTAGTACGCGACTTCCAACGTTTTAGCGCCGCGAAACGTCGTCTTTCGCGTATTGCTGTGTGCCAGTACGCGACTTCCAGCGTTTTGGCTCGCTCAAGCGTTGGAAAACGCGTATTGGCGGCAGGCGTCCGGGATAGAATGAGCTAAACGTGGCAGGCGAGAAGGACGGTGTGGCATGAGCGGGCACAAGGAGGCGCCGGAGCTGGTCTTTCGCGGGCGCGTGGGCGTGTGGTACCAGGCCGTCTGCGTCGCGATTGCCGTGGTGGCGGCCATTTTGGCGCTGCAGACCACGCTGCCCGTCTTCGTGCCGGTCCTGGCGCTGGTCGTCGGGGCGGTTCTCCTGGTCCCGCTCGTCGTGCGCAACCGCGTCGAGCTCTACGGCGACCGGCTGGAGGTCTTCTTTGGCTGGAGCCACGTGGTCGTCCCGTATGCGCACGTCCGCGGTGTGGCGCCGCTCGCGGGCGGCGCCGGCCAGTTCACGGGTCACCTGTGTACCACCGAGTTCGGCGGCCTCTTCATTGAGGCGCCCGAGGACGGCGACGTGGCCGTCTGCGTGAGCGACAACGACGCCCTCGCCTCCGAGCTCCGCCGCCGTGCGGGGCTGAGTGAGTCCGTCGAGGGTAGGGAGGACTGACATGGCAATCGAGCGCGTGGCTATCCTGGGCAGGGGAGCAGTGGGCCTGCTCTACGGCACCATTGCCGAGAAAAACCTCGGGCCGGGGGCCGTCGAGTTCGTCATGGACGACGAGCGCTTTGCCCGCCACGACGGCGAGACGGTGACCGTGAACGGCGAGCCCTGCCGTGTGCCCACGATCGCCGCGAGCGAGGCCACGCCCGTCGACCTGGTGATCCTTGCGATCAAGGCGCCGGGGCTGCCCACGGCGCTGGACACGATGGAGCGCCTCGTGGGCCCGCACACGGCCATAGCCTCGCTTGTTAACGGCGTGACCAGCGAGGAGCGCGTTGCGGAGCGCTTTGGCTGGGAGCGCACCGTGCTCTCGGTGGCACAGGGCATGGACGCCGTCTTCATTGGCGGTGACATGACCTACAGCCACCCCGGCGAGGTCCGCCTGGGCCCGGCGCCGGGGACCGCCGACGGCGTGGTCGACGCCGTCGCCGACCTCTACGCGCGCGCCGGCATACCTCACGTGGTGGAGACGGACATCCGCCGCCGCATGTGGGTGAAGCTCATGCTCAACGTGGGCATAAACCAGACCTGCATGGTCTTTGGCGGCACCTATGGCTCCGCGAGCGAACCCGGCAGCGAGCAGAACCGCTGCTTCGTGGCCGCCATGCGCGAGGCGCTGGCTGTCGCCCGCGCCGAGGGCGTGGACGTGACCGAGAGGGACCTCGTGCAAATGGCCCAGCTCACGGCCTCGCTCGACCCGGCCGGCATGCCGTCCATGGCACAGGACCGCATAAACGAGAAGCCCACCGAGGTCGAGGAGTTCTCCGGCACCATATGTCGCCTCGCCGAGCGCCACGGTCTTCTCGTCCCCACAAACCAGTGGCTCTACCAGCGGATTCGCGAACTTGAGTCCGGCTTTTCGACCAAGGGGCCTCGCAGAGAAATTGTGTAGTTCTCAGCTTTGTGGCCGTTCATGCCGCAAAGTGTTAAAGGAACCGAAATATCACTTGGCTACAGTACAGGGGCAGCCTCGCCCAGCGCGCGGGGCTCCTGTACGATTTTGCGCGCGTTTTCTAAGGAGGAGTTGCCATGTCCGCTTCTGTCTCTCGTCGCACGTTCCTCGGCATCGCCGGCGGTGCCGTCTCCGTCCTCGGCCTCGCCGCCTGCGGCGGCAACAACGCCGCCTCTGACGACGCCAACACCGCGTCCGGCGACGCCGACGGCAAGACCTACCTCGTCGCCACCGACACCACCTTCGCGCCGTTCGAGTTCACCAACGAGGCCGGCGAGTTCGTGGGCATTGACGTTGACATTCTTGCCGCCATTGCCGCCGACCAGGGCTTTGCCTACGAGCTCAACTCCTTGGGCTTTGACGCCGCCGTGGCCGCGCTCGAGTCCAACCAGGCCGACGCCGTGATCGCCGGCATGTCGATCACGCCCGAGCGCGAGGAGAAGTACGACTTCTCCGACGCCTACTACGACTCGTACGTCTGCGCCGCGGCGGTCGACGGCGGTGACGTCACGAGCCTCGAGGGCCTCGCCGGCCAGAAGGTCGCCTGCAAGACCGGCACCCAGAGCGCCTCGTGGGCCGAGTCCATTAAGGACCAGTACGGCTTCGAGATCACCTACTTCGACACGTCCGACATGATGTACCAGGACGTTCTCACCGGCAACACCGCCGCGTGCTTCGAGGACTACCCCGTCATGGCCTACGGCGTCGCGCAGGGCAACGGCCTCTCCATTATCGGCACCGACGAGGACGAGTTCGCCACCCCGTACGGCTTCGCCGTCATGAAGGGCAAGAACTCCGAGCTCATCGAGATGTTCAACACCGGTCTCGCCAACATTCGCGAGAGCGGCGAGTACGACGAGATCGTCGCCAAGTACCTCGAGGCGTAAGGCTCTCTGCGGGTAGCAAGCAACTGGGGCTGCGCGGCGCATGAGTGCCGCGCAGCCCCCTGACGGTAGTAAGGGACCCTATGGACGCATCTCTGATCGACACCCTTGTGGCGGCGTGGCCGCTTCTGTGGCAGGGCCTGCAGATGACGGTTTACGTGACTGTTGTCTCGCTCGTGGTGGCGATGCCGCTCGGCATTGTCACCTGCCTCATGAAGCTCTCCAAGTTCCGCGTGCTGCGCGGCATAGCCAAGCTCTACATTTGGATCATTCGTGGCACGCCCATGCTCGTCCAGGGCTTCTACCTCTACTTTGCTGTCCCGCAGCTCATGCAGGCGACGATCGCCCCGGACTTCCGCCTGGACATTGTCACGGCGAGCATTCTCACGCTGATTCTGAACGCCGGCGCCTACTCCGCCGAGATCTTCCGCGGCGCCATTCAGTCGGTGCCCAAGGGCCAGACGGAGGCGTCGCGCTCCCTCGGCGTGAGCCACGGCAAGACCATGCTCAAGATCGTCCTGCCCCAGGCCGTGCGCATCTGCCTGCCCAGCCTCGTGAACCAGTGCATAATCACGCTCAAGGACTCCACGATCATGTATGCCCTCGGCCTGCCGGAGATCATGAACCTGGCCAAGGTCTACGTGGGTCGCACCATGGACTCGTTTGCCACCTACACCTGGGTCGCCGTGATCTTCCTCATGATCACCAGCGTGCTCATGATCCTCACGTCCGTCCTCGAGAAAAGGATGCGCAAGTAATGGCCAGCAAGAAGCACACCACCAGCGAGGTCAAGATCCACGTCGAGGGCCTCACCAAGGACTTCGGCGACAACCAGGTCCTGCGCGGCATCGACATCGACATTCACGCCGGCGAGGTCGTCTGCGTGATCGGCCCGTCCGGCTCGGGCAAGTCCACGTTCCTGCGCTGCATAAACCGCCTCGAGGAGGCCACGTCCGGCCAGATCGTGATCGACGGCACCTCGATCACCGCGCCCGGCGCCAACGTGGACAAGATCCGCCAGCACGTGGGCATGGTCTTCCAGCAGTTCAACCTGTTCCCGCACTACAGCGTGCGCGAGAACGTCATGTACGCGCCGGTGGAGCTCAAGCTCATGAGCAAGGAGGAGGCCTCCGCCACCGCCGAGCGCCTGCTCGCGCGCGTGGGCCTCTCCGAGAAGGCCGACGCCATGCCGAGCTCGCTCTCCGGCGGCCAGCAGCAGCGCGTGGCCATCGCCCGCGCCCTGGCCATGAACCCGGACATAATGCTCTTCGACGAGCCCACCTCCGCGCTCGACCCCGAGATGGTCGGCGAGGTCCTCGACGTCATGCGCGAGCTCGCCGAGCAGGGCATGACCATGGTGGTCGTCACGCACGAGATGGGCTTCGCCCGCGAGGTCGCCGACCGCGTGATCTTCGTCGACGAGGGCATAATCCAGGAGCAGGGCACGCCGGACGAGATCTTCGGCAACCCGCAGAACCCGCGCACCCAGAGCTTCCTCTCCAAGGTCCTCTAGGCCCGGGCGGCGCGCTTCATGCTGGGAATCGTCGGCTACGGGGGCTTCGTCGCGTCTGCGGCGGCTCTCTGCCTCACGCCGGGAATCGACACCGTCTACATTCTCACGCGCACCGTCTCCGGCGGCCGGCGCGAGGGGCTCGCCAGCGCGCTCGGCATCAACGCGGGCCTGGTGGTGCACACGATCCTCGTGGCGGCCGGGCTCTCGCTCGTGCTCGCCGCCTCTCCGGTGGCCTTCAACGTGATCAAGGTGGCAGGTGCGGCCTACCTCGCGGTTATGGGCGTGCGCAGCATTCTCTCCGGCGGCTCGTCCTTCTCGGTGGGCGAGAAGGACGGCGAGCCTGTAGCCGGCTCCAACCTGCGCGTCTTTGCTCAGGGCGTGCTCACCAACGTCCTCAACCCCAAGATCATCCTGTTCTTCCTGGCGCTGCTGCCGCAGTTCGTGGCCACGCCCAACTCCTTCGGGCCGGTGCCGTTCCTGGCGCTCGGCCTCACCTACGTGGCGCTCTCCACGCTCTGGACCGTGGTGATCGTGCTGGTTGCGGCGCCCTTCTCGCGTCTGCTGACCCGCAGCCCGCGCGCCGGGCGCGTGACGTCCGTGGCCTCCGGCCTGGTCTACATAGCCCTCGGCGCCACGATCTTCCTCACGGCATAGTGGTTCTTCTTGCCCAGGCGGTGCGTGTCAAAGTGTTTTGACTCGCCGCGGGCACCCGATGCGGGTACGATTTCCGCAAGGAGGGGGGACGTGCCATGGCGGAGGAGCTTCAGAGCGCGCGGCAGGTTGTGGGCGAACGCGTCCGCGAGCGACGCGAGGCGGCCGGCCTCACGCAGGCGGAGCTCGCGCGGCGCGTCTACGTGAGCCGCCAGACGGTGAACAACTGGGAGACCGGCAAGACCCTCATTGACGTGCAGAGCCTCACGCTTGTGGCAGACGTGCTGGGAACCAGCGCCTCCGAGCTGCTCGGCGAGCGCGGCGCCCGTGCGGTGCGCGCCGAGACCGAGTCTCGTCATGAGCTTGTGGTCCTTCTTGGCAAGGCGGCCCTCGTGTACGTGCTCTTCTTCGCTGTGAGCGTGGTGGAAATCATGCTGATCCTGCGCCCGGGTGACACGTACCGAGCTCGGCAGGCGGTCAACCTAGTCAGGCTTGCGCTCATGTTCTGGCTCCTGTGGTATCAGCACAAGGTGACGCGCTTCATGAGGGAGCACGACCTTCCGAGCGCCGAGCGGCTCGTTGGCTTTCTCGAGGGGCGCGACCCCGACGAGCGTCTGCCCCACAACTTCCTCTACAGCTGCCTGCTGCCGGTCTGGCAGTTCTGGCTGTTCCTCTTCGACATTCTCCTGCTCGTAGTGCTTCTGCTGCCGACGTGGCTTGTCTAGGCAGTCTCGCGCGTTATCGTGCAGAGGCAGAAAAGCAACGGCGCTGTGTCACTTTGAGCCTCATCTGAGGGACTCAGAGAGCTCTCTTCTTGATCCAATGGCTAGGTCGTTACTTGCCAACAGGCAATAGTGTGGCGTGACAGCGGAGATTGGGTGCGTCACTCCGAAAGAGGACCTCAGATGAGCCCTGAAGTGACACAGGGCAGCCGATTATCCGCCTTTGGGCCAACTGCGGAGGTTCCGCGTCGGCTAGCGCATGACTGACGTGGCAATGTAGGCGGCATAGAGCACCACGAAGACGACGCCGTTGGCGCGGCTCATCTCGTGACGGCGCCCGATGAAGGCAAAGCCCACGAGCACGGCGGAAAAGAGCGCGAGCAGCGCCAGGTCCACGTTGTACGCCGGGTCATAGGGTATGTTGGCGAAGAGCGCCGGCCCGCCCATGACGAGCAGCAGGTTGGATATGTTGGAGCCCACGACGTTGCCCACGGCTATGTCGGAGTTGCCGCGGAAGGCGGCCACCACGCTCGTGACCAGCTCCGGAAGGCAGGTGCCGAGCGCCACCACGGTAATGCCGATCACGCGCTCGGAGATTCCCATGGCGCCCGCGATCTCCACGGAGTTGTCCACCACGAAGTCCGCGCCAAACTTGAGGGCCGCGATGCCGCCCACGATGAAGAGCAGGTCACGGAAGGTGTTAGAGGAGACGACGCCGGCGTCGGGGTCCTCCGGCGCACTCTCCTTCTCCGTTGCGCCCTCGCCGAGGCCCACGACGACGGTCCGCGCCACGAAGGCGATGAACGCGGCGAGAAGGACCACGCCCTCGACGAGCGTGACCTGGCCGTCCGTGTTGGCCACGAGCGCGAGCAGTCCGCAGGCCGCCACGCTCACGGGAATCTCGAAGCGCTGCGTGCTGCGCGAGAGCGTGACCGGGGCGATCACGGCCGAGAGGCCGAGAATCAGCAGCAGGTTTGCCAGGCAGCTGCCCATGACGTTGCCAAAGGCCATGTCCGCGTGGCCGCCCACAGCGGAGGTGACGCTGACCACGAGCTCCGGCAGGGACGTGCCAATGGCGACGATCGTGAGGCCGGCCACGCGCTCGGGGACACCGAAGCGCGCGGCTATGCTACAGGCGCCGTCCACGAGGAGGTTGGCGCCAAAAATGAGCAGGGCAAATCCAAGCACAATGAATACAAGGCTGAGGAGCACGACGGTCCTTTCCGGATCGGGGATACCGCCATTGAGTATTCCATGGGCGGATTTGCCCCAATCCGAGTTGGCGAGCGACTCCCAACCGAATACACAAGTGTGTCAGGGGCGCTGCGAGCCAAGGAGGGCCAGCGCACCGACCAGGGCGAGGGCAAGAAGCACGGCGGCGCTCGTGGGGTCGCCGGTTCCGGCGAGCTGGTCGCCCGTCTGCTGGCCGTCAGCGGGAGCCTGCTCGTCGGGTGTCTGATCGGGGCCGGGCTCAGGGTCCGGATCCGGAGCGGGTTCGGGGTCGTCGGGATCCACCACGGGAGGCTCCTCCACGTCGTCCGGCAGGACGAGGGCGCCGTTGTTGCCCAGGCTCGCCGAGATGCGCACGGCACCGTCGCCCTCCTCGGCAAGCGAGAGCCGCTCCACGTAGGGCGCGCTGCCCGTCTTGTTGGGGCTCTTCTCGGCAGAGCCGAGCTCGGTCGCACGGACGTAGCGCGGGGCGCCCGCGAGCGCCACGCACTGCCCGCCGCGCACGTCAAAGTGCAGCGGAATCTCGCTTGCGCCAAGAGCCACCGTGTAGGGCACCATGGCCTTCTCGACCGCGGCCGGCGCCTCGTCACCGGCGGAGGTGACGTTTGCGGTGTAGACGGTCTGCTCGAAGTAGTAGGTCTGCCCGCTCTGTGGCAGCTCCGCGAGCGGCGCGTAGCCGCTGGAGGTGCGCGAGAAGAGCGGCGTGTCGCGCGAGAAGGCGTAGTAGGAGTTGGTCTGCGCCGCCCAGGCAGAGGCGGTGGCGCCGGCCTCGGCGTCCGCGCCGGTTCCGGTGAAGGCGCTCGCGAAGACTGCCCGCGCGCCCGAGGGCACGCGCTGCACGTCCGCGCCGAGCGCCGCCTCGAGCTCCTCGTCGCTCACCTCCTCGCCGGCGTCTGCGCGCGTGAGCACGGCCTCGGTGTCCGGCGTGGGCGAGACGAGATACGCAAAGCGCAGCGGCTTCACGTCCGTATCGCCGTCGAGCGCGAGCGTCGCCGAGCCGCTCTCGGCCACGGTCACGCTGGTGCGGCGCGCGGGAACGGCGTCCACGGGCACCGAGAGCAGAAGCGTCTGCCGCCCGGTGGTGAGGCTCGTCTCGACCATGACCGCAAAGTCGTAGAGCGTGACGTCGCCGCCGGTGTACTGGTTGGGCAGGTTGCCTATGTAGTAGTACGTCTCGCAGACGGCGGTGGCGCCGGCGTCCTGGGCGGCCTGGATCTTCTCGCGCACGTCCTCGGGGGCACGCTCCTGCCAGCGCCCGTCCGCGGCGGCGTCCACCTCGGCCTGCGTGGCAAAGGCGAAGGGCTCGCCGGCCATGGGCACCATCTCGTGCGCGTCGTTCACGTACCAGGAGACGTGGTTGGAGAAGTCCCCGGGGCCGGCGTAGGCGAACTGGCCGTCCTGCAGCGCGTCGTAGAAGAGGTCGTAGACGGCGTAGCCCAGGTTGTAGCGGGAGTTCATGGCCTCAACGAGGTAGCCGAACACGTGGGTGGCCTCGATGTCGCCTGGGTCCTCGAGGCTGATCTTCACGGCCTGCGCGGCCAGCTCGCCGTCAAGCAGCGTGCTCCCGTAGACGATGCCGCTCACGCGTGCGACCTCCATGCCGGGCCCCACCTCGTCGGAGACGGTGACGCGACTGCCGCCGGGGCGGTCGTCGCCGGGGCCGTCCGAGGCCGGTGCGGTGTAGACCACGCCGAGCGAGCGGTCCACCACGGTGCCGAAGGCCCACGAGAGCGCGCTCGCGCTGCGGGCGGAGAGGTAGTCGTCGACGGGCGTGACCTCGTAGCCATTGGCGACGCTGAGCAGGCCCGGCATGCAGGGGAAGGTGACGTCCTCGGCCACGAGGCCGCTCGAGCTAGAGCCAAAGAGCTGCAGCGTGACGTTCTTCTCGCCCGCCGCAGAGGCCTGGGCGAACGCCTGCGCCGCCGCAGAGAGGTTGTCGCGCAGGTCAGTGCCAGCCGCCGCGCCGGTGCCGGGCAGGGGGTGGTGCGCCTGCTCGTGGGCGGTCTCCAGCAGGTAGGCGGCCGTCTCGCTCGTGTCCAGGCCGCAGGTGAAGAACGTGAGCGGCCGCTCGGCGCCCCAGGCGTCGCCCACGCGCGCGGCCTCGTTTCTCATGGTCAGCAGCGTGGCGAGAAGCGCGTCCGTGCCGTAGCCGTTCTCGTGGCTACTCGGCAGCGGGCCCAGAAAGCCCGTGGCGTAACCGGTGTAGACGGGCGGGTCCGTGAAGTTGGGGCTTGCCATGGGCGGGGTCTCGCAGCCCATGAGGCAGAGCACAGGGACGCGGCTCTCGGAGCCGGGGTCGTCCGCGGCGTCCGTGAGCACGTCGCCCGCCACGTGCGTGGCGAGCTGCAGGTAGGACCCGCTGCCAAGACGGGCGGAGGCGCCCACGCCCGCGCCGTCCGCGGTCGTGGCGGTCACGGAGAGCGTGCCGCTGCCATACGTGACGTAGTCGCCGTTGTCGTCCGGCGTGTAGGTGTCGAGCGGCATGAGGGTCGTGACCTTGGAGTCGTAGCCGATCACGGCCACGCGCGTGGGGGCGGCGGCGCCGTCGTTTTCCGCCATGAGGCGCGCGATCTCCTGGTTGAGGGCGTCGGCAAGGTAGTCCGCCTGGGGCCGGCCGCCGTAGGTGACATCGGCGAGCAGGCGGTTGGTGCTCACCACAAAGACCACGTCGTGCGCGGGTCCGCCCTCCTGCCGCACGGACACGGCCGAGGCCAGCGTGGAGAGCCCCACTATGAAGCTGTGGTCGTCCACCTCGGCCTTCACGGGCAGGCCGGCGGCGCGCGCGGCTTCGGTGCTCGCGTAGACGGACTTGTCGGCCCATATGCGCCCGGCGTTCTCGGTGGAGACGGTGCTCTCGCCCGCGCCAAAGACCCCCTCCCAGCGCGCGGAGGTGTCGGGGTCGACGAGCTTAGTGAGCTCCGTCGCGTGCGCCGTTGCGGGCGCGAGCGCAGGGAGCAGGGCAAGAAGGGCAAGCAGGGCGAGAAGGACGGGCGCGAGCGGGCGACGCTGAGACATGGGACCCCGATTCCGCGGCTGGGATAGGTGACCCTCCTATACCCGCTCTTCTCGTCCGCATACGCCGGACGCGGAAAGCGCATGCTACACTGACGCCAACCACATACCGAGGGCACGGCTCCTGCAGCTGCCACGTCATGTTGAAAACGACTCCGGTTTGACTCCGGATCAGCACACGGCTGTGCCAGGGACGACGGGGTGACCGTCGGCCCCGCCTTGCCCTCCCGACGCCCGGTCTCCGGGAGGAAGCGAGGCTTTCATGTCTGAGAAGAACCTGTCGAGAAGGACGTTCGTCGCGCGGCTCGTCGGCGGTGTCGCCGCATGCGCGCTCGCGCTGACGGTCGCTGCGTGTGGTGGCGCGCCGGCGGTGGGCGGCGGCTCCGACGACGCGCCCGCCGCGCAGGAGCAGCAGGCTACGATGGCCGTCACCGTGGAGATCGACGCCACGGCCGGCGAGGGCGAGAAGACCACGTCGGAGGTTGAGCTCCCCGAGGGCGCCACGGCCTACGACGCGCTCGTTGCCGCCGCCGACGACGTCAACGCCTCGGACTCCGAGTACGGCATGTACGTCCAGGGGATCAACGGTCTGGCGGGCGGCGACTTCGGTGACATGAGCGGGTGGATGTTCGAGGTCAACGGCGAGATGGCGGAAGTTGCCGCCTCCGAGTGCGAGCTTGCCGCCGGTGACGTCGTCACCTGGCTCTACGTGACCGAGTTCACCGAGTAGCCGGCGCGACGTGGCAGTTCCGCGTGCCAGAGCCTTTGACGCCGTCCACGCGGCCGTGCCTGCGACGCTGCTCGCGGGGACGGTCGCGCTCTGCATGCTGGCGGTCGAGCCCGTTCTGGTGGCGGTCTCGCTCGCGGGTGCGCTGGCCTTCTCGCTCGTCGCACGGGGCGCGCGCGCCACGTTGCGCGGGCTCGCGTGGCAGCTGCCGCTGCTCGCGCTCGTGTGTCTGGCGAACCCGTTCTTCTCGGCCTCCGGCTCGACGCTCCTCTTCAAGCTGGTACTGAATATACCATGTCTTTTAAATGTAAGATGGAAAATCCAATTAGTGTCAATATCTTGACGATGCCTGTGAGTGAAGGTGATCAAACCATATACTCGTTTCAACCCACCACAGATTGGGGCGATTTTACGTTTGATTTTACCCCTGCCGATGGCAATCAGCAGTGTATCAAGTACTATTTTGGTGGTATGACAGGTGACCTTTGCCTTGATGATATCAGGTTGACCATTAAGGGCGGCTCCGAGAACCTCATCAAGAATGGTGACTTCGAGAATGCCAACCAATTGTTGTGGGCAAACAAGTATAACCATAAATTTACCCAGGAAATCGTTGAGGTTGAGCTTGTCCGCGAGGAAAGCATTCCCCGGATCTGAGCTCCCCGGCATGCAATTGCAGTATGATTTCATTTCATCAGCTTATGCCGTTGGACTGTAACGGGTCAGCGGCCTGCACCGTACTGTTCTGTCATTGGTTCGGCTTTCCGAAACCTGCGGAAAATCCGGAAAAAAACAAGTTTCCTTTTTTCTCCGTCCGGTCCCCTGATTCCGGCTCTTAAATGTTTCGTTAAATTCATTTTTTCAGGATCGCGGCGGTGTTCTTCCGCTTATCCCGACATTCGTACCGCGCCGCTTCGGAACGGCGGGCAGACGTCTGCGGCTGCATCCCGATGATTATTATGCGCTTGGCACAAAACGCGGTTCCATTAAGGAACGCTGGTTTTCTTCCGTAATTACAGCAATGAACGGCCCCGACGCCGCGCCGGAC